>NZ_JBVASJ010000042.1:0-45197 GCF_057813935.1 Pseudomonas sp. F220
CACAATGACCTTTCAGCCAAGCCCTTCAGGTGGAATAAGACGGCTGAATCAATCATCAGCTCTGTAAACAAAGCAAAGCTGGGGGCGATAAAGAATAAGTTATTGAATTAACCGCTCAGGACACTAGCGCGCAGCGAAAAGGCGCACATCCATGCGACCGCATGGGCTCGTATGCACACGCACGATAGGCAGCTGGGAGATAGCAGGAATCAAACTGAGGTAGGCTTTTCGAAGTAGCCACTTAAAACGACAACCAGTCAAAAGCAAAACTAAATAAATCGCTGAAAACCTTGAATTATATGGTGTCCCAGGGCAGGTTCGAACTGCCAACCTTCCCCTTAGGAGGGGGATGCTCTATCCAATTGAGCTACTGAGACATAGGGCGACCGCAAAAATGAGCGGCGCGAGGGACGGCGTGCATGGTAACGGCCAAGCCTGCTTTTGTCATGTCGTCCGTGGGGCTTTTTAAGTGTAGGCCAGAGTCAACGCGGCACCGCTGCGTCGACGATCGTGCAAATTGCGTCCATGCAAAAAGCCATCATTACAAAATGCAATCATCGACCTCCCCCAATAAAAACTTAAGCTATTGTTTTTAAAAGACTTAATAGACAATAAACGTTTGGTACGACCGCTGCTTTATTACCTCTCAAAAGAACAGCGGAGACAACGCCATGAACAGCGCCCTTTTTCTCCTGAATGCCATTGCCTTGGCGGTCGTGGTGATTTTTCATTTTTAGCCTGCTAGCAGCGCTGATCAGTTGGCATCAGCTGATGCCCATTACACACAAGATCGACCACCCAAAATGATGGTGATGAGCGACCAGGCTCTTGAGTCGGCCCAGATAGCGAGCGATACCCAGGTCGAGCACCCTACCCGTCAGCATTCGGAAAGCTGGGTATTTTGAATCACTTCATCAGGAGCACAGCATGTCAAAACCAGCCGCAGGATTTTTGATTCTCGCAATACTCAGTGGTGCCTTGAATCTCACCCCGACAGGGAAAGACTCAAGCCCTCTGCCGATGGTTGCTTGCGGAGCATTTACCGGATTGTTCATTTTGGCGCTGATCGCCGGACGCAAAATCAAGTTTGATCCGGTGTTGCGCTGATACTTACCAGCTCCAGCAGCCTGAGGAAATGGTCGACAGTGACAGACAATTCACCTGAATTATCCAGACGCATGACTGGATCCGCGCCGTCTGAAGATCCACTGGCGAGAAACAAGTCATTGCGCTGCAACCTCGCTTCAATTTCATCGGAGTTTTCACGCCCGCGCCGTACAAGTCGATGACGCAAGACCTCGCTCTTTACTGTTAACAAGATGGGTAGCAACGTCGGGTAACGCTTGCGCGCTTGAGCTAAATGCTCCCTGGAGCCATTTACCAGCACATTGCGTCCAAGGGCCAGCCACTCATCAATCTGGACCGGAATTCCGTAATCGAGACCATTGGCGTGCCAATACAACGCAAAGCCTCCTTGCTGCCTAAGTCGCTCGAACTCCGCTTGAGAGACACCCATGGCCTCCTCCCCTGCAGACTCGGCCGAGCGCGTGATGACTCGTCGCACCACATCGCAGCCAAGCCTGTGCAAAAGCTCGCGGGAAGCGTCGATAAGGCTGTCTTTACCCGCCCCCGACGGCCCCATCAAATAAATCAGTCTGCCCGGCATCTCGGTAACGTCTCTTGTCAGCTGGCAGCCTAGTAAATCGGCCATTTGCCACTATTCTGTACAAGACAGGGATTAATGATCGGATCCGCATAGCATGCGCCCTTGGGAGGCTTCAGACACCTTCTGTCGGGCGAGTGGACGCGGTCAGATAAGCGGGCTGGAGCAATCTTTCAAACCAGTCCGCATTTCTGATAATTGGTGCTGGCATAACGCCTTTATCCAGTTCAATATTTGTCACAGAATTGACGCCAACGATCTGGCATTTTCGAGGCATGATGCGGGCCTCTTAACAATTCAGGTTGAACATTTGGTTGTAACGCTTGTCCTAACAGACATCTTGCGGCCAATTCCGAAAACCGCTCCCCTGAACTAACCGGTTAAATATATGCGCCCATTGAAACAGGCAATTTATTCCAGCCGTACGGCTGACAAGTTCGTCGTGCGTCTGCCCGATGGAATGCGTGAACGCATCGCCGAGGTGGCTCGCAATCATCATCGCAGCATGAACTCTGAAATCATCGCGCGCATGGAGCAAAGTCTTATTCAGGAAGGCGCGCTGGGTGAAGAATTGAGCATGCGGATGGACAGCCCGGAGCTGTCACTGCATGAACGCGAACTGCTTCAACGCTTCCGCCAACTCTCACATCGTCAGCAAAACGCACTGGTTTCCCTGATCGCCCATGACGCCGAAATGGCAGCAGACGCCTCCTGATTCCATCCTGAAAGCTCAAGCCAGCCTAGCGCTGGCTTTTTTTCGACCAAAATCCGG
Organism: Pseudomonas sp. F220; assembly: GCF_057813935.1. Classification (NCBI taxonomy): domain Bacteria; kingdom Pseudomonadati; phylum Pseudomonadota; class Gammaproteobacteria; order Pseudomonadales; family Pseudomonadaceae; genus Pseudomonas; species Pseudomonas sp. F220. The sequence goes on from NZ_JBVASJ010000042.1 coordinate 2,436, forward strand.
CACGACCCGGCGTTTCAGTGGATGCAAGCGCAGCTCTACTGCTGAGCAATCAAGAATGGATATAAGGAGTCGCGCAGCCTGCCAATCGGCGAGACTGCGCAGAGAAGATTCAGAGCAGGAAAATCGTCGCCAGCCCGAGAAAGATGAAGAACCCGCCACTGTCAGTCACCGCAGTGATCATCACGCTCGCCCCCATTGCAGGGTCACGCCCGACCCTCGCCAGGGTCATGGGAATCAGGACGCCCATCAGCGCCGCCAGTAATAGATTGAGGGTCATCGCCGCCGTCATCACCACGCCCAGCGACCAACTGCCATAGAGCAGGTAGGCGACCACACCGATCACCCCACCCCAGACCAGGCCATTGATCAATCCGACGGCCAGTTCCTTGCGCATCAAACGGGAGGTATTGCCGGTACTGACCTGATCCAGCGCCATAGCGCGCACGATCATGGTAATTGTCTGGTTCCCCGAGTTGCCGCCAATACCGGCAACAATCGGCATCAACGCGGCCAGAGCCACCAGTTTCTCGATGGAACCTTCGAACAGGCCGATCACTCGAGACGCCACAAAAGCGGTAATCAGGTTAATTGCCAGCCAGGCCCAGCGGTTGCGCAGGGACTTCCAGACTGACGCAAAAATATCTTCCTCCTCGCGCAGACCCGCCATGTTGAGAACTTCGTTTTCGCTCTCTTCACGAATCAGGTCGACCATTTCGTCGATGGTCAGACGGCCGATCAGCTTGCCGTTCTTGTCGACCACCGGAGCTGAAATCAAGTCATAACGTTCGAAAGCCTGTGCAGCGTCGTACGCATCTTCGTCCGGGTGAAAACTCACCGGATCGCTGGCCATGACATCAAGCACTTGCTTGTCCGGGTCGTTGACCAACAACCGCTTGATCGGCAGCACGCCCTTGAGCACACCGCCGTAGTCAACCACGAACAGTTTGTCGGTATGACTCGGCAGCTCTTTGAGCCGACGCAGGTAACGCAACACCACTTCGAGACTGACATCTTCACGGATAGTCACCATCTCGAAGTCCATGAGCGCGCCGACCTGATCCTCGTCATAGGACAACGCGGAGCGGACACGCTCACGCTGCTGGCCATCGAGGGTTTCCATCAGTTCGTGGACGACGTCTCGCGGCAGCTCAGGCGCCAGGTCAGCGAGTTCGTCGGCATCCATTTCCTTGGCAGCAGCCAGAAGCTCGTGATCGTCCATGTCGGCGATCAGCGTTTCCCGAACCGAATCGGATACTTCAAGGAGGATATCGCCGTCGCGCTCGGCCTTGACCAGTTGCCAGACAGTCAGACGCTCTGCAAGCGGCAGGGCTTCAAGGATGTAGGCAACGTCGGCGGAGTGCAGGTCATCGAGTTTGCGCTGCAACTCGACAAGGTTTTGCCGGTGAACCAGGTTCTCGACCCGGTCGTGATGATGACCTTCCTGGCGATGAGTCAGGTCTTCGACTACCCGCTGGCGCTGCAGCAGCTCAACGACTTGAGCGAGGCGGTCTTGCAAACTTTCTTGCGTTTTCTTTACTTCAACTTCAGACATAGGCGAACTCCACTCCCAGCAGCGGGGCACGCCGGAAGGATCAATCAGTCAATTCATGATTGTAAAAACGAGGTACTGAGTAACTACTGGGTAAGTCCATGGAGGTATTCCACAAGCCCCGGCGGGGCTGACGGGCGCAATGATACACCGCCTGATGCCCTTTAACGCTAAAAAATCTTGGCAAGAACAAGCGCTTGCGACGCAAACCTGAGCGCTGTCCGAATCTATAGACCTGCGACGACTCATTCAGAAAAGAAAACACACACGGGTCAAAAAAGTACCGTCTATCCTTTTTCCGGACCGTCACGGAGGACGTCGCATGCCACTGAGAAAGATCTCATCCTTGTGTTTCACCCTGCTCTGGCTATCGATGCAAGCAAACGCCACGACTGTGCACCGATGCGAAAACGCTGGCGGGCATGTCACCTTCACCACCCTGGGTTGTGCGCCACAAGAGACACTGTTGATTCAGAATGCGGTCAATGTAGCACCGGGCGGCATCAAGGCAATCGCCCCAAAGAGCCGATTCCAGGAAACATTCAGTACGAAATCAGCAAAAGAGCAGCTGGTTCTCGTCGGGCAGCCCGATGACGATTGTGGAAATTTACTCAGCGCCAAAGAACGCCGCCAAGCGATTATCAATCAACGAATCGTGCCTGGCATGAATCAGCAGGAAGTCGAAAGCGCACTCGGCAAACCTGACAAAATCAGCATTCGAAATGCGACCACAAGCTATCGTTACGACGCAAAGACAGGTCGTAGCGCTCAAATCGTGTTCGACGCCAAAGGCTGTGTAAAAGGCAAACGCTAGACAGCAAAAAGCCCGCACTTGGCGGGCTTTGTATTTTACAGCCAGCTTACTTCTTCAAGCCCAGCTTCTTCAGTTCTTCATCGCGCAGTTCACGGCGCAGGATCTTGCCCACATTGGTGGTCGGCAGCGCATCGCGGAACTCAATGGTTTTCGGCACTTTGTAACCGGTGACGTTGGCGCGCATGTGCTCCATCACCTGCTCCTTGGTCAGGGTCACACCCGGTTTGGCAACGAGGAAAATTTTGATCGCCTCACCGGACTTCTCGTCCGGTACGCCGATGGCCGCGCACTGCAACACGCCTGGCAAGGTCGCCAGTACGTCTTCCAGCTCGTTCGGATAAACGTTGAATCCGGAGACCAGAATCATGTCCTTCTTACGATCGACGATGCGCATATAACCATCTGGCTGGATCAGTGCGATGTCACCGGTCTTCAACCAGCCTTCGCTGTCGAGAATCTCGTCAGTAGCCTCCTGACGCTGCCAGTAGCCCTTCATGACTTGAGGGCCTTTGACGCACAGCTCACCGATTTCGCCCAGCGGCTGTTCGACACCGGCGTCATCAATGATTTTGCAGACAGTGGACGGCACCGGAATACCGATGGTGCCGATCTGAATGTTCTGGATCGGATTGACCGTCGCCACCGGGCTGGTTTCGGTCATGCCGTAACCTTCGCAAATGGAGCAACCGGTCACCGCTTTCCAGCGTTCGGCAGCGGCCAGTTGCAGGGCCATGCCACCAGACAGGGTGATTTTCAGTGCCGAGAAGTCCAGCTTGCGGAATGCCTCGTTGTTGCACAGAGCCACAAACAAGGTGTTCAAGCCGACAAAGCCGCTGAACTTCCACTTCGACAGTTCCTTGACCATCGCCGTCAGGTCGCGCGGGTTGCTGATCAGGATGTTGTGGTTGCCGATCAGCATCATCGCCATGCAGTGAAAGGTGAAGGCATAGATGTGGTACAGCGGCAGCGGCGTGATCAGGATCTCGCAACCTTCATTCAGGTTGGAACCCATCAGCGCCTTGCACTGCAGCATGTTCGCCACCAGGTTGCGGTGGGTGAGCATCGCGCCCTTGGCCACGCCAGTGGTGCCGCCGGTGTATTGCAGTACTGCGACATCGCTGCCGGCAGGGTTGGCGTCGCGGATCGGTTGACCGCGGCCTTTGCTCAACACGTCATTGAACTTGATGGCCTTGGGCAAGTGATACGCCGGGACCATCTTCTTTACATACTTGATGACGCTGTTGATCAACAAGCGCTTGAGTGGCGCAAGCAGGTCGGCCACTTCGGTGACGATGACATGCTTGACCGAAGTTTTGGGCACCACGGCTTGTGCCAGATGCGCCATGTTGGCCAGGCACACCAGCGCCTTGGCACCGGAATCGTTGAATTGGTGTTCCATTTCCCGCGCGGTGTACAGCGGGTTGGTGTTGACTACGATCAAACCGGCGCGGATGGCACCAAACACGGCGATCGGGTATTGCAACAGGTTCGGCAACTGCACGGCAATTCGATCGCCTGGCTGCAAGTCGGTATGCTGTTGCAGGTAAGCGGCAAAAGCGCCCGACAATTCGTACAGCTCACCGTAGGTGAGCGTCTTGCCGAGGTTGCTAAAGGCCGGCTTGTTGGCAAAACGCTGGCAAGATTGCTTCAACACCGCCTGAATATTCGGATACTCGTCTGGATTGATCTCGGCAGCAATCCCAGCTGGGTACTTATCCTTCCAAAAGTTTTCGATCATGGAAGCCCACTCCTCAGCAACGCGAATTCATCACCGCATTTAGTTAGTGCGATTATTATTGGTGTGTGTTTTTTATTGGTGAATCTGGCTTTTTACTTAGGCCGAGAAGTCACAAAGCGGGCCGAGAGTAGCAGCTTTGCCAAGGGCCGACTAGAGCCAAAGAAGGCCTCTATAGTCACATTAGTGACTCATGATTGTTCAGTGGTCACTTTTAGAGTAAAGATTCTATAGTGCCTTGAAGCCCTCTGAAATGGGCCTTTAAAAGCAAAAAATCGCAGCCTATCGGCAACGCCTACGGGACCTGTGTTCACCGCAAAATCATGGAGTGAGCTCGGTCGGCGTAGTAGCTGCCGATAGGTTGCGATCTATTCGGTATCGACTCGATCCAATACTTCGCTACAAACCAATCACGCGATATCGCGCAACTCCCGCCGCAGGATTTTACCCACTGGGGTCATCGGCAGCGAATCGCGCAGCACAATGTGTTTGGGCACTTTGTAGCCGGTGAAGTTTTCCTTGCAGTAAGCCTTCAGCTCTTCAAGGCTGACACCCGATTCGCGAGCGACCACAAACAACTTCACCGCCTCGCCCGAACGATCGTCCGGCACACCGATTACCGCACAGTTGGCGACTTTCGGATGGGCCATGACCACATCTTCGATTTCATTCGGATACACGTTGAAACCCGAGACGATGATCATGTCCTTCTTACGGTCGACGATCCGCACAAAACCGTCCGGATCGATCACCGCGATGTCGCCTGACTTGAACCAGCCTTCGGCATCCAGAACTTGTGCTGTGGCTTCAGGCTGCAGCCAATAACCCTTCATGATTTGCGGGCCTTTGATGCAGAGCTCACCGCGCTCGCCCAGCGGCTGCTCGACGCCCTCGTCGTCAATGACTTTCAGGGTGGTACCCGGCACTGGAAGACCCACCGTGCCTAATCGTGACTTGTCACCGTAAGGATTGGTGCAAGCGACCGGCGAGGTTTCGGTCAGCCCGTAACCTTCGGTAATACGGCAACCGGTCATGGCCTGCCAACGCTCGGCAGTGGCTTTGACCAACGCCGTCCCGCCGGAGTTGGTGAGTTTCAGATTGGAAAAGTCCAGGGTCTTGAAGTCCGGGTGATCCATCAGCGCGACGAACAAGGTGTTGAGCCCGAGCAGCGCCGAGAACCGCCAGTTTTTCAGTTCTTTGATAAAGCTGGCGATGTCCCGCGGATTGGTGATCAGTACGTTGTGGTTACCGGCCACCATCATGCACATGCAGTTCGCGGTGAAGGCATAGATGTGGTACAGCGGCAATGGCGCGATCATCACCTCCTGGCCTTCCCTGAGCAGTGGCTGGCCATCGTCGCCGAGCTGGGACAGGCAAGCCCGCGCTTGCTGCATGTTCGCCACCAGGTTGCCATGGGTGAGCATCGCCCCCTTGGCCAGTCCCGTGGTGCCGCCGGTGTATTGCAGCACCGCGACATCGTCGAGGCTGACGGTTAATGGCTTGATGCCCTGCCCACGACCCAGACGTAGCGCGCTCTTGAACGAAATGGCCTGGGGCAGGTTGTAGGCCGGCACCATCTTCTTCACTTTGTCGACTACGGTGTTGATCAGCCAGCCCTTGGCGGAAGGCATCAGGTCGCCCATCTTCGCTTCGATCAGGTACTGGATATCCGTATCGGCCAGCACTTCCTGGACCTTATGGCCGAACATATTCAGGTAGACCAGCGCCCGGGCGCCGGAGTCCTTGAACTGGTGACGCATCTCACGCGGGGTATACAAAGGATTGGTGTTGACCACGATCAACCCGGCGCGCAACGCCCCGAACACGGCAATCGGATAATGAAGGACATTGGGCATCTGCATCGCAATACGGTCGCCAGGCACCAGATCGGTGTGCGCTTGCAGATAACCTGCGAATGCCGCGCTGTAGCGTTCCAGCTCGGCATAAGTCAGGGTCACCCCCATATTGCTGAACGCCGGGCGATCAGCAAATTTCTTGCAGGAACGCTCGAAAACCTCGATCACCGACTTGTAGGCATCCAAATCGATATCCAGGGGGACGCCGGCCGGGCGTTTGTCATTCCAGAAATCAGGTTGCATTGTTCTTGTCCTCTTTACCTGAGCGTGTCCGGGCCGCATCTCTGTTGCTTTGAAAAGCGGGGCTCTCCGGACGTTAGCAGTTATAACGATTCAGGCAAATACACGCAGGCGTGTCATTGATAGTGTGAATCTTGTTGCTGAGGCACGCCCTGATCAGACGGCAATCGTCTGATGAGTTATACAATGCAATGACCCCGAGCAAAGGAATCGCCATGATCCACGATACTTTCTGGCTGACTGCGAGTGACCGCAGCCGCCTTTACGTCAACCAGTGGCTACCTGAAGCCCCGCTCAAAGCGGTGATCTTGTTGGCCCATGGGATGGCCGAACATAGCGGTCGCTACGCTCGCCTGGCCGAAGAGCTCTGCGCTCAAGGCTATGGGGTGTACGCCCCGGATCAACGTGGTCACGGTAAAACCGCCGAGCACGGTGTCTTGGGGCATTACGCAGACAAGGACGGCTGGCGCAAGGTGGTCGGCGACCTGGCGTGCCTTAACCAGCACATCGGCCAGCATCATCCCGGAACACCTATCGTGCTACTTGGCCACAGCATGGGCAGCTACATCGCCCAAGGTTATCTGCTGCACCACAGCGCCAGCTTGCACGGAGCGATTCTCAGCGGTTCAAATTTTCAACCCGTTGCGCTTTACCGAGTCGCCCGTCTGATTACGCGTTTCGAACGCTTGCGCCAGGGCCCCACCGGTCGCAGTGCGCTGATCGAATGGTTGTCATTTGGATCTTTCAACAAAGCGTTCAAACCCAATCGAACACGTTTTGACTGGCTCAGCCGAGATCCCGACGAAGTCGACAAGTACGTCAATGACCCGCTCTGCGGCTTCCGGTGCACCAATCAGCTATGGATCGACATGCTGGGCGGGTTGCAGCAAATCAGCAAAGCGTCCAATCTCGCTCAGATCGATCCGGGCCTGCCGCTGCTGGTAATCGGTGGTGAATGTGATCCTGTGAGCAACGGCACACGTCTCAAAGACTTGTCCGATGCTCTGCGCAAGGCCGGAAGCCAGTGCCTGCAATTGAATATCTACCCGCAGGCTCGGCACGAGCTGTTCAACGAAAGCAACCGCGATGAAGTAACGAGGGATGTACTGGCGTGGCTGGAGCAGGCATTGAAAAATCGCCGACCACCACGAACTGAATAATTTTTGTTTAAAATCAATACGTTAATTTAATTACTTCGTCACAGGACTTGAGATACATGACCCAGGTTACCAACACCCCATACGAAGCCCTCGAAGTCGGCCAGACCGCCAGCTACAGCAAAACCGTTGAAGAGCGCGATATTCAGCTCTTCGCCGCGATGTCCGGTGACCACAACCCGGTGCACCTGGACGCCGAATTCGCAGCCGCGACCATGTTCAAGGAGCGCATCGCTCACGGCATGTTCAGCGGCGCCCTGATCAGCGCTGCCGTTGCGTGCGAGTTGCCTGGGCCGGGCACTATCTATATCGGTCAACAAATGAGCTTCCAGAAACCAGTGAAGATCGGCGACACCTTGACCGTGCGCCTGGAAATCCTCGAGAAGCTACCGAAATTTCGTGTGCGCATCGCTACACGCGTGTTTAACCAACGCGATGAGTTGGTGGTAGATGGCGAGGCTGAAATCCTCGCTCCGCGTAAACAGCAGACCGTGACACTGCCGACATTGCCGGCGATCAGTATTGGCTGAAATTTTGTTAAGGATCGAAAGTTTTCTGTAGCAGTTGCCGAAGGCTGCGTCCGGCCCGGGACGAACGCAGCCTGGCGGCAGCTGCTACGAATGCAACAGCCTTACTGCGACCCACCCGCCTGCTCCTCCACCTGCACACTCGCCGTCATCCCCGCGCTCAGGTTGATGCCGTCAGGCAGCTTATCGAGTTTGATCCGTACCGGAATCCGCTGTGCCAGGCGCACCCAGTTGAAGGTCGGCTCCACTTCCGCCAACAGTTGCCCGTCCGGCGTGGCGTTGCGGTCGGTGATGCCGCGGCTGACGCTTTCGACATGGCCTTGCAGCGCTTCGCCTGCGCTCATCAGCCAGACCTTGACTGAGTCACCGACCTGAATACGCGGCAGTTTTGTCTCTTCGAAATAGGCTTGCACGTAGAAGGTTGAATCGTCGATCAGCGCCATCACCGGCTGCCCGGCATTCACGTAGTTACCTTCGGCCAGACGCAGGTTGGTGATATGTCCGTTGCGCGGCGCATGCACTTCGCTGCGAGCCAGGTTGAGTTCGGCGACCTTGGCTTCAGCCTGAGCCTGGCGCAGTTCACCTCGGGCAATCCCGGCATTGATCTGCGCGTTTTCCCGCAGCTCGGCACTGATCGCCTGCGGCCCGAGGCTGGCGCGGCGACTCGCTTCATGCTCACGCAAGCTGAGTTGCTGCTGACGGGTTTGCACCACCGCCTGAGCTTTCTCCAGCGCGGCTTCGAAGCGGTCACGATCGATACTCAGCAGCAAATCGCCGGCCTTCACCTGCTGATTATCGTAGGCCTTGAGCTGGCGCACCCAACCCGAAACGTCCGGCGCAACGATCACTACGTCGGCACGGATCCGCGCATCGCGGGTCCAGGGCGTCAGCATGTAGTACTTCCACAGATGGAAGCCGGCGAGCACCGCCACAGCCACCAGGCACAGGGTAATAGCAACACGTACCGATGTACGCATAGTCAACTCCTTATAAAGGTCCGAGGACGACGGTGATCAGGGTCAATACACAGACGTACAAGGCACAATCGAATAGTGCTTCGTGCCAAATCCAGCGTCCCAACGGCGTGACACGCAGCAACATGCGCAACGCCCCCGTCAGCAGCAGCGCCAGCACGACATAAATCAGAAACGGACTGAGCAGAATCCCGCCCAGTGACCACTCACGCAGCCCCATGGTTTTCCTCCTGTTGACGACACCAGCTGCGCCAACTGTTTTGCAATTGCAGCACTGCACCTTGTGCCAGTTTCAGTGCATCGCTGGGCGGCAAGGCTTGCAGGGTTTGCAGCAACGCAGCACTGGGTTGCGCGAGTGCATCGGCGCGGCTGCCGGCCGGACCTTGCTCCAACACATTTTCCAGTTGCTGAAGATAATCGCGCTGTTGCGTGCTGATCGGGACCTGCGCGACGGCCAGACTCAAGCGCAAATGCAGCAGCTCATCGCCGATGTCCAAACCGAGCAGACCGTCATCCCAGCGGCTGCGGGCCTGCTCCGGCAACTCCGGATAATGCCGCGCCAGTTGCAGCAGACGATCAGCCATGCGCCCGCCGAACCAGCTTTCTGCCCCACGCAGATTGCGCCGGGTCAGTCGCACCAGATCATCGAGAGTCGCGGCCAGTAAACGGCGACCGTGCCACGCGGGGTTACGCAAGATCAGCAGATGGAAGGCCAACACCGCCGCACCCACACCAAGCAATATCGCCTGTGCACTGTTAAAGAAGGTCGCGACGTCAAACTTCATCGCATTCAACGGTGACACCAGCACCACAAAATGCAGGCAAAAGGAGGTGGCCGTCGCGCCGATCTGTGGCTTGGCCATGCCCAGCGCACCGAAGAACAACGGCACACCCATGGCCATGCACAACATCGGGAAGCCGCTCCATTGCGGCAACAGGATTTCGCCAACGACAAAGGCCACGGGAATCGCCAGCAGGATCCCGCGCAAAAAACTCATGCCGATCTGCGCACCATTTTCGCGACTGGCAAACAAGCTGCAAACCACGCAGGTCAGCAACAATGCGCCCGAGGCCGCAGGCCAGGCCGTGGCCAGCCAAAAACACGACACCACAAGAAACGCCAACGCGCTGCGGGCACCGAAAACCAGCGCCAGTGCGAGGTCGCGATGGGGTGCCAGGCTGTTAGGTAGCTCGCTCGGATTGCTGCCCTCCTCCACCGCGCGCAATGCCAGCCCCGCGACCAATGCGGTGTCCAGCAGCAAGGCCAAACGCGCCAGGCAATAACTGTGTGCCGAGCTGATCTGCGGGTCATGAGCGGCGTCCTGAACCCGAGGGCGCAAGGCTTGCAGAGCCGACGTGTCTAGTGCTTCCAGCGCCTCCAGCACCTCACTCAACCAGGGCGCCAACTGCGCGGTTTCTTGCTCGTCCAGTTGTCGCCATTGTCGGCGCACCGAGCGGGCGATCCGCAGCAGCATCAATAGCTTTTGGCTCAAACCGCTGATCGCTCGTGCCCGCTGACGACCCAGGCCACCCTCGAACCAGGCATGCTCGCGCTGAGCATCTACGGCGACGATTCGCCCGAGAATTTCCAACAACCCTTTGCGCGCCTGAGCATCGCCAGCCAAGGTTGCACGAGCTGCTTGAAGTCCGCTCTGCCAGGCAGTGCGCGCTTGCTCGGCCAGTTGGCGCTCGACCCGCATCGGCCAAAGCAAAGCGCTGCTGGCCGTGGCGCATACAATACCGAGGCTGATTTCCGTACAACGCGCTACGGCCTGATCGAACACCGTCAGCGGATGTGTCAACGCTGGCAAGGCAATGATCGCTACGGTGTAACCAGCCAGCACAAAGGAATAGGACCAGGCGCTGCGCAGCAAGGTCGAGCTGGCCGTACACAACCCTAGCCACAGCGCCAATGCCAGCAAAAACAACCAGGGTGTCTGGGCAAACAGCCCCATGAACACCACCGACATAATGGTCCCCACCAGGGTTCCCAGCAGCCGCGCCAGTCCCTTTTGCACCACCATGCCGGACAAGGGTTGCGCGACGATAAACGCCGTCATCAACGCCCAGGCCGGCTGCTCCAGACCCCAGCGCAATGCAAGCCATAGCGCCAAGCCACCGCCGAGCACGGTTTTGATCGCAAATTGCAGTGCGCGAAGGTTAGGCGCAAGCAAGGCTTGCAAGGTAATACGCACGAGGAGAACCCTTGAAACGACACCGTAACGATAGTCGGGATAAGTGTGAGGATATGATGAGCAAATTATTAGCTAGCTAACTATTTTTAGTCTAGCGTTAAATCGAACTCACAAAAAAATCCAGACTGGCAGGCGTTTTTGACAGATGGTTACAGCTTACGAACGGGCACGAACCTACTGCACATGATCTTCACAATGTTCGGCTTCGTTTATGGCAGCCCGAAAATTAATATTTTTATGTTACTTTTCAATAAGTTAACTTTTTACTGAATATCTGTATCCGCGTTATTTGCATGATCTGTCAATTGGCCTGCATGCAGAATGCCTGTATTTTCCAGAATGTTTGAATCAAGACGGCTGCACCATGAATCCCGAAAAGCTCGAACTGCTGGTCACTCGTGAAATGCCCTTCGGCAAATACAAGGGCCGCATCATTGCCGACCTGCCCGGCCAATACCTGAACTGGTTCGCCCGCGAAGGTTTTCCTCACGGTGAACTGGGCGGCTTGTTGGCCTTGATGCAGGAAATCGATCACAACGGTTTGTCCGACCTGCTCGACCCACTACGCGCCAAGCACGGCAAACCCAAACCTGGTGGCCTGTATGGCTAGTTCGTTAGCTCAAGTTCGGATGCCAGAAGTCCATAGCCAAGGCGCTGTGACGAGTCATAGCCCGCTATGGCGAGGAACAGCAACGCTGGATATGGGCTTCTGGCGCCGAAGTTGACTAACAGAACTAGCCACACAGGCCACTAACCACTGACCGAGCCGTCCCATGCCCGAGAATACCCGCCACGCCCGCGATGAAGATTTTTGGCAGACATTCGCCGACCGCTTCGAGGTCGAGCCAGGCCCCATCAACCTGGAAAACGGGTACTTCGGGCGCATGAGCCGCACCGTGGTTGATGAATACCAGCGCAATATTGCCTTCATCAACCGCAGCAACTCGGTGCATGTTCGCCAGCATTTCGAACACGTCGAAAGCGTGCAGATTCGCAGTCAACTGGCCGACCTGCTGGGGGTCGATCCCGAAGCGGTCGCCCTCACCCGCTGCGCCTCGGATGCCCTGCAATCGCTGATCCGTAACTACAACACCTTGCAGCCCGGCGACCAGGTGCTGTTCAGCGATCTGGAGTACGACACGGTCAAAGGTGCCATGCGTTGGCTGGCGCGCAATCGCGGGGTGGAGGTAATCAAGATCGAGCATCGCCACCCCGCCAGCTTCGACAGCTTGCTGGCAAGCTACCGTGACGCCTTCATGCAGTACCCGCGTTTGAAGCTGATGGCATTGACTCACGTAACCCATCGCACCGGGCTGGTCATGCCGGTGCAGGCCATTGCCGCGGCGGCCCGGGAACATGGCGTCGATGTGATCCTCGACGGCGCCCATGCCCTCGGTCAGATTGAGTTCAACCTCGATGAGCTGGGCATCTCCTTTGCCGGTTTCAATTTACAGAAGTGGATCGGTGCGCCGCTGACCTTGGGCTTTGTCTATATCGCCCCACAGCGCTTGGCCGACATTGATCCGGACATGGGTGAAAGTCATTTCCCGATCACGGACATTCGCTCACGCACGGCCTATAGCACGCCAAATATTCCGGCGTTGCTGACCTTGCCGCTGGTGTTTGAAGAACATCGGATCATGGGCGGTTCGGCCACTAAAGGCGCGCGACTGAATTACCTGCGTGATCTGTGGGTGAGAGCGGTTCGCGAGTTACCGGGCATCGAAGTGATGACCCCGGACGACCCACGACTGTATTGCGGCATCACCTCGATGCGCTTCACCCGACACGCCGATCAGCACTTGATGGCCGAGCGACTGCTCAAGGACTACAACCTGTTTACCGTGGTACGCAGCGGCTCGGCGGTTGGCCCATGCATTCGGATTACACCGGGGTTTATCACTTCGGCAGCAGATATGCGGTTACTGGCGCGGGCATTGATTGAGTTGAGCAGTTAGGTCTTTGTTGCCAGCACCATTGCCTTCGCAGGCAAGCCTCGCTCCTACAAATTACGCGTACCTGTAGGAGCGAGCGGTGCGGCGATCCGACTTGCCCGCGATGGCGCCCTGAGCGGCGATACAAAACCTGACGAAGATGGCTTTTGTTCAGGCAAAAAAAAACGGCGCACCGACCAAGTGCACCGTAAAGCCGTAGAACAACAACGTTTTCAGTAAAACCAATCAGTCCAGCAGGGCCAGAGCCTCTGCGGTGCATTCCTGGATCCGGGCCCAGTCGCCGTTTTTGATCCACTCGGGATCCAGCATCCAGCTACCGCCGACACACATCACATTCTTCAATGCCATGTAGCTCTTGATGTTGGCTGGGCTGACGCCACCCGTTGGGCAGAAGCGCACTTCGCCGAACGGACCGCCAAGGGCTTTGATCGCTGCGACACCGCCACTGACTTCCGCCGGGAACAGCTTGAAGCGGCGATAACCCAAGGCGTAACCCTCCATGATCCCGGAAGCGTTGCTGATGCCGGGCAACAGCGGAATCGGGCTGTCGACACTGGCTTGGAGCAAGTCGCGGGTAATGCCCGGGGTGACGATAAATTGCGAGCCGGCCGCTTCAGCAGCGGCAAGCATAGTGCGATCAAGCACGGTGCCGGCACCGGTGACCAGTTCCGGACGCTGTTCACGCAGCACACGAATCGCCTGAAGGCCGAACTGCGAACGCAGGGTCACTTCCAGGGTTTTCAAACCACCAGCGGCCAATGCATCGGCAAGCGGCAGAATGTCTTGCTCGCGGGCAATGGTGATCACCGGCAGAATCCGCGCCTTGGCGCAGAGGCTGTCGATCAGGGCAACTTTGTCCGCCATGGAAACGGTCGGGAGTGTGTTTGTCATAGCGGCTGATCCTTGGCTCATGGGCACCAGTAAATCTCTAACGTAGGTTGCAGAAACGCGCGAATCGGCATAACGGCGACATCGTCACCGGCCAGTGCCGCACTCAGGGTGGTCAATTTGGATTGACCGGAAATCGACAGAACAGTGACCTTCGCCGATGCCAGCAGCGCGCGGCTCATGCTCAGGCGCTGATGCGGCACGGTTGGCGCGAGCATCGGCCAGCAGCGACGCAAGCCATCAAGCTTCAACGCCTCGCCAAGGTTCGGGCTGTTGGGGAACAGCGACGCGGTATGCCCGTCATCGCCCATACCCAACACCAGCACATCAATGGGCGGCAACTCGGCCAACAAGCGGTCTGCCAACTGCGCAGCTTCTTCCAGGTTTGCCGAAGCGCTGTACAGGCTCAGGAAACGTGCTTTCCCAGCCGGACCTTGCAACAGATAACGCTTGAGCAGACCGGCATTACTGTCGGCATGTTCAACCGGTACCCAGCGCTCATCAGCGAGGCTGACCACCACCTTCGACCAGTCCAGTTCCTGCTTGGCCAGGTGCTGGAAAAACGCCACCGGGCTGCGACCGCCGGACACCACCAGAGTCGCTACGCCACGGGCGCTAATGGCCTCGCGCAGTTGCTCTGCAATCTTCAGCGCCAGACCTTCGGCCAACATCGTCGGACTGTGGAACTCATGGGCGCTGACGCCCTGAGGCAGTTTGAATTTAGATATCGCCATACCACGACCTCCCATCCCGCGTGATCAATGCAATGGAACTCATCGGCCCCCAGGACCCGGCCGCGTACGGCTTGGGCGCATCACCGGATTTTTTCCACCCGGCGATCAACTGGTCACACCACTTCCACGCAGCTTCGATTTCATCTTTACGGACAAACAGGTTCTGATTGCCGCGCATCACTTCCAGTAACAACCGCTCGTAGGCGTCGGGAATCCGTGCGCTGCGCCAGGTATCGGAAAAATTCAACTGCAATGGACCGCTGCGCAGTTGCATGCCTTTATCCAGGCCTTGTTCTTTGGTCATCACGCGCAAGGAAATACCTTCGTCCGGCTGCAGGCGGATGATCAGTTTGTTGCTGATCTGCAGGCGCTGCTCGGGGGCGAAGATGTAGTGCGACGGTTCCTTGAAGTGGATGACGATCTGCGACAGTTTCTGCGGCATGCGCTTGCCGGTGCGCAGGTAAAACGGCACCCCGGCCCAACGCCAGTTGCGAATATCGGCGCGCAGGGCAACGAAGGTTTCGGTGTCGCTCTGGGTGTTGGAGTTTTCTTCCTCCAGGTAACCCGGTACCGATTTGCCTTCGCTGTAGCCGGCAATGTACTGGCCGCGTACCACTTGCGTGGTCAGGCCTTCCGGACTGATCGGCGCCAGTGCCTTGAGTACTTTTACTTTTTCGTCACGGATGCTGTCGGCGGACAGGTCGGCCGGCGGATCCATGGCGATCAGACAGAGCAGTTGCAGCAGGTGATTCTGGATCATGTCCCGCAGTTGGCCGGCCTTGTCGAAGTAGCCCCAACGGCCTTCGATACCGACCTTCTCCGCCACGGTGATTTCCACGTGGGAGATGTAGTTCTGGTTCCACTGGGTTTCGAACAGGCTGTTGGCAAAGCGCAGTGCGATGAGGTTCTGTACCGTCTCTTTGCCCAGGTAGTGGTCGATCCGGTAGGTGCGGTTTTCCGGGAAAAACTGCGCCACCGCATCGTTAACCTTACGTGACGACTCGAGGTCCGAACCGATCGGTTTTTCCAGCACCACGCGGGTGTTCTCGGTCAGGCCGACCTTCGACAGGTTCTCGCAGATCGCGCCGTAGACCGCCGCCGGGGTGGCGAAGTAAGCAATCACACGCTGCGCGGTGCCGGCTTGTTCGGCCAGGGCGACGTAATCGTCAGCCTTGAGGAAGTCGACATGCAGGTAACTCAGGCGCGCCAGGAAGCGTTCGGCCACCGCCTCGTCGAGTTCTTTGGCATCCACATAACGGCGCAGCTCGGCCTCGATGAATGCCAAATGCTGCTGCTCGCTGCCAGGCTCACGCGCCAGCGCGATAATCCGCGTGTCATCGTGCAGCAGGCCAGCGCCATCAAGTTGATACAGGGCAGGAAACAACTTGCGAAGCGCCAGATCGCCGAGGGCGCCGAACAAGGCAAAGGTGCACGGTTCAACCGTAATCGAGGGCATGATGTTTGTTCTTTTATCAAGTTAAGCTACAAATACCTTTTTTTAAGGCATCACTCAAGGGAAAATGTAGTAATAACCACAACATTTACTCAAAATATAGATTCCGAGTGGTGGTAGGTCGAGGCCATCAGTAGGATAGGCCACCGCCGAGGGCCGCTACAAAGGCCCAATTTGCATAGCCGACCAAGGAAACCCGAATGGACCGCATGCGAAATCTTCTGGAACATATCCAGAAACGCCTCGAAGAATTGAATAAGGCTGAACGCAAAGTCGCCGAAGTCATCCTGCTCAACCCACAGCAGGCGACCCGCTTCAGCATCGCCGCCCTCGCCCAGGCCGCTTCGGTCAGCGAGCCGACGGTCAACCGTTTCTGCCGCTCGTTCGGCGTCAGCGGCTATCCGGAACTTAAACTGCAGCTGGCCCAGAGCCTGGCCAGCGGCGCGGCATATGTCAGCCGTGCGGTAGAGGCCGACGACAATCCTGAAGCCTATACCCAGAAGATCTTCGGCAGCGCCATCGCATCCCTGGACAGCGCTTGCCAGGCGCTGGACCCGAACCTGATCAGCCGCGCCGTCGACCTGCTAATCCAGGCCCGACAGATTCACTTCTTCGGCCTCGGGGCTTCGGCTCCGGTGGCACTGGACGCCCAGCATAAATTCTTCCGCTTCAACCTGGCGGTCACCGCCCATGCGGATGTGCTGATGCAGCGGATGATCGCCTCAGTCGCCCACACCGGTGAGTTGTTCGTGATCATCTCTTACACCGGTCGCACCCGCGAACTGGTGGAAGTGGCGCGCATCGCTCGGGAGAACGGTGCGTCAGTACTCGGCCTGACCGCGGCCGGCTCACCCCTGGCCAAGGCCAGCACCCTGAGCCTGAACATTCCGCTGCCTGAAGACACCGACATCTACATGCCGATGACCTCGCGGATCATCCAGCTCACCGTGCTCGACGTGCTCGCCACCGGCATGACCTTGCGCCGTGGCGTGGACTTCCAGCCGCACCTGCGCAAGATCAAGGAAAGCCTGAATGCCAGCCGCTATCCGATTGGAGATGAGTTTAGCTAACCCGGCCTGATCTCTTCGTCGCCGGATAAACCGTCTTCGCGAGCAAGCGAAGGCGATGGCCGCAACACCACAGAGCTTGAGCTAACCCCCAACCCGCGCCTGCAAACTCAAATGCGCCCTCTCCCCCGGCGCCAGGCTGAGGCTGTTGGTCCCGCCGCTGGCCGCCTCGACACAGACGAACCCTGAAACCTCACTCCAGCTCACGCCCAACAGTGGCCGCGTCCCGGGATGCCAGACCACGGTGTCGGCGCTGTCACCGGTATCGATACACAATTCGCGCTGCCAGGCATGGTCCTTGAGCTGTAACTCACCCTCATGCTGGAACACCCGCTGGCAGCCGCCCTCCACCCGTAACTCGCCTTTTTGCTGGCAAGCCTGGCGGCTCAACTGGTCATAACCCTGCACGCCATCGAGCCCAGACAGCGCTACCTCGCCAACATCACCAATACGCCAGTAAGCATGCAAAGCATGACTCAACTGGCACGGCAGGCTGTCCTGATGCTCGGTACTCAGACGCAAATCCATGCTTTCGCCCAAGTGCGCATGGAGGTCCACTTGCCAGTCGCACAGTTGCAATTGCCAGTGCAGTCGCACGCCATCATCGTCACTGCTGCTGTCGAGCAGCTTCCAGTCGATCAATCGTGCCCAGCCATGGGAGGGCCAGGCGTTTTCGCTAGGATGACGGCCATACCAGGGCCAGCACACCGGCACACCACCACGAATCGCCCCGACCTGCGGCCATTTTGCCGCACACCAGAGCCAGGGCTTTTGCCCCCGTGGCTGGAAGTGCAGCAATTGCGCGCCCTGGCGACTGAACACCGCCTGGCACAGCGGATGATCGATCACCAGCACATCACGCAACTGATAGCGCTCCCACGCAAACGTCGGGCGCTCGCGCAGGGATTTGAAGAAGCGTTGTAGCGGATGCTCATGCATGTGCCGCGGTCCTGAAAATCATTTGCCCTACCTGATCGTTCTCACACAGAGCGTGGGAACGCGATCTGTATGAGGGGTTGCGCCGCCCCCAAAAAAAAGCGGATAGCCTTGGCCATCCGCAAATATGCGCACATAGAGAGGAGCTTATCGCAACAGCGTTAGAACACCGACTGAATTTTCAGACCAGCCACCAGCGCGTTGTCGACTTCATCAACACCGCCCGGGTGAGTGATGTATTGCAAGTTAGGACGCACAGTCAACCAGTTGGTAACGTGGAAACCGTAGTTGATCTCGTAGTTGTACTCGGTGGAACGCAGTGGCGAGAACAGCGGATTGTCATAGTCGGTGACACCATTGGCGGCGTTGACCAACTCGGCGTTTTTCTTCACATCATCGTTGACATGGATACGGGAAAAACCGATCCCGACGTCATCTTTTGGACGTGCGTCGAACGGCCCCTTGTACACGAACATCAGCGATTGGTAGTTATCAACGAGGTTGGTGTCCTTGTCGTGGAAGGTCGCGTTGGCCGCGACGTTCAGACCGCGAGAAGCGTCGCCGTTGTGGCTGGTGAGTTGCTGCTGCGCAACGAACCAGTAACCGTGCTTGCTGTCGTGAACACGGTAGGGCGCACCCGTCGTTGCGGCATTTCCACCATTGTCGTCCTTGAGCACGTCATTGGCAGGAGCCGTGCTTTTGTAGTAACCGACACGGTATTCGCCCGGCAGGTCGTTGACCTTCGGCGACCAGACCAGTTCGACTGGCAAGACGGTGCCCTTGGTGCCACTGCCGCTGAGCTTGAAGCCGTTACCGTGCTCCAGTTGCGATGGGTTCTGGTTGTACGCGCCGATCTGCGCATAGAACTCAGGCGTGATGTTGTACTTCACGCGGATCGCCGCCTGCATGACCGGCCAGTTGAACCAGATACCGGTCGCCCAGTTACCCGCTTGGGAACCGCAGAACGCCAGGTTCTGGAACTCGCAAGGGAAGGTGTTGAAGTCTTCGCCTTCGCCGAAGTAACCGGCTTTGACGTCTAGTTTACCGTCGAGGAACTGGTGCTGGACCCACAATTGGGTCAGACGGACCATATGGCCACGGCCGTAGACTTCCTGGGAGGAACTCAAGGTGCCGGCACGCGGGTCGCCGACACGGTCATTGGAGATGTTCTGACCGTTACGGTTGGTGAGCTGGATCTTGGCCTGGGTGTTATCCCAGCCCATCAGTTTTTGCAGGTCCAGCGCCACGCCCAGGCCAAACTGGTCGGCGTAACGCGCAGTCTTGTCGTCGTTGTAGCCGCCGTGGAGGTTGCCGCCCACTTCACCGACGTAGTCCGCCTTGATGTCGATACCTTGTTCGATCAGCTTGGTCCGCTCGCCACCCCAGTCACCCGTCATCCACTTGGAGTCGGCGCTGAACGCGTCAGCCGCGTGTACGGTACCGGCCATGATCATCACCGCAACAGCTGACAATTGGCAGATAAGCTGCGCGTTGTTCTTCTTTTTCATCCCTACATCCTCGTCTTTATTGTTATTAACTGTTTTTATCTAACGCGGTTTACAGCGGTTGCGACGGGCGACAGGCCGCGCGCCGCGCATCCCCCTGTGGGAGCGAGCCTGCTCGCGATGAGGTCAGCCATTCAGCATCACTGTTGACTGTTACACCCCAATCGCAAGCAGGCTCGCTCCCACATTTTTGATCTTTATCTGCCTTTGAATTGAGCGACATTGGCGCCGTGCGCTGCGGTTTTTGCTTGACCGGCGGTCCCCAAACGCTCGCCAGTTTTGGCGTCGAATAGCAGCACTTTGGATGGATCGAACTGCAGGGTCAGGGTCTCGCCCACTTGCGGCGCGACGTCCGGCGCCAAACGGCAGCAGACCTTGGTCTCGTTGAGATTGACGAACACCAGAGTGTCCGGACCGGTCGGCTCAGTCACCTGAACTTCGGCACGAATGATCGGCAAACCATTTGGCTCGCTCGGTGCCAGAACGATCTGCTCCGGACGCATGCCGAGGATCACTTCACGGTCCTCAAGACCGGCGTCCTGAATGCCCAGCGGCAGCTCGCAACGCGCCTGGCCGCTGTCGAGCAGCGCCACCAAACGGCCTTCCTTGCGTTGCAAACGCAGCGGGATGAAGTTCATTGGCGGTGAGCCAATGAAGCTGGCAACGAACAGGTTCGCCGGGTCGTTGTAGATCTGCTTTGGCGTACCGAATTGCTGAATGATCCCGTCCTTCATCACCGCCACTTTGTCGCCCAGGGTCATGGCTTCGATCTGGTCGTGGGTGACGTAGACCGTGGTGGTTTTCAGGCGCTGGTGCATCAGTTTCATTTCAGTGCGCATCTCGACTCGCAGCTTCGCGTCGAGGTTGGACAGCGGTTCGTCGAACAGATAAATCTTCGGCCGCCGAGCCAGTGCCCGGCCCATGGCAACCCGCTGTTGCTGACCACCGGAGAGCTGGCCGGGTTTGCGGCCGAGCAGGTGTTCGATTTGTAGCAGCTTGGCGACGCGGGCGACTTCTTCTTCGATCTCGGCCGCCGGCTTTTTGCGGATCTTCAACCCGAAGGCGATGTTGTCGCGCACGCTCATGGTCGGGTACAGCGCGTAGGACTGGAACACCATGGCGATGTCACGGTCTTTCGGGCTCATGCCGCTGATGTCGAAATCGTCCACCAGGATCGATCCGCCGCTGATGTTTTCAAGCCCTGCGATGCAGTTCATCAGGGTCGACTTGCCGCAACCGGACGGGCCGACGAGGATCAGGAATTCACCGTCATCGATCTTCAGTTCGATGTTTTTCAGGGTGTCCGGCAAACCGCTGCCGTAGGTTTTGTTGACGTTGCGTAATTCGAGAGTTGCCATGTTCTACCCCTTGACCGCGCCGGACGTCAGCCCACGCAGGAAATACTTGCCAGCGAATATGTAGACCAGCAGTGTCGGCAGCCCGGCGATCATCGCCGCTGCCATATCAACGTTGTATTCCTTGGCCCCGGTGCTGGTGTTGACCAGGTTGTTCAGGGCCACGGTAATCGGTTGGGCATCACCATTGGCGAACACCACACCGAACAGGAAGTCGTTCCAGATTTGCGTGAACTGCCAGATCAGGCAAACCATCACGATCGGTACCGACATCGGCAGCAGGATTCGTCCAAAGATGGTGAAGAACCCCGCGCCATCCAGCCGCGCCGCCTTGACCAGCGCATCGGGAATACTCACGTAGTAGTTGCGGAAGAACAGTGTGGTGAACGCCAGACCGTAGACGATGTGCACCAGCACCAGGCCCGTGGTGGTGTTGGCCAGGCCGAGTTTGCCGACGGTGAACGAGGCCGGCAGCAGCACGGTCTGGAACGGCAGGAAGCAGCCGAACAACAGCAGACCGAAGAACAACTGCGAACCCCGGAAGCGCCACATCGACAGCACGTAACCGTTCATGGCACCAATGAAGGTTGAGATCAGCACCGCCGGAACGGTGATTTTCACCGAATTCCAGAAGTAGCCGCCGACCGTGTCCCAGGCCTTGATCCAGCCGATGCCGTCGATCACTTGCGGCCAGCTCAGGAGGTTGCCGGTGCGAATGTCTTCGGGGCTCTTGAAGCTGGTCAGCAGCATCACCACCAACGGAATCAGGTACACCGCCGCCGCCAGTAGCAAGGTGGCGTAGATCGCCACGCGACTGAAGCTCAGGGCTGGTTTGCCAGGTTGATTACTCATGGCGTTTGCCTCGCAGTTCGGAGTACAGGTACGGCACCAGAATCGCCAGGATCGCGCCGAGCATCATCATTGCGCTGGCCGAACCGATGCCCATCTGGCCACGGCTGAAGGTGAAGGAATACATGAACATCGCCGGCAAGTCGGAGGAGTAACCCGGCCCGCCGGCCGTCATCGCCGCCACCAGGTCGAAGCTCTTGATCGCGATGTGCGCGAGGATCATGAAGGCGCTGAAAAATACCGGACGCAGGCTTGGCAGAACAATGCGCAGATAGATGGTCGGCAGACTTGCACCGTCGACCTGGGCGGCACGAATGATCGACTGATCAACCCCGCGAAGACCGGCCAGAAACATCGCCATGACAAAGCCCGAGGCTTGCCATACCGCGGCGATCACCAGGCAGTAGACGACGCGATCCTGATCCACCAGCCAGTCCATGCGAAAGCCTTCCCAGCCCCAGTCGCGCAGCATCTTGTCCAGGCCCAGACCCGGGTTGAGCAGCCATTTCCAGGCGGTACCGGTGACGATCATCGACAGCGCCATCGGGTACAGATAAATGGTGCGGATGAAGCCTTCCTTGCGAATGCGCTGATCCAGCAGCACCGCGAGAAACACGCCGAGCACCAGGCTAATGCCGATGAACATGCCACCGAAGACCGCGAGGTTCTTGCTCGCGACCCACCAGCGGTCGTTGTCTAGCAAACGGGCGTATTGCTGCAGGCCTACCCATTTGTAGCTCGGCATAAAGCTGGAGTTGGTGAAGGACAGAACGAACGTCCAGATTATGTAACCGTAAAAACCGACCAGCACGATCAGCATGCTTGGCGCCAGCACCAACTTCGGTAGCCAGCGCTGCAGCGCATCGAACGGTGAGGCTTTGCTAAATACCGCCACAGAGCTCATCGGAAAACTCCTGTTGAAGAAGTGAAATCCAGACCGAGCGCCTCCAACAGCATGGGCCAAGGCTCATGCAGTGCAGGCAACGGTGAGGGGTTTGCCGCAGGCTTACCTGCGGCCGGTGCAGGTGTTACATGGCAGCCTTGATCGCTGAGGACATTTGCTTGCCAGCCTTGGCCGGATCAGCATTTTTGTCGCTCATGAAGTTGGTCACCACATCGAAGATCGCGCCCTGTACCGCCAGGGTCGTGGCCATGTTGTGGGCCATGCTCGGTTCAAGCTTGCCGTTCTTGTCGGCATCCTTGAAGTCGTTCATCGAAGCCTGACCACAGCTGTCGAACTTGCTCATGTCCAGGTCATTGCGAACCGGGATCGAGCCTTTATTCTGGTTGAACACGTACTGGAATTCAGGCTCCAGGGCGATCTTGGCCACATCGTTTTGCGCAGCGATATTGCCAGGGGTGTTGTTCTTGGCAGACAGCTTGAACATCGCCAGGGAGTCGATGTTGTAGGTGTAGCTGCCTTGGGTGCCCGGGAACGGAACGCACTGGTAATCCTTACCGGCGACCTTGCCGGCAGCCGTCCATTCGCTCTTGGCCCAGTCACCCATGATCTGCATGCCGGCCTTGCCGTTGATGACCTCGGCGGCAGCGATGTTCCAGTCACGCCCGGCACGGTTTTCGTCCATGTAACTGCCGAGTCTCTTCAGGGCGGTAAAGACTTCGACCATTTTCTCGCCGTTCAGGGTTTTCTCGTCGAGGTCGATGAACGCTTTCTTGTAGCCGTCAGCGCCCATGATGCTCAGCACCAGGTCTTCGAAAACCGTACTGTCCTGCCAAGGCTGACCGCCGTGGGCCAGTGGAATGAAACCGGCGGCCTTAAGCTTGTCACCCGCGGCATAAAATTCTTCGAGAGTGGTCGGGGCTTTTTCGATGCCGGCCTTTTTGAAGACTTCAGGATTGATCCACAACCAGTTGACCCGGTGAATGTTCACCGGCACCGCCACGTAGTGCCCGTCGTACTTCATGGTGTCGGAAACAGTTTTGGAGAGCAGCTTGTCCCAATTGTTCTGACTGGAGACTTCATCGAGATTGGTCAGCAGCCCCAGAGCGCCCCACTCTTGCAGGTCAGGGCCTTTGATTTGTGCGGCAGAAGGCGGGTTGCCGGAGACGGCGCGGGTTTTCAGCACGGTCATGGCCGCAGCACCGCCACCACCGGCGACAGCGCTGTCCTTCCAGGTGTAGCCGTCTTTTTCAACGAGGTTTTTCAGGACATTGACAGCTTTGGCTTCGCCACCCGAGGTCCACCAATGCACAACTTCCACCGTACCTTTGGATTCGGCAGCAAGCGCGCTGAGGGGAAACAACGAGGCGAGAGAAATGACAGTGGCGAGGCGAGTGATCGCATTCATCTGAGTACCTTTCTTGTTGTTATACATGCAAGTCTGGTGCTTGCGCTGCATAGGATTTTAACCAGGACTTTGGCCTTCGCAGGTAACGAAGGGACGCGTAAATGTCACGACATGGTTACACAGCAGCGCTCAGGGATAACTGCGCCAACGCAGTCGCCATGCTGGGCGCCAGCGGAAGACGGGGCAGCAGAACAGCTTGCCAGGCGTGATAGAGATCGGGCTTGCCGGCCCAGATATCCGCGCTGGGTCGATTCTGCGGATCCAGTTCGTGGTGCCAGCTGCCGTTATCCCGGTCGATCAGACGGGTTTCGCTGAACTCCCAAAATCGCCGATACCAGGTCTCGTACTGTTGCTCACCGGTACGCTTGAGCAAGGCGCTGGTGGCGGCACTGGCTTCGGCGTGGGTCCAGTGCAATCGATGGCGAACCACCGGGCGATTGTCCCAGTCCAGGGTATAGACGATGCCCGGCGCGCCATCAACTTCCCAACCGTGACGACAGTTATTCTCGAACAACTTTTGTGCGTCGACCGCCAGCCAACCGGGTGTCAGCATGCCGGCTTGTACCCGCGCAGCCTCAAGATGCAAGACCAAACGCGACCATTCGAAACCGTGACCTGGGGTGGTCCCGTAGGGCCGGAAACCATCGGTGGGATTGTCCTTGTTGTATTCGCGTAGAGGCTGCCAGTGTCGATCAAAATGCTCGATGACCATGAACTCGTTGGCCGCAGCGTGGGTATGAATCACTCGCTCGACGATGCGCAAAGCGCGACTCAGCCAGCGGTTGTCCTGGGTGACATCCGCCAGGGCCAGAAAGGCCTCGGTTGCGTGCATATTGCTGTTGGCGTCGCGATAGGCTTCCTCGAAGCTCCAGTCACGGTTGAAGGACTCGCGCATGGCGCCCTCCTCTTCGCTCCAGAAGTGCTCGTCAATAATATTGATCGCATCCGCCAGCAAGGCCTGTGCACCCGGACGCCCGGCGACCACCGCGGAGCTTGCGGCCAGTGCGACGAAGGCATGCAGGTAGGCGGCTTTGCCCGTATTGCCGTCGCAGTGTGACGGCGCAGCAAACCAGCCACCGTGCTGAGCGTCCCGCAGCGGTCCGCTCAGGGCAGCGATACCATGGTCCACCAACTCGGCAAAACCCGGGATGCCCTGGATATGGGCCATGGCAAAGCTATGGGTCATGCGGGCGGTGTTCATGGTTTCGGACTGGGCACTCGACGGCAGGCGGCCTTGATCGTCGAGATTGCCAAAACCTTCAGCGACCTTCGAAGCCTTGGCGAATGACAACAGACGCTGACCTTCGGCGAAGAGCCAGGCGTGGTGCGCAGGCGCGTTCAGCCAACTGCTGAACGTTGGAGAAGTGGTGTCCATTGGGAACCTTTTTTGTTGTTATGACTGACTGGAGTCTAAACAACAGGCAGAGCGGCGCAGGTAACGAAGGACCGGAGGAGTGTCACCGATCAGTGACATAAGGCCAGACTTCATAAGTTGTGGTGAATGTCTTGCCGCCATCGCGAGCAAGCTCGCTCCCACAGTGGATCTGCTTTGAACACAAATGCTGTGTCCACTGAAGATCTAATGTAGGAGCGAGCTTGCTCGCGATGAACGATGACGTGGTGGACCAGGCAAACCGCCCAGTCAATCCACGGAACGCGGTAAATGCAACGTCACTCGCAACCCGCCTTCACGCAGATTCTGCAAACTGACTTCCCCACCATGGCTGTGGGCGATGTTACGGGCGATACCGAGCCCTAGGCCGTAACCCTGCTGCTGTCCCGCCAAACGAAAGTGCGGTTCGAAGACCTGCTCCAATCGTTGTTCAGGCACCCCTGGTCCCTCATCGTCGACATGCAGGATGAACGCGCTGTCATCGTCATCGATATGCAGATGGGCTTTGCGTCCGTACTTCAAGGCGTTGTCGATCAGGTTACCGATGCAACGTTTGAGGGCCAGCGGCTTGCCGGGATAGGTTGCCAGCGCCCGGCCTTGCAGGGTCACACGACCGTTGCCGTTGGGTCCCAGATAGGGCTCGACCAGGCAATCGAGCACATGATTGAGATCCACCGGCTCGATATTTTCGTGAATGTCGGTGTCTTTGACGCATTGCAGCGCGCCTTTGACCAGCAACTCCAGTTCATCGAGATCGCGGCCGAACTTGGCTTGTAGCTGTTCATCTTCCAGCAGTTCGACCCGCAGCCGCAGACGGGTAATCGGCGTGCGCAAGTCGTGGGAAATGGCGCTGAACAATTGGCTGCGCTCGGTCAAGTAGCGGCTGATGCGCTCACGCATGGCGTTGAAGGCACGGCCGACCTCGACCACTTCGCTGCCACCGCCCTCCGCCACCGGCTCGACTTCGGCGCCCAACGACATGTCCCGCGCAGCCCGCGCCAGGCGCTTGAGCGGCCGGCTTTGCCAATGCACCAACAGACCGATGAACAACAGCAGAAAGCCGCTGGTCAGCAGGATGAACCAGACCTGCTGCGAAGGCAGCCCTTGCTCTTCGAGGCTGGTGTAGGGCTCGGGCAACAACGAGGCGATGTACAACCATTCGCCCGGGGCCAGCTGGATTTGCGTGACCAGCACCGGCGGATTTACCGGTTCCAGCGTCAACGCGTAATGCGCCCACGAACGCGGCAACTCATCGAGTTTCAAACCGCCATTGAATATCCGCAAGTCTTCGGCACTGACGAACTGCACTGAGATAACTGCATCATTGCCCAGGGACTGGCGCAGCACCTCTTCCACCGCCTTGAGCACCGCCTGCTTGCGCGGCGTCGACGGTAGCACTTCCATACCCAACGGCTTGTCGTTGAGGGTCACGACGAAGCGTGTGCCGCCCATGCTGCGCAATTGGTCGAGCACCAATGGCCGGTAAGCCACCGGCAAGGAGCGGAAGTAACTGACGCTGGCGGTCATCGAATGCGCCAGACTGCGGGCGCTGGTGACCAGCCCTTCAAGCTGTGTGGCACGCAATTGCGAAACCCAGATCACACTCGACAGCGTCTGCGCGAACAGCACCGCCAGCAACGTCAGCAGCAGCATCCGCCCGAGTAGCGAGCGCGGTACCGGCACGCGGCGAGCGATGCTGGTGAAGAACTCAGTGACCATTGCTGGCAATCACATTGGCTGCCAATTGGTAACCGCTGCCGCGCACCGTGCGAATCAAGCGCGGTGGTTTGTCGGTGTCGCGCAAACGCTGGCGCAGACGACTGACCGCCATATCGACGATACGGTCCAGCGGCATCAGATCGCGGCCGCGAGTGGCATTGCCGATGGTGTCGCGGTCGAGGATTTCCTGCGGGTGATCGAGGAACAGTTTCAGCAAGGCGAAATCGGCGCCGGACAAAATCACCTCTTCGCCATCGGTATGAAACAAACGATGGCTAACCATATCCAGTCGCCACTCATCAAAAGACAACACTTCACTGCCGCAGCGCTCCTGGCCGAACTGGGCCCGGCGCAGCAAGGCCTTGATCCGTGCCTGCAATTCACGGGGGCTGAAAGGTTTGCCAAGGTAGTCGTCTGCGCCCAACTCCAGACCGATGACCCGGTCGGCTTCATCGGAGCTGGCGGTGAGCATGATGATCGGCACTTGGGACTGACGCGGGTGCTGGCGAATCCAGCGACACAAGCTGAAGCCGTCTTCGTCCGGCAGCATCACATCGAGGATCACCAGATCACTGGGTGCGTCGTTCAACGCCTGACGAAACCCGGCACCGTCGGGCGTGGTCCGCACCTGAAAACCGGCGCGACTGAGGTAGGCGTCCAGCAACTCGCGTATCTCTTGATCGTCATCGACCAACAAAATCGACTTACTGACTGAGCTCACGTGGGTCGTCCTTGTTGTTATGGATGGAGCGGATTATGCCTGAGCGCAAATCTACGGCGAATGGGCTTTTGTGGCGAGCGGGCTTGCCCTAATGCTACCCCCCTGTAGGAGCGAGCTTGCTCGCGATGGACTCACGGGCGACGCGTTTATTCAGAAAATACGCGCTATCGTTAACGTCCATCGCGAGCAAGCTCGCTCCTACAGGGGGGAATCAGGGCCACAGGCAATCATTAATCAGCCAACCGCCTGCCCCAACGCCACGCCCGCGCCGGTCAGGCCGGAATACGGGGCTGTCACCAGCCACACCGGAATACCCTTGAAATAATCGCTCATGCAACCCTTGTCGGCAAAGCAGCGAGCAAAACCACTCTCAAGGAAGAAGTCGGCAAACCGCGGTATCACGCCACCCACGATATAAACTCCACCACGCCCGCCAGTGGTCAGCACGTTGTTGCCTGCAACGCGGCCGAGCCAGCAGCAAAACTGCTCCAGCACTTCCAGCGCAATCGGATCACCCGCCAAACCGGCAGCGGTGATCGCCTCCGGCGTATCAAGGAGAGGCGCATGCCCGTCCACCGCGCAAATCGCTCGATAGACTCGCGGCAAACCGCTGCCACTGAGCGCAGTTTCCGCGCTGACATGACCAATCTCGTCGTAGATGTGCTGCCACAGTTGAGCCTCTCGCGGACTGCTCAGCGGCAAATCGACATGCCCACCTTCGCCCGGTAGCGCCATCCAGCGGCCCTCGCCCATATCCAGCAAAGTACCGACGCCCAGACCGGTCCCCGGACCGATCACCACCGCCGGGCGCAATGGCTCGGCCGTACCTTCGCAGACCACGCGAAACTCATCCGGTTGCAAGCGCGTCATGCCCAGCGCCATGGCCGAGAAATCGTTGACCAACAGCAGCTGATCAACCTGCAAGGTCTGGCAGAAAGCCTTGCGACTCAACCGCCAGTGGTTGTTGGTGAAGCGAAACTCATCGCCACCCACGGGACCTGCCACCGACAGACACACCGATCCGATCGAACCGGGCGGCAGGCCCAGCCCGTTCAGATAGACACCAATGGCCTCTTCGGGACTGGTGTGGTCTGCCGTCGCCAGCACCTGGATCGACTCCAGTTGCTGGTCTTTCCACAACGCAAAACGCGCATTGGTTCCGCCAATGTCACCGACCAGCGCTAGCTTCACTTAAGGGTCTCCAGTGCAGAGGTAAAGGCGCTGGCGCCCTGCTCTGCCGAGCTGAAGGCCATGCGCATGAAACCGAACAATTCACGACCACAGCCAATGCCGTTGTCCAGCAGACCTTTGGCTGGCTCGCGCGCCGCGAATTCATCGGCGTCCACCATAAGCTGCAAGGTACCTTTGACGCCATCGACACGGATGATGTCGCCGTCGAGCACCCGCGCCAGCGCGCCGCCGACAAAGGCTTCAGGGCTGACGTGGATGGCTGCCGGGATCTTCCCGGAAGCGCCGGACATGCGCCCGTCGGTGACCAGTGCGACCTTGAAGCCACGGTCCTGCAGCACGCCGAGGAACGGGGTCATTTTGTGCAGTTCCGGCATGCCGTTGGAACGCGGTCCCTGGAAGCGCATTACTGCGACAAAATCCTTCTCCAGCAGGCCCGCCTTGAACGCATCGGCCAAGTCCTGCTGATCCTGGAACACCACTGCTGGCGCTTCGACGATCTGGTGCTCTGGCGCAACCGCCGAGACCTTCATCACACCGCGACCAAGGTTGCCTTCCATCACCCGCAAACCGCCTTCAGGCGAGAACGCACGGGCAACCGGGCGCAGGATATTTTCATCAAGGCTTTCGATCGGACCTTCACGCCACACCAGTTCACCGTTTTCCAGGAACGGCTCTTGGGTGTAACGGCTCAGGCCATGACCGGCCACGGTATTGACGTTTTCGTGGAGCAAACCGGCGTCCAGCAATTCGCGGATCAGGAACGACATCCCGCCCGCAGCCTGGAAGTGGTTAATGTCGGCTTTGCCGTTCGGGTAGACGTGGGACAGGGTCGGCACGACCTCGGAGAGGTCGGCCATGTCCTGCCAGGTCAATTGAATGCCTGCGGCCATGGCGATGGCCGGCATGTGCAGCGTGTGGTTGGTCGAACCGCCAGTGGCGTGCAGGGCAACGATCGAGTTGACCAGCGAACGCTCGTCGACGATCTCGCCCAGCGGCGTGAAGTTGCCGTTTTGTTTGGTCAGTCGAGTGATCTGGTGCGCAGCTTCGCGGGTCAGGGCATCGCGCAGCGGGGTGTTCGGGTTGACGAACGAAGCGCCCGGCAAATGCAGGCCCATGACTTCCATCAACAACTGGTTGGTGTTGGCGGTACCGTAGAAGGTGCAAGTGCCGGGGCTGTGGTAGGACTTCATCTCCGATTCCAGCAGCTCTTCGCGGCTGCACTTGCCTTCGGCGTAGCGCTGGCGGACGTCGGCTTTTTCCTTGTTGGAAATCCCCGAGACCATCGGCCCGCCCGGGACAAAAATCGTCGGCAAGTGACCGAAGCGCAGCGCGCCCATCATCAGGCCGGGAACGATCTTGTCGCAGATACCGAGCATGATTGCTGCGTCGAACATGTTGTGGGACAGCGCCACGGCAGTCGACATCGCGATCACTTCGCGGCTGGCAATGCCCAGCTCCATGCCCGGCTCACCCTGGGTCACACCGTCACACATGGCCGGCACGCCACCGGCGAACTGGCCGACGGAACCGATCTCGCGCAGTGCGTGTTTGAGTTGTTCCGGGTAGTGCTCGTACGGCTGATGCGCCGAGAGCATGTCGTTATATGACGAAACGATTGCCACGTTGGCGGCATTCATCATCCGCAGCGTTTTTTTGTCTTCAGCGCCGCAACCCGCCACACCATGGGCGAAGTTGGCACATTGCAGTCTGGCGCGTTGCGGGCCATCACTGGCGGCACCGCGAATCAAGGCCAGGTAAGCCTCACGCGTAGCGCGACTGCGGGAAATAAGCCGTTCGGTGACCTCAAGGACGCGGGGATGCATGTTTAGAACTCCAGGCTAACGGATGTGGCGACCTGATTGTCTATGCTGATTGAAGGGGTCTGCGCGTGGCATTGCAGACGTGATTTTCAATCTTCTGGACCAGTTGATTCAGGTCACTCGTTGTAGATAAAACAAAATATTGCCACTAAAAAGGCTTGTTTTCTATTTTTTTGCGAATAATCTTGTAATTCCAACAACAAAATCACAGCAGGCGCTTTTCAAATGACTCTAAGAATTGCAATCAATGGTTTTGGCCGTATTGGCCGTAACGTCCTGCGAGCACTCTATACCCAAGGTTACCGTCAGGATCTGCAGATCGTCGCCATCAACGATCTGGGGGACAGCGCGATGAACGCGCACCTGCTCAAGTTCGACACCGTCCACGGCACGTTCGATGCCGAAGTGCAGCACGATCAGGAAAGCCTGACCGTCAACGGTGACCGTATCGCGGTCAGCGCTATCCGCAACCCGGCCGAGCTGCCATGGGCTGCCGAGAAAGTTGACGTCGTCTTCGAATGCACCGGTCTGTTCACCGACCGTGCCAAAGCCGCCGCTCATATTACTGCCGGCGCACGCAAAGTGATTATCTCGGCACCGGCCAAAGGCGCGGACGCCACCGTGGTTTACGGGGTCAACCACGACATTCTGCGCCAGTCGCACCAGATCATTTCCAACGCGTCGTGCACCACTAACTGCCTGGCGCCAGTGGCCCAAGTGCTGCACCGCGAACTGGGTATCGAAAGCGGTTTGATGACCACCATCCACGCCTACACCAATGACCAACACCTCACCGACGTCTATCACGTCGACCCGTATCGTGCGCGCTCGGCCACCCACAACATGATCCCGAGCAAGACCGGCGCTGCTGAAGCGGTGGGCCTGGTGCTACCGGAACTGGCGGGCAAACTGACCGGCATGTCGGTGCGCGTACCGGTGATCAACGTGTCGCTGGTGGACCTGACCGTGCAGCTCAAGCGCGAAGCGACGGCTGATGAGGTCAATGCGCGGCTTAAAGAAGCTAGCCAACACTCGAAAATCCTCGGCTACAACACCCTGCCGCTGGTCTCCAGCGACTTCAATCACAACCCGCTGTCGTCGATCTTCGATGCCAACCACACCAAGGTCAGCGGCAAGCTGCTCAAAGTGCTGGCCTGGTACGACAACGAATGGGGCTTCTCCAACCGCATGCTCGATAACTGCCTGGCCCTCTGCAACGCGGAATAAGGCGGATACTCCGTGGAACAGCAACCGATGATCGGTATCAGCTTTACTCAGAAAACCATGGCGGCGCGCAAGCGCATCGCCTTGGTCGCCCATGATCACTGCAAGGTGTTCCTGCTGGACTGGGCCGAACGGCAAAAAGACAAGCTCGCCCAACACCAATTGCTCGCTACCGGCACCACCGGCCTGCTGCTGAGTAAACGTCTGGGCTTACCCGTGGAAAGCATGATCAGCGGCCCGTTAGGTGGCGATCAGCAGCTCGGTGCGCGGATCGCCGAGCAACGGGTAGATATGCTGGTGTTTTTCTGGGACCCCTTCGAGCCACAACCCCACGACCCGGACATCAAGGCGTTGCTACGGGTCGCGGCGGTCTGGAACATTCCGGTGGCCTGCAATGAATGCAGCGCCGATTATTTACTCAGCAGTCCGCTGATGGATCAATCGCACTCGTACCGGATTCCCGATTACGAGGCCTATCTGCTGAGTCGCAAATAATCCCTCTCACAAAGTAGTGCTTGACCACCCGAGCAGATGATAAGCATTATCATTCGCTGGAAATGGATCAGGTCCTACTGTGAGTCAATCGCGCTTCAATCACGTATTCCTCGCTCAGCGAGTCCCTCTGCTGCGCACGCTGGAGCGGATGGTCAACAACCACAGCACCGCCGAGGACCTCTTGCAGGAAACCTACCTGCGCGTGACCCGCGCCTTGAGTGAGCGGGCCATCGATCACCTGGAGCCCTTCGTTTTTCAGACCGCACGCAACCTGGCTCTGGATCATCTGCGCTCGCGGCGCATCCAGGCCCGAACCATGCTGGAGGACGTCCCGCTGGAGGTGCTTCAGAGCGTCGCCGCGCCCCTGAGCAGTGCCGAAGATGCTGCCCATGCCGAGCAGTTGCTCGAACGCTTGAACATCAGCCTCAACCAACTCAGCCCCCGCCAACAACAGATTTTCATTCTCAGCCGCCTGCATGGGCACAGCTATCTGGAAATCGCCGAGAAGCTTAGTGTGTCCCTGAGCACCGTGCAAAAAGAACTCAAACTGATCATGGCCATCTGCGTCGGCGTCGCCGAACGTTTAAACAGCTGATCAGTCGGCAGGACTACTCTTTAATGCACAATGGGTGTCAGACAATTCAGTTTGTTACCCTTAGCCCTCTTCCCAGCTATCTATCTAAACAGCAGCCGTGCGCAGACACCGCCGAGGAATGCCCGTGACGGACACCCACCGACTCCACCCGCCAGCCATGGCGCCGGAGATATCCAGCGACAGCGCGATGGACCAGGCGCTGGATTGGCTGATTGTGCTGGAAAGTCCAAGCGAAGAGCAAACCCGGCAATTTCACGACTGGCTGGCGGCCTCGCCGTTACACGCGCAGGCCTTTGCCAAAGCCCAGGTCATCTGGGACGGCCCGCAGGTGGCGCAATGCGCTCAAAGTCTGAGCACGAAGCGTAAAAATTCGATCCTCTCGCGCCTGCGCCCGTACTGGAAGCCGCTGACCACAGCGGCCGTGTTGGTGCTCGGTTTGTTCAGTTTCAGCAACCTGCCGCTACGCTTGCAGGCCGATCATCTGACCGTGGTCGGTGAGCGCCAGCGCCTGCAACTGGAGGACGGCTCTCAGGTGCTGCTCAACACCAATTCGGCCTTCTCCAGCACCATCAACGACCAGCAGCGCGTTGCCCGCCTGTATCAGGGTGAGGCATTTTTCGACGTGGCGGCCAATCGTGGTCAGCCGCTGGAAATCGATGCCGGCCCGGTCAGGGCCAGCGTGCGCGATACCGCATTCGCCGTGCGTTATCTGGATGGCGTGGCTCAGGTCAGGGTTCAGCGCGGTGACGTCGAGCTACAGACGACCCATGACGATGCGCGAGTACGCCTCTTTGCCGGGGAAAGTATCCGCATCGGTCCGAACGGTTTTGATCGGCCAGCCAAGCTGGACCTCGACAAGGATCTGGCCTGGGTCCAGGGTCGGCTGGTGTTCGAGAACTGCCCGCTGAGCCAGGTGTTGGCCGAACTGCGTCGTTATTACCCAGGCTGGATCATCAACAACAACGAACAGCTTGCCGATGTTGCGGTGACGGGTAACTACCGCCTCGACAAACCGCTGGACGTGGTTCGTTCCCTCGCTCACATCACTTCCGCCAGGCTTCAGGAATTCCCGGCACTGATGATTCTTAACTGATTCGAATTTATTTTTACTCGATAGCAAACGGTAGAACGTCTCGTTATAGCCAATGCAATTGATTCGCATTTTGAATGCTGATCTGCACCTATAAGATTCGTGCGACACGGAGCGTTATCGATGTCCTTTCGCCTCAACAGCCGGTCCTCTTCATCTTCTGCACGCCTGCAAAACTGCACGCTGTCCTTGCTCACCGCGGCCATCCTGGCCTGCGCGCAAGCCACACCCGTCATGGCCGCCACCCCAGCCGAGCAACCGACCCGCAACATGGGCGATTACACCTTCGCCATCGCCCAGCAACCGTTGGTGTCGGCACTGAATGCCTTTACCGCCGTCACTGGCTGGCAGGTCGGCCTGCCGGCAGAACTCGCTGAAGACGTCGCATCGCCTGGCGTGCGCGGCTCGCTGCCGCCGGAAAAGGCGTTGGACCGGCTACTAGTGGGCACCAACCTGAGCTATCGCAAGCTCGGTAACAACAACATCGTTCTGGAAAGGCGTACCGGCGGCGTCCTGGCCCTGCAACAGGTGACCATCAGCGCCACCCGTCAGGCACAGGACGTGACCAGCGTGCCGAGCACCGTCACCGTCCACGACCGTCAAGAGCTGGACCGGCAGAACGTCAACACCATCAAGGAACTGGTGCGCTACGAGCCGGGTGTGTCGGTGGGCGGTGCCGGCCAACGTGGCGGCATCACCGGCTACAACATTCGTGGCATCGATGGCGACCGGATACTGACCCAGGTCGATGGCGTCGAAGTCCCCGACGGATTCTTCAACGGCCCGTACGCCAAAACCCAGCGCAATTACGTCGACCCCGAAATCGTCAAACGCGTGGAGATCCTCCGCGGCCCGGCATCGGTGCTCTACGGCAGTAACGCCATTGGCGGTGCGGTGAGTTACTTCACCCTCGACCCGGACGACATTATCAGACCCGGCCAGGACTTCGGTGCGCGCCTGAAGACCGGCTACAACTCTGCCGACGAAAGCTGGCTGAAGTCCGGCACTGTCGCCGGCCGCATCGATCAGTTCGACGGCCTGCTGCACCTGAGTCAGCGCGACGGTCATGAAACCGACTCCTTCGGCAGCAACAACGGCACCGGCCTCGACCGCACTGCTGCCAACCCGGAAGACGCACGTACCACCAACGTGCTGGCCAAACTGGGCTGGAATTACAATGAAGATTCGCGTCTGGGCCTGACCTACGAAAAGTACAAGGATGATCGCGATACCAATCAGAAAAGCGCCGTCGGTGGCCCGTTCGACAAGGGCCAGGGCCAGGGCATGTACCGTTCGCGTACCGGTAACGATACCGTTACCCGAGAGCGTTTCGGCGTTGATCATTTGTTTGCGCTGGACACGGCTCTGGCTGATCACGTCAAGTGGAGCCTGAACTACCAGATTGCCAAGACCGACCAAAGCACCCTGGAAAACTACTTCCCGTTCAGCCGCAATGTGATGCGCTCGCGCGACACGCTCTATGAAGAGCAGCAGTGGGTGCTCGACGCACAATTGGACAAAGCCTTCAGCATTGGCGAAACCGCGCACCTGCTGACCTACGGCACCACAGTGAAACAACAGAAGGTCACCGGCTCGCGCGAAGGTTCCGGCACCTGCCTCGCCATCGGCCTTGGCTGCACAGCGGTCGGTGCCGACAGCCCGAAGGACCGCCTGGTGAAATCCAGTGACTTCCCGGACCCGACCATCAACACCTACAGCCTGTTCGCTCAGGATCAAATCAGCTGGAACCGTTGGACCTTCCTCCCGGGCCTGCGCTACGACTACACCCAGCTCAAACCGCACATCACTGAGGAATTCCTCAACACTGTCGCCGCCGATGGCAAAGGCTCCGTCAGCGACGAAAACAAAACCTGGCACCGCGTGTCGCCCAAGTTCGGACTGACCTACGCCCTGAGCGATCAGTACACCTGGTACGGTCAATACGCCGAAGGTTTCCGCACCCCATCAGCCAAGGCGTTGTATGGCCGCTTTGAGAACCTCAGCGAAAACTACATCGTCGAACCCAACTCAGACCTGGAACCCGAAAAAAGCCAAAGCTACGAAACCGGTCTGCGCGGCAATTTCGAGTCCGGCTCGTTCGACGTGGCGGTGTTCTATAACAAATACCGCGACTTCATCAACGAAGACGCGATCAAACCCGGTTACACCGAGAAAACCTTCCAGACCAACAACATCAAGCACGCCACCATCAAGGGCATCGAGGTCAAGGGTCGCCTGCAACTGGATGCCTTTGGCGCACCGCAAGGCCTCTACAGCCAGGGCTCGGTGGCCTATGCCCACGGTCGCAACAACGACACCGGTGAGCCGATCAACAGCGTCAACCCGCTGACCGGCGTGTTTGGCCTGGGCTACGATCAAGACAACTACGGCGCCTTGCTCAGCTGGACACTGGTCAAGAAGAAAGACCGCGTCGACGACAGCAACTTCAAGTCGCCGGACGGCGTCAGCACCCAGTTCAAGTCACCAGGCTTCGGCCTTCTCGACCTCAGCGGTTTCTACAAGGTCACCGACGACGTCACCGTCAACGCTGGCCTGTACAACCTGACCGACAAGAAGTACTGGTTGTGGGATGACGTGCGCGGCTACGACAGCGTCGGCGAAGCCGCGGTACTCAGCCCCGCCAACCTCGATCGACTGACTCAGCCGGGTCGTAACTTCGCGATCAATCTGGTCTGGGATATCTGACCTGAAACCTTCACTGCGCTCGCGCTCCTTATAGAGAAGCAGGCAGCGCAGTGAATATTTTTTACGCTGCCACGTCTTCTAGTTCGTCTAGTTACAAAGCGCCACTCATTCTCAAGGACATCTTCATGACCACTCAGGACTTAGCCCAGCGCCCAAACCTGCGCTCCCAGCGTTTGAACCAGATCACAAACGAACCTCACAGCAAACTCGACGCGCTGGTCAAAGCCCACGCACCGTTCGAAACACAGGCTAACTTCGCTCGGTTCGTCGTGGCCCAGTACCTGTTCCAGTCGGAACTGGTCGCTCTGTACAACGATGCCGAGCTGATCAACATCGTCCCGGACCTGCCGGTTCGCTGCCGCGCCGAGCAGGCCAAGGCTGACCTCGCCGACCTTGAGACAGACGTACCGGCGGCGGTCGCCGGTGCGATTGAAAACCCGAGCAAAGCCCAAGCCCTGGGCTGGATCTTCGTTTCCGAGGGCTCGAAACTCGGTGCGGCTTTTTTGATCAAGCGTGCCGTCAGCCTGGGTCTGAGCGACACCTTCGGTGCCCGTCACCTTGGCGAGCCGGCCGGTGGTCGCGCCGAAGGCTGGAAGAGCTTTATCAAAACCCTCGACAGGCTGGAGTTCAGCGACGAAGAAGAAGCTGATGTAGAGAAAGGCGCGGTCGACGCGTTCAATCGCTTCACCGTGTTGCTGGAACAGGCGTACGCAACAGCACCTGAACTAGCCTGAATCGGACATGCTCCTACAGGGTTCGGAGATGTTTCAAAAGAGCCGATACAATCAAGCCTATGACCCGCCCATCCCTGCCCACCTCAAAACTCGCCCGCCTCCTCTTTGGCCTGCTGGCCTACGCCAGCCTGGCGCTGGGTCTGATCGCCATCGTCGTGCCAGGCCTGCCGACCACCGAATTCATCCTGCTGGCCGCCTGGGCTGCGACCAAGAGTTCGCCGCGCCTGAGTGCCTGGCTGGAAAACCATCGGCTGTTCGGGCCAATCCTGAGCAACTGGCGCAACGGTAAAATCATCGCCCGTAGGGCCAAGGTCAGCGCCACGCTGAGCATGCTGCTCTGCGCCGCTTTGATGCTGGCAATCCTCGAGCACAGCTGGCCGATCTACCTCGCCATTACCGGTATGAGCCTGGGGAATATGTGGATCTGGTCGCGACCGGAGTCACTACCCCAACCATCCTGAAATACCGCTCCGTTTTCATCGCGGGCAAGAGCCACAACACCCCTGCTCCTACACAAGCACCGATCCCCTGTAGGAGCGAGCTTGCTCGCGAGGCGCCCAATCAAGCGACATAGACCCTCGATCAGAATCCCCCCATCCGATGCGTCTCCTATCTTGACAACCCGACGACCATTCATCGGCTTTCCCTCATGCAAAACACTTGTAAGCCGATGGTTCAGGGATGGCGCTGAATGGACTTGGCGATACGAGTCGCCCGACTCACAGCTAATCACCCGTCTGTTCGCGAGATCGCCTTATGTTCGACTCTCTCTCCATCCGCCTGAAAATCGTCCTGCTGTCCGGTCTGTGCCTGCTCGGCGTGGTCGGTCTGATCGTCGGTATGAACATCTACCAGACCCATCAGAACGATCAAACCATCAGCGCATCCAGCACCAGGATGCTCACCGGCAGCGTCGAAAACCTGCTCCAGGCCAAGGCCGCCGAGCAAGCAGTACGGGTGCAGAAGACCTTTGGCGAAAGCCTGGCAGTGGTAACCGCCCTCGCTGATCAGATCAGCGACCTGCGGGTCATGGCCGGTAAGCGCTCACTGGAAGCTTCGGCGCTGCGCGAAGAACTCAACCACAGCCTGAAAACCGCTTTTGAACGCAACAGCAAAGTGCTGGGCGTCTGGCTGACCTTCGAACCCAATGCCCTCGACGGCAAAGACAGCGAATTCGCCAACGATGCGGCTCACGTGTCCAACGAAGCCGGGCGTTTCGCCAGTTACTGGAGCCGCGCGGGTGGCACTGGGATCAACACGGTCATGGTCGAAGACGACATGACCAAAACCACCCTCAACCTCAGCGGTACCCCCTACAACATCTGGTACACCTGTCCACGCGACAGCAAGCGAACCTGCCTGCTCGACCCATACGCCGATACCGTCGCCGGCAAAGAAATGCTGATGACCACCATCTCCGTACCCTTGCTGGTCAATGGCAAGGCCATCGGCGTGGTCGGCCTGGACATCGCCCTCGACTCGCTGCAAGCCGCTGCCAATGACTCCCAACGCGAACTGTTTGACGGCGCCGGGCACATGCTGATCGTCTCTGGCAGTGGCGTGCTCGCCGCGTACAGCGCTGACGCCAGCAAGGTCGGTAAAAACATCGGAGAAACCCTCGGCGCAGAGGGTAAGGACGTCCTGCAACTGCTCGGCAACAACTCGCCGAAAATCCTCAAGCAAGGCGACCTGATTCGCGCCGTCTACCCGGTCAGCCCGATTGCCGACTCCAGGGCCTGGGGCGTAGTGGTCGACTTGCCGCAGCAGGTGTTGCTCGCCGATTCGGTGAAGCTGCGGGCAGTGCTCGACGAAGCGCAGTCCAGCGGCACGATCAAAACATTGCTGGTGGCCAGCGGTGCCGGCCTGCTCGGTCTGCTGCTGATCTGGCTTACCGCGTCGGGCGTGACCCGGCCGATCAACAGCGTTGCGCAAATGCTCAAGGCGATTGCCAGCGGCGACGGCGACCTGACCCAGCGTCTGCAGTACAGCAAGAAAGATGAACTGGGCGAACTGGTCAGCTGGTTCAACCGCTTCCTCGACAAGCTGCAACCGACCATCTCGCAGATCAAGCAAAGCATCACCGAAGCACGCGGCACTGCCGATCAGTCCTCGGAAATCGCCCGCCAGACCAGCGAAGGCATGCAAGTGCAGTTCCGCGAAATCGACCAGGTCGCCACTGCCTCCAACGAAATGAGCGCCACCGCCCACGACGTCGCCAACAGTGCCTCGAATGCCGCCAACGCTGCACGCGGTGCCGATCAATCGGCCAAGGACGGGATGTCGATCATCGAACGCAGCACCCGCGACATCAATCAACTGGCTGAAGAAGTCAGCAAAGCAGTGACCGAAGTCGAAGCACTGGCGGTCAACAGCGAGCAGATCGGTTCGGTGCTGGAGGTGATCCGCAGCATCGCCGAGCAAACCAACTTGCTGGCTCTGAACGCCGCGATTGAGGCGGCGCGCGCCGGGGAAAGCGGTCGCGGTTTCGCAGTGGTGGCCGATGAGGTCCGCAACCTGGCCAAACGCACCCAAGACTCGGTAGAAGAAATCCGCCTGGTGATCGAACGCATTCAAAGCGGCACCCGTGGCGTGGTCGCCACCATGCATTCGAGCCAGACCCAGGCCCACAGCAACGCCGGGCAAATCCAACAAGCAGTGCAGGCCTTGAGCAAAATCAGCGATGCAGTGACGGTGATCAGCGACATGAACCTGCAAATCGCCAGCGCCGCCGAACAGCAAAGCGCCGTGGCCGAAGAGGTCAACCGCAACGTCTCGGCGATCCGTACCGTGACCGAAACCCTGACCGAACAAGCCACCGAATCGGCACAGATCAGCGGTCAGTTGAACGCCCTCGCGACGCAGCAAATGAAATTGATGGATCAGTTTCGGGTGTAACAACGCATATCCCGTAGCAGCTGCCGAAGGCTGCGTTCGAGTGCGAAGCGCTCGTAATTGGCCGTCCGTGATTCATCTGCAGAATCGCGGTATGCCGTTTTACGACCGCTGCGCGGCCGAACGCAGCCTTCGGCAGCTGCTACGGGATCATGGCGACTTCAGCACTGCGTGAGTCATCTCGACAGACCTCCCCGTTTTAGGTTGCAATGGCCCTCTCTCCCGGAGGGCCTTTGATGACTGATTTTCTGACGTCCATTCATGCTGCACTCGGCTTACCGCACCCCCCTGAAGCCATCCGTTTCACCGCAACCGGCGCCCTGCCCTCAGCCTTTGCCGTCACCGATCTGGCCAGCGCCAGCATCGCTGCCGCAGGCCTTGCCGTCGCCGAACTCCTTTGCAGACAGACCGGCCGCTTGCCCGCGCTGGAAGTCGACCGGCGTCTGGCGTCCTTCTGGTTCGCCACTTCGCTGCGCCCCGTCGGCTGGAGCGTCCCGCCTCTCTGGGACCCGATTGCCGGCGACTACGCCACCGGCGATGGCTGGATCCGTCTGCACACCAACGCACCGCATCACCGCGCCAGCGCCGAGCGTGTTCTGGGCCAGTGCGCTGATCGAGCGACGATGGCCGCCAAAGTCAGCCAATGGGGCAAAACCGAGCTGGAACAAGCCGTCGTCGATGCCGGAGGTTGCGCGGCCGAGATGCGTTCCTGGGAGCAATGGCAAACCCATCCCCAAGGCGTGGCGGTGAATGCCGAGCCGCTGATCCACTTCGCTGCGAACATCCACGAAACCGCAAAAACATGGCAAGGTTCAGTGGCTAAACCGCTGGCCGGAATCAAGGTGTTGGATTTGACCCGCGTCCTCGCCGGCCCGATCGCCAGCCGCTTCCTGGCTGGGCTCGGCGCCGATGTACTGCGCGTCGATCCGCCGGACTGGAACGAACCGGGTGTGATCCCCGAAGTCACGTTAGGCAAACGCTGCACCCGGCTGAACCTGCACGACAATGCTGATCGCGCCGTGTTTGAAGCACTGCTCAAAGACACCGACATCCTGCTTCATGGCTACCGCGCCGACGCATTGGAATGCCTTGGTTACGGGCAAGATGATCGGCAGAACATCGCTCCGGGGCTGATTGACGTCAGCCTCAACGCCTATGGTTGGAGCGGCCCCTGGCAAAACCGCCGGGGCTTCGACAGCCTGGTGCAGATGAGCAGCGGCATCGCCGACGCTGGCATGCACTGGAAAAAAACCGACATACCCACACCCCTGCCGGTCCAGGCACTGGATCACGGGACTGGCTACCTGATGGCCGCCAGCGCGATTCGCGCACTGACTGAGCGCTTGAGTAACGGCCACTGCAGTTCGGCGCGCCTGTCATTGGCACGCACCGCGAAGTTGTTGCTGGAGCATGGTCAGGTCAATACGCAGGAGCCTTTGCGGGCAGAAGATGCAGGTGATCAGGGCATGTTGGTCGAGCAGACTTCATGGGGCCTAGCGCATCGTTTGCAGGTGCCATTGAAAATGACCGGCACGCCACTGCAATGGACGATTCCGGCCGGGGAATTGGGTTCGCACCGGGCGCAGTGGTGGTGACCTGCAAATAGCTTTCGCGAGCAAGCCCGCTCCCACATTAGAACTGTGTCATACACATGATTTGTGTCTGAGCTCGGTCTAGTAATGAAATGGCTACCCCCGTTCTCGGAATCGTCTCAGTCCGAATGGCTCAACGAAGTCCAAAGCTGCTGAGCTGCATAGGCTCGCCACGGCCGCCAGGCTTCGGCTCGTTGCAGTCACTGGCGGATGGCGATGTACTGCGCCGTCCAGCCGCCGTCACCGCGCCAGCATCCGCCCGCGCCGCCATGTTCTGTGGCAACGAAAAAATTCCATCACCGATCATCGAAACCATAAAAAATGTTCACTCGTCTAACTAAAGAGCCACAGGGTAATAACGTTTATTAGGGAGACGCTGCAAAAATAGCCAACCGTCCCCACCCTTGGCACACTGAGTACCTTCAACCAACCACCCTCTCCGTGAGCGTTACGCGCGTGCAGAAGACCTTCTCCGAACTCGAATACACCGGC
>NZ_JBVASJ010000043.1:0-44226 GCF_057813935.1 Pseudomonas sp. F220
GTGGTGGATATCAAGCCACAAAAAATGAAGTAGCTGCGCCGCGAACGGCCTCCGCGCCGGCATGATTTGATTCCTCCCCACCTCAGGCGCCGCCTGTTTGGATAGGTGGGGTTTATGGATCAGTTACCCAACACTGTGGTGCCCGTGGTTGCTGGCAGATGCTGATCCACTAGATAGGCCGGCAA
The DNA here is from genome assembly GCF_057813935.1 of Pseudomonas sp. F220. Taxonomy (NCBI): domain Bacteria; kingdom Pseudomonadati; phylum Pseudomonadota; class Gammaproteobacteria; order Pseudomonadales; family Pseudomonadaceae; genus Pseudomonas; species Pseudomonas sp. F220. The sequence goes on from NZ_JBVASJ010000043.1 coordinate 186, forward strand.
GTGCACACCGATAAACACCACCTGAAAACCACAGACAAAAAAGCCAAACGCCAACAACCAGAAACCGGAGTGCGAGCACGCCTCATGCAAGGCTTCGGACAAAGTCTGTTCATGACCCAATACCGGCAACGGGTTGTCCTTGAGCATGCTCACCAGCGGCACGATCAACGCCACCAGCAAACCCAGCACCAACAGCGCCGCCGACCAGCCAAGCCAGCCGATCAACCCAAGAGTCCCGGGCAACATGGCGAATTGGCCGAAGGAACCAGCGGCACTGGCAATACCCATGGCCATGCTGCGCTTCTCTAGAGGAACGGCACGCCCGACCACGCCCAGAATCACCGAAAACGAGGTACCCGATAGACCGATCCCAATCAACAAGCCCGCACTCAGCGACAACGACCAGGCCGAGTCGGACAACCCCATGAACACCAACCCAAGGGCGTACAACACACCGCCGATCAGCACCACTTTGGCCGCACCGAAACGGTCGGCCAGTGCACCGGTAAAAGGTTGCGCCAGGCCCCAGATCAGGTTCTGCAAGGCAATGGCGAACGCAAATACCTCACGCCCCCAACCAAACTCCGTACTCATCGGCGCCAGAAACAGCCCAAATCCATGCCGCACGCCCAAGGACAACGCGAGGATCAGCGCACTCCCAAGAAGAACCCAACCGCTGGTACGCCACATCGATGTCATTCTTGTTCTCCGGTAGCGGGTATATACCCGCTTATGATCGGACTTATTGCCTTCAGGCAAGCTCATCCAGCAAGGCCAGCAAGGTTTCCCGCTTCTCTGCCCCCAGTTTCTCGATCAAACGCTGCTGCGCCGCTTCCCACGCCGGCAAGGCCGCCGCCAGTCGCTCCCGCCCGGTCTCAGTGAGCAGCACGACACGATTGCGATGATCTTCACCTTCGACCAACGTGACCAGACCTTCGCCCTCCAGCACCCGCAGATTACGCCCCAAGGTACTGCGGTCCAGGCCCATGGCGTGCGCCAGGGTCGAAATGCTCGGCTGGTCCAGACGTTGCAAATTGCACAGCAAAGAATACTGAGCAACGTTGATCCCGAAGCCGTCAAGAGCACCGTCGTAGTACCTGCTGACACCTCGAGCGGCGCGACGCAGGTTAGTGCATAAACATTGGGAAGGAAGCATTGTGCGTGTATATACCCGCGGTTGAATGAAAGCAAGTTTTGGAGAGGTTCTACGGTACGTTCTTCTTCGCCTTACAAATCGCCATCGCGGGATAATCAGCGCATTCGCATCAGACCAACGCCAATCCGACTAACACCGCAACCTCCAACAATTCCAGCATCGCCCCCGCCGTATCACCGGTAGTCCCTCCCAGCCGCCGCATCATCACTTGCCGCAACCAGAAGAACACCGCGACCGCCAGCACCACGGCAAACACACCGCGGAATCCCGCGATCAGCACACAAACCACCGCGCTCAGCAACAACACCTGTTTACCGGCCATGCGCGGCAGATGATCCGCCAAGGCCTGCCCCAACCCACCGGGTCGCACGTAAGGTGTCGTCAGAAATAACCCCAGCAACGCGCCGCGGCCGATCAGTGGCGCCAGAATCAATACAACGCTGTGCTGCTGCTCAATCAGTGCCAGCAACGCTGTGAATTTGAGCAACAGCACCAACATCAGCGTGACTACCGCAATCGGCCCGCTGCGCGGGTCCTTCATGATGGTCAGGGTGCGTTCACGATCACCAAAACCACCCAGCCAGGCATCGGCGCTGTCAGCCAGACCATCCAGATGCAAACCACCGCTGAGCAAGACCCAGGCGCTCAGCAGCAATGCCCCATGCAGCATCAACGGTGTGCCGTCGAGCAACCCGTTCAACGCCCACAGCAGCCCGCCGAACAGCAACCCGACCAGCGGATAAAACAGCAGCGAACGGCCCAACTCCTGCGACTGCGGCATGCCTGGCAGACGAATCGGCAAGCTGCTGAGAAATTGCAGGGCGATCCACAAAGGCAGCACGTTCAGGTCCCTTCGTTCAAGGTCGCATTGGCCTCGACCCGCAGCGAAAACAGCGCACCGTGACCGACTTCAACATTAAGCAATTGCTCGCGGGGTAAACCCCGAGCCTGAGCCAGCAGCAACCGCATGACCCCACCATGGCTGATCAGCAGCACCCGTTCACCGGCATAGGCTTGGTGCAGCCGCTCAACCGCCGCCAGCACCCGCACCGAAAACTGTGTCACCGGCTCGCCCTCGGGTGGGGTAAACCCGTACGGATCCGCCCAGAACATGCCCAGGGCTTGGGCGTCGGTTTCCATCAGTGCCGCTGTGCTCTGCCCTTCCCAGGCCCCGAAATGCAGTTCTTGCAGGTCTTTTTCCAGCTGCACCGGCAACCCAAGACGTGCGCCCAGTTCCTCAGCGAAACGTGCGCAACGCTGCAACGGCGAGCTGACCAGCCGATCCCACGGCCCCATTGCCAGCACCGCGGCGCGCATTTGCTCCCAGCCCTTGGCCGTCAATGCGTCATCCAGACTGCCGCGCAAACCGCCACCGAGTTCGGTTTCGCCGTGGCGCAGCAGGTCCAATTGCATCATGCCGGGCGATCCGCCACTGCAGCTTCGGCGAAGGTCGCCATCTGCCCGTGCAGGTCACAAGCCAGTCGCAACAAGGGCACAGCCAGCGCAGCACCGCTGCCCTCCCCCAAGCGCAAGCCGAGATCCAGCAAAGGCTCAGCTTTCAATGCCTCCAGCACATGACGATGACCCGGCTCGGCACCTCGATGACCGAACAGCAGCCAGTCGCGACACGCAGGATTCAAGCGCACAGCAACCAACGCTGCGACGCTGCAGATGAAGCCGTCCACCAACACTGCCACGCCTTCCTGAGCGCAGGCCAGATAAGCCCCGACCAGCGCCGCGATTTCAAAACCACCGAGGTTGAACAACGTCTGCAATGTATCGCCACGCTGGGCGGCATGCATTGCCAGGGCTCGCTCGATAACGTGCGCTTTATGGCTGACGCCCGCGGCATTCAGCCCCGTACCCGGCCCGACCAGATGCACCACCGGGCAATCAAGCAACGCGCAGGCCACGGCGCTGGCCGCAGTGGTGTTGCCGATGCCCATCTCGCCACCAATAAACAGTTCAGCCCCTGCCGCAATGGCGCGGCGCACGCTGTCACGTCCGGCCTCCAGGGCCAATTCGCCCTGGGTTTGAGTCATGGCCGGGCCGTTGACGAAGTTCTGTGTGCCCGCGCCAATGTTCAGGTGACGCACGCCCGGCAGATTCAACGAAGGGGTGACGGTGCCCAGATCAACCACTTCCAGTTGTGCGCCCAACTGTCGCGCCAACACGCTGATCGCCGCACCGCCGCTGACGAAGTTATGCAACATCTGCCCGGTGACTTCCTGGGGGAACGCCGAAACGCCTTCGGCGACTACACCGTGGTCACCTGCAAAGATCGCAATCCACAGCTGATTCAGGCTCGGTTTGACCCGCCCCTGCAACCCGGCCAACTGCACCGCGATCGACTCAAGCTGGCCGAGAGAACCGGCCGGTTTGGTCAGTTGCTGCTGACGGGCCGCCGCCTGCTCGTAAGCCTGCACATTGATCGGCTTACACGGGTTCAGCCACCAGGAGTTATTCATAACGCAGTTCCTTTCAAAGTCAGGGGCAGGCCGGCGACGGTCAGTACGACACGCTGACAGCGCTCAGCCAGGGCTTGATGCAACCAACCGGCTTCATCGACATAGCGGCGAGTCAATTCGCCCAGCGGCACGACACCCAGACCGGTCTCGTTGCTGACAAAAATGATTTCACCCGGCAACGACGCCAGGCACTCCAGCAGCGCCTCACGCTCAAGGGCCAGGCGTTCGGGGTTTTCCAGCATCAGCAGATTGGTCAGCCACAAGGTCAGGCAATCCACCAGCAGGCAACGTTCGGCACTGGCGGTTTCGACTAGCACACGGGCCAGCTCAAGTGGCTCTTCGATCAACGACCATTCAACCGGACGACGCTGGCGATGATGGGCAATGCGCTCGTTCATTTCGCCATCCAACGGCTGGCTGGTAGCGATGTAAGTCACGCCCAGGCCGCTGTCGGAGGCGAGTTTTTCAGCCAGACGACTCTTGCCGGAGCGAGCGCCGCCGAGGATCAGTTGCAGCATGGTCATATCCCTTCAATTTAGCGGTGCGGCCACTGGCCCCATCGCGAGCAAGCTCGCTCCTACAGTGGATTTTCGTTGTGCCGCAATTGCGTGCCCTGCCGGATTAAATGTAGGAGCGAGCTTGCTCGCGATAGGGCCATAACACTCACCCTAAATCCCACAGAGTTCGCGCAAATAGCTCGTATCAAGATGCTTTTCCACCAGATCGGCCAAGCGCTCAATGTCACGCTCGCGCAAGGCGTGGTAATCCACCTCCTGCACATCCTGCAAACCCGCCCAACGCAACAGCGCGCTGCACGCCGCCGGCGACTCGAACACACCATGCAGATAAGTGCCGAAAATTTGCCCATCCGCACTTTGCGCGCCATCACTGCGACCGTCGTCTAGATACACGGCAGCCAGTTCCAGCGCGGCGCCGGTAGTGACTCCGGCATGAATTTCATAACCGCTGACGGGCGCGTCTTCCAGGGCCAGATGGCCGCGTACATTGCGCAGTTGTTTCTCTTCTTCAAGGACCGTGGCAAATGCCAGCAGGCCCAGACCGGCACTGGAACCCGCCGCGCCTTCAAGGCCCAGCGGATCATGTAACTGCTCGCCGAGCATCTGCAGACCGCCGCAGATCCCCAGCAACTTGCCGCCGTAACGCAGGTGCCGGGTGATGGCCGTGTCCCAGCCATTGGTGCGCAGGTACGCGAGGTCACTGCGCACACTTTTCGAGCCGGGGAGAATGATCAAGTCAGCCGGAGGAATCGGCTGGCCCGGACCGACGAATTGCAGATCGACTTGCGGGTGCAAACGCAGGGGATCGAAATCGGTATGGTTGCTGATGCGCGGCAAGACCGGCACCACCACTTTTAGTACCTGCTCGACCTTGTTGGTCTGACGCTGATCGATGCCGTCTTCAGCTTCCAGGTGCAGGTCCATGACATACGGCAACACGCCAATCACAGGCTTGCCGGTGCGCTCTTCGAGCCAGTCGAGGCCCGGTTGCAGCAAGGCAATGTCGCCACGAAAGCGGTTGATGATGAAGCCTTTGACCCGTGCCTGTTCACTGGCCGACAACAACTCCAAAGTGCCCACCAAATGGGCAAACACTCCGCCGCGATTGATGTCAGCAATCAGCAACACCGGGCAGTCCACCGCTTCGGCAAACCCCATATTGGCGATATCGCCAGCACGCAGGTTGATCTCGGCTGGCGAGCCCGCGCCCTCGACCATGACCACCGGGTAGGCGGCGCTCAGGCGTTGATGGGAGGCCAACACTGCCTGCATGGCGATAACTTTGTAGTCGTGATAGGCCACGGCGTTCATGCTGGTTACCGCGCGGCCATGAATGATCACCTGCGCGCCGGTATCGCTGTTGGGCTTGAGCAGCACCGGGTTCATGTCGGTGTGCGGTTCAAGATTGGCGGCCTGAGCCTGCACCGCCTGGGCACGACCGATTTCACCGCCGTCCGCCGTCACCGCGCTGTTGAGCGCCATGTTCTGCGGTTTGAACGGCACGACGCTGACGCCCTGCCGGGTCAGCCAGCGGCACAGCGCCGTTACCAGCGTACTTTTGCCTGCGTCCGAGGTGGTGCCTTGCACCATCAGGGTAGTCATGGCGCGTCTTCCTTGGTGTAGGCCTCTAACGCTTGCTCGAGGCGCAGCCAATCGGCTTCATCGGCCGGTAAGCCAAAACGCAGACTGCTGTTATGGGTGAATATCCGCAGCAGGATGCCGCGTTGAGCCATGAATTCGTGCAGGTGTTCCGCACGCTCAGTGATCAGCCATTGGAATAAGGCGCAGCCGCCCTGTGGCTTGAGCCCATGACGCTCAAGCACTTGCGTCAAGCGTTGACTAGCCTCTTCGCTGCGCAGGCGTTGCCGGGCATGCCCCACCGTATCGCGCAGGCAAACCTGTCCCAGCACCCGCGTCGGCCCGCTGACCGACCACGGTCCGACCTGTTCGGCGAGCAATTTGAGCAGCTTGCGTTCGGCCAACACAAAGCCCAGGCGCACACCGGCCAAGCCGAAAAACTTGCCGAATGAACGCAAAACGATTAACCCGACCTGATTGGCATGAGCGGCCAGACTCAAATGCGGGGTGTTGTCCATGAACGCTTCATCGACCACCAGCCAGCCACCGCGTTGCGCCAGTCGCGCATGCCAGTCGAGCAGACGATCGGGGGTCAGGCTCAGGCCGGTCGGGTTGTTCGGGTTGACCACCACCAGCACATCAAGGCTGTCGAGAAAGAAATCCACTTCCTGCTCCAGCACCTCACGCACGATATAACCGCCACGGCGCCAAGCCTCGGCATGCTCGGCGTAACAAGGCGAGAGCACGCCAACCTTGCCGGCACGGCGCAAACGCGGCAGTAACTGGATCGCCGCTTGTGAGCCCGGCACCGGCAGCACTTGAGCCGCGCCGTAATAATCGCAGGCGGCCTGCTCAAGACCATCATCGGTTTCCGGCAAACGCGCCCAGGCCCGCAGAGGGATCTCCGGCACTGGCCACGGCCAAGGCGCAAGACCGCTGGACAGGTCCAGCCAATCGGCTTCGGCAATACCGTATTGCAGCGCGGCCTTGCGTAAGCGTCCACCGTGCTCAAGCATAAAACTCAGCTCCCACGCAGAGAAGCAGCAACCATAACCACACGCCGCGCTGCACCAGTTGCCAGCCACGGTCGATGGAATTGGCATCGGCCGGCACACCCTCGCCCAGTTGCGGACGCTGATGCAATTCACCGTGGTAGATCGCTGCCCCGCCCAACTCCACGCCCAAGGCACCTGCACCCGCCGCCATCACCGGACCTGCGTTCGGACTGTCCCAAGTGGGCCCTTGAGTCCGCCAGCATTTGAGTGCCAGACGAGTCTTGCCCAAGAGCGCGTAGGTCAGGGCAACCAGGCGAGCAGGAATATAGTTAAGACCATCGTCGATCTTCGCCGCAGCCCAGCCGAAGCGTTCGAAGCGTTCATTTCGATAGCCCCACATCGCGTCCAGGGTATTGCTCAGGCGATACAACACCACGCCTGGCGCACCGGCGATAGCAAACCAGAACAATGCGGCGAACACCGCGTCGCTGCCGTTTTCCAGCACCGACTCGGTGGCGGCCCGAGCGACCTCCGTTGAATCAAGCTCACTGGTCTGACGGCTGACCAGATAACCCACTCTGCGCCGTGCTTCGTCCAGGTCATCGCTGCGCAAAGCTTGAGCAACCGGCTCGACATGCTCGCCGAGGCTGCGTAGACCAAGGGCGCAATACAGCGCGAGGATCTCGACCAGCCAGCCGACATAGGGCAGCCAGGAAAGTGCAGTCACCAGCAGGGTCAGCGGTAATACCGCCAACACCCAGGCGGTGACGCCGTGACTGCGCCAGCCCCGACCGCCAGAATTGAAACGTTGCTCGATGCGATCGGCAAAACGACCGAACGCTACCAGCGGATGCCAGCGCTTGGGTTCACCCAGCAACGCATCCAGCGCGACTGCGGCGACACTCAACAACGCCACACTCATTGACTCACTCCCCAATAATTTTCATACAGCAATTCACTCAGCTGACGCGGCTGCGCCCAGCCTTCCAGCACTAGCATGGGGGCCGGATAAAACGCCGTGACCGGTCCCAGACATAACACTGCCAGCGGCTTGGCCCCGGCCGGCAGACCGAGCAGATCGGCCAGGGCCTTGGGCTCGAATAACGACACCCAGCCCATGCCCAGCCCTTCGGCGCGGGACGCCAGCCAGAGGTTCTGAATCGCGCAAGACAACGACGCCATGTCCATTTCCGGCAAGGTCCGGCGACCAAAGATATGCCGCTCGCGATCATCCATTAGCGCGGCGACCAGCACTTCGGCGCAGTCGTTGATGCCTTCGACTTTCAGTTTCATGAAGTCGTCGGAACGCTCGCCCAGCGCCTCGGCGGTGCGCACCCGCTCTTCTTCCACCAGTTGCTGGATCTTGCCGCGCAGCGGGCGATCGGTAATGCGGATAAACCGCCACGGCTGCATCAGGCCCACACTAGGGGCTTGATGGGCGGCTTCGAGCAAGCGTCTGAGCAGTTCGGGCTCGACGGTGCCGCCAGCGAAGTGACGCATGTCGCGGCGCTCGCCGATAGCGCGATAAACAGCTTCACGTTCGGCCGGACTGAATGCGTTGTCGGTCATGGCCTCTTCGCGAGCAGGCTCGCTCCCACAGTGAATTGCGTCGCTTTGTCTGTTGAGTAAGACTCTTCTGCAAGCAAGTCGGCTTTCCCGGGGAGCACGCGGTCTAATGTGGGAGCGAGCCTGCTCGCGATAGCGGTCTCGGAATCCGGCGCAAACAACGCGGCCACTGCCGATGGATTGGACGGGAAATAGAAGTGCACGTAGGACGCGGTCATTCGACCATCACGATAGACCGCTTCAGCACCCCGTCCACCGTTGGGGCTCAGGCCTCGGGCAATCGGCTCAAGCGCTGTGCTGGTCAGCGAGTGGTGATAGGTGTGACCGCGCAACGAACCTTCTGGCAGATCAACCGCCTGCAAGGCCAGCGCCGCCAGGCGCTTTTGCATCACCGCGTCCCCCGCCAGCAACCCTACCAACTCGGCGCGTTGCCCCTCGACATCGGTCAGGGAATCAAGCAGATACAACATGCCACCACATTCGGCCAGCAACGGCTTGCCGGCCGCATGGTGCGCGCGGATCGCTGCCAGCATCGTGGCGTTTTCCGCCAACGCCACATGATGCAGCTCCGGGTAGCCGCCCGGCAGGTACACGCTGTCAGCCTCGGGCAATTCGCGGTCATGGATGGGCGAGAAAAACAGCAATTCGGCACCCATCGCCCGGAGCAGGTCCAGGCTCGCGCCATAGGTGAACGCGAACGCTTCATCGCGGGCCACGGCAATCCGCACACCCGCCAGCAATGGCTCGGTGACGACAACCTCAGGCGCGGCGAACTCGATCGCTGGCGGCAACGCCACTTCGCAGCTGCCGGCCAAGGCGTCGGCCGCCGCGTCGAGGCGCAGATCCAGATCATTCAGCTCGCTGGCCTGGACCAGGCCCAAGTGGCGGCTCGGCAATTCGATCCCGGTTTCCCGAGACAACGCGCCATACCAGCGCAGACCTTCGGTCAGGCTGCCTTCGAGCAATTGCGCATGACGCAAAGTGCCGACGCGGTTGGCCAGCACACCGGCAAACGGCAAGTCCGGCTGATAGCGCGCCAGGCCCAAGGCCAGAGCGCCAAAGGTCTGGGCCATGGCCGTACCGTCGATCACTGCGAGCACCGGCACACCGAAGTGCCGCGCCAGGTCGGCGCTGGACGGCGTGCCGTCGAACAGGCCCATAACCCCTTCGATCAGGATCAGGTCTGCCTCGCCCGCCGCTTCCCACAACAATCGACGGCTTTCTTGCTCGCCGACCATCCACATGTCCAATTGATACACCGGCGCGCCGCTGGCGCGTTCGAGAATCATCGGGTCGAGAAAGTCCGGGCCGCACTTGAATACCCGAACATTACGCCCCTGATTGCGATGCAAGCGGGCCAATGCGGCGGTCACGGTGGTCTTGCCCTGACCGGAAGCCGGCGCGGCGATCAGTACCGCCGGGCAATGACGTGAATCACTCATGCTTTATTACTCACAGCTCGATGCCTTTTTGCGCTTTGATCCCGGCCTGGAACGCATGTTTGAGCACGCCCATTTCGGTGACCGTGTCGGCCAGGTCGATCATTTCGGGTTTGGCGCCGCGACCGGTGACCAGTACATGCTGCATCGGCGGGCGAGCCTGCAAGTCGCTGAGCACCTGGTCCAGGTCCAGATAGCCGTGTTTGAGGGCGATGTTCAGCTCGTCGAGCACCACCAGACCAATGGCCGGGTCGCACAGCAGTTCACGGGACACTTCCCAGGCCGCTTCAGCGGCGGCGATGTCACGCTGGCGATCCTGGGTTTCCCAGGTGAAGCCTTCGCCCATGACGTGAAACCGTACTTGCTCGGGGAAGCGTCGAAAGAACAGCTCCTCACCGGTGCTGTTGCGACCCTTGATGAACTGCACCACGCCGCATTGCATACCGTGACCCATGGCCCGGGCAAGCATGCCGAAGGCGGAACTGCTTTTACCTTTGCCGTTGCCGGTCAGAACCAACAGCAATCCGCATTCGTTTGGTGAGTTGGCAATGCGCTCGTCGATGACGGCTTTTTTACGCAGCATGCGCGCCAGATGGCGTTCGTCACGATCGGGGGATTCAGTCATGGCAGCTCTCCACTAGGGTGGATAATGGGGGGCAGGAATAAAAATAGACGGCATAAGCCTGGCATCGCCCACCGTGATGCCGTTGGATGAATCAGGCCGGTCTCCGGGCTCATGAGTGGGGTTATCCCGGACTGCACACCTTCCCATGTCGACACTCGACACAGTGGTACAAGCGCAGCCTTGACTCATTTACCGTTGCGGGGGCAGCGCCGGGATCGCTGCCCGCTCTGTTAAAGAACGCACACTCACCGGCTTCCCTGTTTCACTCTGTCGACCGTTGGCCACAGAGCACCTGAAACAAGTCGCGAAGGTTAGAGGGTTGGGGGTGGAGCGTCAATTAAACCCGGGGCGTTCAACCTCGATTGTGCGGCACCGATCAAAAAACTGACGCCAATCTTGTGCCACGCGGAAAGCAGTGATATCAAAGAGCCACAACTCTAACATCACACGAATAAGGGTAAGCAACATGCAAGGCATGATCATCAGCAATCCGAAGCTGGAATTCCTGCGCCCGGCGCTGGAGCGCTGGTTTGACTGTATCGATCGCTACAACCAGGTGCGCGGTGATAACGAATCCCCTTATTGGTTCGATGAACGCGCCAACCTTGGCCTGCTGTCGGCTGCAGCATGGATGGCGGAAATGGTGACACTGGAGCAAACCACAACGAAAAAGCAGCAAGAAGACGGCGACCGCAACGGGCGTGCCGACCTCTACCTCGCCACCAAAGAAGAACGGGTCTACATCCAGGCCACCCAGCGCTGGCCACGGGTCAACAATCTGAATCTCACTCAAGCGCTGCTCGACATCACGAGCGACGCGAAGAAAGTCAGCTACGCCAGCGATCTGAAACTTGGCTGCCTGTTTGTTGCGCCACAAAAGACCCAACAGAGCGCCACCCCGGAGGAACTCCAGGACATGCTCGACGATCTGCAAAAGGAACATACCTGCGCCGTGGCCTGGTATTTCCCCTATGCCTACCGCAAGTTGCGCAACGAAGCGGGCAACTATCACCCGGGCGTCGCCATGCTGCTCAAAGAGGCGCGCGGCTGAGAGGCTGAACCAATCGGCAGGCCGATGATCTGGGAAACAAGGCTTGATGGGTGTCGGCTAAATAAAAATGACCTTGTAGGAGCAATCGAGCGTCGACCGATTGCTCCTACAATTTGCGGCACAACGTCAGCCCATCGCCTAACGGCAACAGCGACAAGTCGACACGCGGGTCATCCTTCAAGGCGCAGTTCAGCGCCTGGATGGCTCGGGTGTCTTCACTCTCGGGATTCACCTCAAGCACCCGCCCGCTCCACAGTGTGTTATCGAAAATCGCCAGGCCGCCGCTTCGCAGCAGACGCAAAGCACTCTCCAGATAGGCTGGATAGTTGGCTTTGTCGGCATCGATGAAGATCAAGTCGAAACAGCCACCCCGCCCTTGCTGCTCGATTTGCGCCAGGGTTTCCAGTGCAGGTGCCAGGCGCAAATCAATTCGCTGCGCCACACCTGCCTCCTGCCAGTAACGGCGGGCAGTGGCATTGTAATCACCGGGGATATCGCAGCAGATCAAGGTACCGTCATCGGGCAAGGCTGCGGCCATGCATAAGGCGCTGTAGCCGGTGAAAGTGCCGACTTCCAGCAAACGCTTGGCGCCGGTTAGCTTGACCAGCAATGCGAGGAACTGGCCCTGTTCGGGCGCCACCTGCCAGCGAGCCATGGGCAAGGCCTGGGTTTCGTCACGCAAACGGCGCAACAACGGCGTTTCGCGCAGGGAAACATCCAACAGATAGCTGTAGAGGGAATCGTCGAGATTGAGAGTGCGAGCGGTCATGACAACCTCTGCGAACGTGCGACCTAAGGGTTACGTGCCAGATGCTCTGGCTGCAATACCCGCTTGGCGCTGAGATAGGCTTTCTGCCAGTAGGCTTTGGACAGGTTGTCCAGCTTAACCGTTCCGCCGGTGGCCGGCGCGTGAACAAATCGGCCTTCGCCGACATAGATCCCGGCGTGGCTGACTTGCGAGCCGCCATTGGTGGCAAAAAATATCAGATCACCCGTCTGCAGCCCGTCTTGGTCGACATCCTGCGCACGCATGCCAATCATCTCGCGGGTCGAACGTGGCAGAGTGATACCAGCGGCATCGCGATAGACATAGCCGATCAGACCGCTGCAATCAAAACCCGAATCCGGCGTATTGCCCCCCCAACGATAAGGCGTACCCACCAGGCCCAGCGCACGAATAAGCACGTCTTCAGCCGCAGGCGAAAAGGTTTGGGAGGAAGCGAAAACAGGAGCCCGAACCACCGGAGCAGGTGGCGGAGTACGGCTGGCGCAAGCACTGAGCAGTGCAGCGAACACGAGAAGTGCGAGGCGGGCCGACGTCGACATATGCAGAACAATCCTGATCTGGATGCGGCTTTCTCTGCCGTGAGGCTGAAAACAAAACCGCGTAAGCAGGGCTTACGCGGTTAGGTGATCAACAATATGCAAAGATTCTAGCGTCTACGCGTCAAACTTCAAGTAAGACTTTAACTTAACCTTACAAACAGCCTGATTACTTGCGAGCAGTGACTGTCGTCGGGGCCATGGCGAGTGCGCGCTTGGCTTCGATGAAGGTTTTGCTCCAGTAGCTGTCGCCCAGGCTGTCGACTCGAACACCACCGCTACGGCGGCTGCTGGAGTGGATGAACTGGTCATCACCCAGGTAGATCCCGGCGTGGCTGACGCGGCCACGGCCATTGGTGCTGAAGAACAGCAGATCACCGGGTTTGAGATTATTACGAGCGACCAACGGAGCGTTCACGTTGATCATTTCGCGAGTGGAGCGCGGCAAATTCATGCCGGCTTCTTCACGAAACAGATAACCGATGAAACCGCTGCAATCGAAGCCTGCTTCGGAGGTGCCGCCGAAACGGTAGCGGGTACCGATCAGCGACATGCCACGTTCGAGGATACTGTCGGCCAGAACAGGCAGCTGATAAGGCTTGTTACCAGAGAAGTCAGCCAGTTCTTTTTCGGTTGCCAGTTCTTCCTGGTAAATAGCGGAAGACTGGGCAGTAACAGAGTTTTTAACCTGTTGTTGTTGCTCTTGCTGAGACACCGGAGAGTGAACAGCGCAACCAAACAATAGGGTGACAAGTGCGAGAGGCACGAGGGGTGCGAAGCGATTTAGCATGGGCACGACCGTGGCTGAAGTTGTAAAGAAGCCGGACTATGCCTTCTATCATCCTCATTTGCAAATTCAATCGATGCAAATGTGACTTATCGGTTTCTCGTTTACATCTAAGGCCTTAAGCCCAATATAAACGCTCACGCACCCTGGAAGCATCCTCGGGGCAAGTTTTCTGGCGCCTGAAAAGTGCCTGAAAAGCGCTGCAGGCCGCGGTTTTACCAGCCCAAGGTTTCTTTAAGGAAAGGAATAGTCAGCTTGCGTTGCGCCTGTAACGAAGCCTGATCGAGACGCTCTAGCAACTCGAACAACGCACTCATGCTGCGAGTGCCGCGAGTGAGGATAAAGTGCCCGACTTCATCGGTCAGATGCAGACCGCGACGCGAAGCACGCAACTGCAGTGCACGAAGCTTGTCTTCATCGGACAACGGACGCATCTGGAAAATCAACGCCAGGGTCAGGCGTGATTTCAAGTCGGCCAGTTTAACTGGCAACTCCCGTGGAGAGGTTGAAGCGGCGATCAGCAGACGTCGACCACTGTCACGCAAACGGTTGAACAGATGGAACAACGCTTCTTCCCAGTCCGCCCGCCCCGCTACCGCCTGCAGATCATCCAGACAGACCAGCTCGTATTGCTCAAGGTTGTCGAGGATTTCGATACCGCGATCCAGCAGCTCTGCCAGCGGCAGGTACACCGCCGGCTCGCCCATTTGCTCAAACCGCAAGCAAGCGGCTTGCAGCAAGTGTGTACGCCCGACGCCGTCCTTGCCCCAGAGATAGATCAGGCTTTCGGTCCAGCCGGCGTCGGCTTCGCAGAGCCGCTCGACATAGCCGAGTGCAGCGGCATTGGCGCCTGGGTAGTAGTTGATAAAGGTGGCGTCATCACGCAGACGCACACCTAGGGGCAGCTGAATCGGTTTCATGCTGACTGAACAGTTCCAAAACGAACCGTTAGTGGCCTCTGTGTAAAGTTTGCAAAGTTTATACCCGTGACGCCGGGCGCACAATGCAGCAGACCATAAGCAAAATCAAAGGTTTGCGTTAACTTGCAGGAAACAGCGGGGTTTGTTTGGCGGCGTTTGTGACAGTCAGAAGAGCACCCAAGGCAAACCCGGCGCTGAGCCGGGCTGTCTTCGACGACAAATTAGAGGGTCTTATAAATCAGGACCTTGCACACCGCTGTAGATATCCGAGTCTTTATACAAATCGTGCACATGGCGCACCAGCACCATGATTACCGCCGCCACAGGCAAGGCCAGCAAAACCCCGGTGAAACCAAAGAGCTCGCCGCCCGCCAGAATGGCGAAGATCACCGCCACCGGGTGCAGACCGATCCGGTCCCCCACCAGTAACGGGGTCAAGACCATACCTTCCAGCGCCTGGCCGACCATAAACACCACAACGATGCCGATCATGGGGTACAGGTCGCCACCAAACTGGAACAGGCCAGCCACGAGGGCCGCGCCAATCCCGATGACGAAGCCCATGTACGGAACGATGGCCGCCAGGCCAGCAATGAGACCGATCAACAACCCCAGCTCCAACCCGACCAACATCAAGCCCGCCGCATAGATCACACCCAGCGCCAGCATCACCAGCAACTGACCGCGGACAAACGCCCCCAGCACCTCGTGGCACTCGCCAGCCAATGAAACCAGGCGCTCTTCACGATCGCGAGGCAGCAGGCTGCGGATCTTCGCCATCATCAGGTCCCAGTCCCGCAGCAGATAGAAAGTCACCACCGGGATCAACACCAGGTTGGCCAGCCAACCGATCAACGCGAGGCCGGAAGCCGTTGCATGGCTCAGCACCACACCGACAATGTCAGTGGTCTGGCCCATGTGCTCGCTGATAGCAGCCTTGACCTTGTCGAACTTCCAGAAGCCCTCTGCAAAGCCCAGCTTCGACTGCGCCCAAGGCATCGCCGTGTGCTGCAACCAATCGAGCATTTGCGGTGCCAGTTCATACAAACGGAAAAACTGCTTGGCCAGCATCGGCACAAGAACCAGCAGCAGCGCCATGACAATCAAGGTGAACAGCGCAAACACTGCCACCACCCCCCAGGTTCGCGAGAGTCCGAGCTTTTCCAGCCAATCCACCAGCGGGTCGAACAGATAGGCCAGCAGCAGCGCCACCAGGAACGGCGTGAGGATCGGATGCAACAGGTACACAAACGCGCACAGCAGGGCGACCCCACCCAACCACACCCAACGACGCGTATCAGCCATAACCCGCTCCAGCTTCTATATAAGGAAAGAAAAACTTACCAACGGAAACGCAATTGCGCGGTCGGTGCGGGTGCAACAATCGGTGCCGTGCCTTCGACCACTGGCTGCGCGGACGCTACCGGCGTCACTGCGCTACCCGCGGGAAGCTCTTGCAGCTTCGCCAGGCCCAACTGCGCACGTAACTGCTCGGCGCTGCCATTAACCCGGTAAATGATTCGGTCACCCTCAACGCGCTGCAATTGCGCACCAAACGGCTCAAGCAAATGCCCCAGTGCCGCGTAGCGCTCCAGAGTCATGCCTTGAACCTCCAGTAATTGCTCGGTGGACGCTCCAGGCTTGGCGACGAAGCGTGGCGCCAACTTCTGACTGACCGCCAGCAAGACCGCATCGGCGAGGGCTGCAGTATCGGCACCCTGCACGCTGCCCTGCTCGCGCTGATCGCCTAGCCACAGACGCCATTTGGCCTGCCACTGCCCACCTTCCTCACGGGCGTGCACCGCCAGCAAGGCGTCAGCGGCGTAACGTTGCGAAGCCGCACGCAGCGGCGCCGGGTCGCTTCCTTCAAGATTCGGTGCGGTGGCGACAATCTGCTCATTCAGATCACCCATCGGCAAACGCAACGGCAAGCCGCGGTGCTGAGCTGCACGACGCAGCGGAACTGCACTGGCCTGACCGTCGCCGACCAGACTCGAGCCTTCGGTCGAATCGTTCAGCCACCAGCCCAGGATCGATGGGCGATTGCTACCCCATAAGGCCAGCCCCGCCTGACGCAACGCACGATCAGTGCTGGCCGGATCGAAATCAACTTGCAGGCTTTCAGGTGGCCCTGCGTCATAACCATATTGGCTAATGATCTGCTGCGGATCCTTGCGAATAGCCGCCAGCCCCGGGCTCTGCGCTGCTTTGGCATCACCGGTCAAGCGTAACACCAGGGTCTCCAAAGCTTTTTGCGTGGCTAGATCACGCTCTTGCGGGGTCTGGCCGCTGACCGGTTCGCGCACTTGATACAAACCATTGAGGGTTTCGGCATGACTCGCCAGGCTGACAAATGACAAACAGCCAACAAATAGAAATTTATACAGACGCATGGAAGATTCCCGACGGCAAAAAAAGCGGCTGGAACTGACCGCATGAACACGATTGAGCAAGGCTGTGACCACAACGCCCGACAAAACATTCACACGACCGATGGAAGTTTTTGTACTGTCATAACGATAGCCGGTTAAAGGCTATACCTTATACAGCCACGGGCGAGGCTACCAACACGAGCAATAACGGTTTTTTTAACGCGATATGCCCCTACCCGTCGGCCCGAGGATGGCCGCTGCCCCTCAAGCCTGATAAAATCGCGCGCCTTCGCAGACCGGCAACAGCTGGGCACCCTGAAATGCTCGCGCGGTAAACGCGCATTAGTATTTCAGCGGTCTCACTGGACTCGGTCGATACCCCTGAATCCCCCCTAAAGGCCTGGATCATGAGCAAGCAACCCTCCCTGAGCTACAAGGACGCCGGTGTAGACATCGACGCCGGTGAAGCATTGGTCGAACGCATCAAGAGCGTCGCCAAGCGCACTGCGCGCCCGGAAGTCATGGGCGGACTGGGCGGTTTTGGCGCCCTCTGCGAAATCCCGGCCGGCTACAAACAACCGGTCCTGGTCTCCGGCACTGACGGCGTCGGCACCAAGCTGCGCCTGGCGTTGAACCTGAATAAACACGACAGCATCGGCATCGACCTGGTCGCCATGTGCGTCAACGATCTGGTGGTGTGCGGCGCAGAGCCGCTGTTCTTCCTCGACTACTACGCCACCGGCAAACTGAACGTCGAGACCGCTACCCAGGTAGTGACCGGTATCGGCGCTGGCTGCGAATTGTCCGGTTGCTCGCTGGTCGGCGGTGAAACCGCTGAAATGCCAGGCATGTACGAAGGCGAAGACTACGACCTGGCCGGTTTCTGCGTCGGCGTCGTGGAAAAATCCGAAATCATCGACGGTTCGAAAGTCGCAGCTGGCGATGCCCTGCTCGCTCTGCCCTCTTCCGGTCCGCACTCCAACGGTTACTCGCTGATCCGCAAGATCATCGAAGTCTCCGGTGCCGACATCGAAAACATCCAGCTCGACGGCAAACCGCTGACCGACCTGCTGATGGCCCCGACTCGTATCTACGTGAAGCCGCTGCTCAAGCTGATCAAAGACACTGGCGCAGTCAAAGCCATGGCCCACATCACCGGTGGCGGCCTGCTCGACAACATCCCGCGCGTTCTGCCTAAAGGCGCTCAGGCCGTAGTTGATGTCGCTAGCTGGCAGCGCCCGGCTGTATTCGACTGGCTGCAAGAAAAAGGCAACGTTGAAGAAGTAGAAATGCACCGCGTGCTGAACTGCGGCGTTGGCATGGTGATCTGCGTGGCTCAGGAGCACGTTGAAACTGCCCTGAACGTTCTGCGTGAAGCGGGCGAGCAACCTTGGGTCATCGGCCAGATCGCTACTGCCGCCGAAGGCGCACCGCAGGTCGAGCTGAAAAACCTCAAGGTTCACTGATGCACGAGCAGACGCCGACCACCTGTGATGTAGTGGTGCTGCTTTCCGGCACCGGCAGTAACTTGCAGGCTCTGATCGACAACAGTCTGGCCGGGGACAACCCGGCTCGCATCCGCGCGGTGATCTCCAACCGCGCCGATGCCTACGGCCTGCAACGCGCCAGAGACGCGGGTATCGAAACCCGCGCTCTCGATCACAAGGCTTTCGAAGGCCGTGAGGCCTTCGATGCCGCCTTGATCGAACTGATCGACGCCTTTCAACCCAAGCTTGTTGTCCTTGCCGGATTCATGCGCATCCTCAGCGCGGATTTCGTGCGTCATTACCAGGGCCGCCTGCTGAATATCCATCCATCGCTGCTACCCAAATACAAAGGGTTACACACTCATCAGCGAGCGCTGGAGGCTGGTGACACTGAGCACGGCTGCAGCGTGCACTTCGTGACAGAGGAACTCGATGGCGGACCACTGGTCGTACAGGCAGTGATCCCGGTAGAGTTAGACGACTCGCCGCAGAGTCTGGCGCAACGAGTCCACGTCCAGGAGCACCAGATTTACCCGATGGCTGTGCGCTGGTTTGCCGAAGGTCGGTTAACGCTTGGTGAGCATAGTGCATTATTGGATGGTCAGTTACTTGCGGCCAGCGGCCACTTGATTCGAACCTAGGAGATTTTATGCGTCGTGCCCTGCTCTTCGCTTGTGCTCTGCTCGCCCTGCCGGTTGTGCATGCAGCAGACCTTCAACCTTTCTCCGCCAGCTATACCGCCGACTGGAAACAGCTCCCCATGAGCGGCTCGGCCGAGCGCAGCCTGTCGAAAAATGCCAACGGCACCTGGACCTTGAATTTCAAGGCCTCCATGCTGGTCGCTAGCCTGACCGAGGAAAGCACCCTGCGCCTCGACAAGGATACCCTGCTGCCACAGACCTACCACTTCGAACGGGGCGGCCTGGGCAAAGCCAAGAAAATTGACCTGGATTTCGATTGGTCGGCCAAGAAAGTCACCGGTACCGACCGCGGCGATCCGGTCAACGTACCACTCAACAGCGGCATCCTGGACAAGTCCACCTATCAATTGGCCCTGCAGCGTGATGTGGCAGCCGGCAAAAAAAGCATGAGTTATCAGGTGGTCGAAGGTGAAGATACGGACACCTACGACTTCCGCGTGATCGGCCAGGAGAAAGTCCAGACCAAGGCTGGTTCAGTCGATGCAATCAAGGTCGAACGTGTCCGCGACCCGACACAGAACAAGCGCATCACCGAAATGTGGTTCGCCAAGGACTGGGGCTACATCCTAGTAGCCCTGCGCCAGGTCGAGACCGACGGCAAGGAGTACAACATCATGCTCCAGGACGGTACGGTCAACGGCAAGGCGGTCAAAGGCAGCTAAGCAGATCGAAATGAAAAGCCTCGCAATTGCGGGGTTTTTTTTCGCCTGAAAAAACCTGCATGACGCCTTAAAAGATCGTCAGTCCTGTTTGAACATGAAGCTTTTGTCAGAAAAGTCAGAGACCTGCGACCAAATGTCACGTATTTCGGGGCCTGCAGGACTTTTGCATTTTCTACAAAAGTGCATTACAAAAGCCGATCATTTACTTAGCAAGCTAACAAAATATATAACTAAGTCCTGCACACGCTTTGCTGCAGATCAATTGAAATTGGAGCTAGCAGATGACTGTAAAAGTAACTGAACGCGACGATTCACATATGTCCCACGAAGGCGTAGCCGCCGGTATACGAATCTGGGATGTACATCAACAAGACATGCTGGTGGGAATGTTTCACTCCGAAATCGACGCCCACAGCTATAAGGCAGAGCTGGAAAATCTAGAGAGTCAACGCCAAGCACAGGTTTCCTGAAATAGCAGGTTTTTAGTAGCAACAAAATTTTTAGCAGAACCCCCGCCAAGTGCGAATGCCCTTCGGGCACCCTGCAATCTCCGACAGCTCTTACAACGACAAACCCCGCCATCAGCGGGGTTTGTTGTTTCTAGCCAATCACCACATCAGATCATCGGGGATCTGATAAGCCGCGTACGGATCATCTTCATCCGGCGCTTCGGTCACAACGTTGAGCTGTACGATACGTTGCGGATCGCGCTCCTGGATCTTCAGCGCCGCCTCACGGGGGATCACCTCGTAACCGCCGCCATGGTGGACGATCGCCAGCGAACCGTTGCTGAGCTTGTTGCGCATCAAGGTGTTCACCGACAAGCGCTTGACCTTTTTGTCGTCGACGAAGTTGTAGTAGTCCTCGGTGGTCAGCTTCGGCAAGCGCGAGACTTCGATCAATTGCTTGATCTGCGCGGCGAGGGCTTTCTGCTCGACCTTTTCCTGCTGCTGACGATTGAGCTCCTGGTCGCGCTTGACCTTTTCGGCCATCGCTTCCTGGGCTGCACGCTGCTGCGAGTCATCGACTTCAATCTGACCTTTATGGGCCAGACGCTGCTGCTTCTGTTTGTCTTTGCCGACCTGTTTGGCCTGCTTTTGGTTGACCAGCCCTGCTTTGAGCAACTGGTCGCGAAGGGAAAGGCTCATGTACTTACTCACTTAGGCAACGGCTCAGCCGCAGCTGGGCAAATTCTTTTCCTGACGTTTGGCTTCGCCCCACAAGGCGTCCAACTCTTCGAGGGTGCAATCTTCCATGGGACGGTGGGTGTCGCGCAATGCCTGTTCGATAAATCGGAAACGTCGCTCGAACTTGGCGTTGGCGCCGCGCAAGGCGGTTTCCGGATCGACCTTGAGATGACGAGCCAGATTCACCACGACAAACAGCAGATCACCGACTTCATCGGCGATGGCCGCAGGGTCGTTATCGGCCATGGCTTCGAGCACTTCATCAAGCTCCTCACGGACCTTGTCGACCACTGGCAAGGCATCGGGCCAGTCGAAACCAACCTGAGCCGCACGCTTCTGCAATTTCGCCGCCCGGGACAGCGCAGGCAATGTGCCGGGCACATCATCGAGCAAGGACAATTGCTCCGGAGCGCGAGACTTTTCAGCCCGCTCCTCGGCTTTGATCTCTTCCCAGCGCTGTTTGACCTGCTCTTCGTCGAGCCGCGGGATATCCAGCGGCGCATACAGATCGCCGGTCGGGAACACATGGGGATGACGCCGAATCAGTTTGCGGGTAATGCTGTCGACAACACCGTCGAATTCGAAGCGCCCCTCTTCCCGGGCCAACTGGCTGTAATAGACCACCTGGAACAGCAAGTCACCCAACTCGCCCTGGAGGTGATCGAAGTCGCCGCGCTCGATGGCGTCAGCGACCTCATAGGCCTCTTCCAGGGTGTGGGGCACGATCGTGGCGTAAGTCTGTTTGATATCCCACGGACAGCCGTACTGCGGATCCCGCAGACGACTCATCAGGTGCAACAGGTCTTCAAGGTTGTACATCAATAACTCTCTGCGCAACCTGTAGGAGCCGAGCTTGCTCGAGATAGCGTTTTACCTGACACACCGCTATCGCGAGCAAGCTCGGCTCCTACAGGGGATCGCATTTCAAGGCGTTCTGTTACGGCGCGTCTCGATAATGTTTGGCAACTGGGAAATTCTCCCGAGCAACCGCCCCAACGCATCCAGCCCCGGAATCTCGATGGTCAAGGACATCAACGCTGTGTTGTCCTCCTTGTTCGAGCGGGTATTGACTGCCAGCACGTTGATCCGCTCATTGAGCAGCACTTGCGAAACGTCGCGCAGCAAACCAGAGCGATCATAGGCGCGAATGACGATGTCGACCGGATAGGTCAACACCGGCACCGGCCCCCAACTGACCTGAATGATCCGTTCCGGCTCACGGCCACCCAACTGCAGCACCGACGCACAGTCCTGACGGTGAATGCTGACGCCCCGGCCCTGGGTGATGTAGCCGACGATCGCATCTCCCGGCAGCGGCTGGCAGCAGCCGGCCATCTGAGTCATCAGGTTGCCAACACCCTGAATCTGGATATCGCCGCGCTTGCCGGGCTTGTAGCCGGTTGCCTTGCGCGGAATCAGTTCCAGCTGTTCGTTGCCGCGTTCCGGCTCGACCAGTTGCTGGGCCAGATTGACCAACTGCGCCAGGCGCAAATCGCCGGCACCCAACGAGGCAAACATATCCTCGGCGGTTTTCATGTTGGCCTTGTCGGCCAGCTTGTCGAAATCCACCTGCGGCAAGCCAAGACGACCCAGTTCACGTTCGAGCAAGGCTTTACCGGCGGCCACGTTTTGATCACGGGCCTGCAACTTGAACCAATGGACGATCTTCGCCCGGGCTCGAGAGGTGGTGATGTAACCCAGGTTCGGGTTCAGCCAGTCGCGGCTCGGCGTGCCATGCTTACTGGTGATGATCTCGACCTGTTCACCGGTTTGCAGGCTGTAGTTGAGCGGAACGATGCGCCCGTTGATCTTGGCGCCGCGGCAGTTGTGACCGATTTCGGTGTGCACACGGTAGGCGAAGTCCAGCGGCGTCGCGCCTTTGGGCAAGTCAATGGCATGGCCGTCCGGGGTGAAGATGTAAACCCGGTCCGGCTCGATATCAACGCGCAGCTGTTCGGCCAGACCACCGATATCCCCCAATTCCTCGTGCCACTCGAGCACCTGACGCAGCCAGGAGATTTTCTCTTCGTAGTGATTGGAGCCGGATTTGACGTCGGTGCCTTTGTAACGCCAGTGAGCGCAAACGCCCAGCTCGGCCTCTTCGTGCATCGCGTGGGTACGAATCTGGACTTCCAGCACCTTGCCTTCAGGACCGATAACCGCCGTATGCAACGAGCGGTAGCCGTTCTCTTTAGGGTTGGCGATGTAGTCGTCGAACTCTTTCGGGATGTGCCGCCACAAGGTATGGACGATGCCTAGTGCGGTGTAACAGTCGCGTATTTCCGGCACCAGCACTCGAACGGCACGCACGTCGTAGATCTGGCTGAATTCCAGACCCTTGCGCTGCATTTTGCGCCAGATCGAATAGATGTGCTTGGCCCGGCCGCTGATGTCAGCGTCGACGCCAGTAGCCTGCAGTTCGGTCTGCAATTGATTCATCACATCGGTGATGAAACGTTCGCGATCGAGGCGACGTTCATGCAGTAACTTGGCGATCTGCTTGTACTGATCGGGCTCCAGGTAACGGAAGGACAAATCCTCCAGCTCCCACTTGATATGCCCGATACCGAGACGGTGAGCCAGGGGCGCGTAGATGTCGAAGACTTCCCGGGCGACCCGATTGCGCTTCTCGTCATCGGCGGTTTTCACCGCACGAATCGCGCAGGTACGTTCGGCCAGCTTGATCAGCGCGACGCGAACGTCGTCGACCATGGCCACCAGCATCTTGCGAAGGTTTTCGACCTGCCCCTGAGTGCCAAGCACCAACGACTGCCGCGGACTCAAACTGGCGCTGATAGCCGCCATGCGCAGCACGCCGTCGATCAGCTTGGCCACCACCGGACCAAAACGCTGGCTGACCATCGGTAGCTGGATCTGACCTTCACGGACGCCGCGGTAAAGCACCGCAGCCACCAGCGAATCCTGATCCAGTTTGAGGTCAGCAAGAATTTCTGCGATTTCCAGACCGGCACGGAAACTCGACATCCCTTCGGCCCAGAGATTCTTCGCCGCATTGTCTTGTTGCTCAGCCTCGCGAGCGAACTCGCAAGCTTCTTTCAAGGCTTCACGGTCCAGCGCCGGATCGACACTGACCGCATGATCGAGCCATGCCTCGAGATTGATACTGCCGTCGGTGTTGATCGGCTGGTGTGCTCTCACCTGTACCATCTTGCTTACCTTCCCTACGACGCACATTCAATGCATCAAAATCGCTGACCTTCGTTGTCAATACTCCCTCGCTGGGCTGGCGAGGGTCATGCATTGGCGGGTCAGTCGGACCAGACGAGCATCCTAGCTCGCTTCAAATAACGCCATGGCCTCGACATGTGCCGTCTGAGGAAACATATCGAGGATCCCGGCACGTTTTAACCGGTAGCCCTGCTTGATCAATTCGACTGTGTCGCGAGCCAGAGTTGCCGGGTTGCACGACACATAAACCAACCGTCCTGCGCCCAGAGTAGCGAGCTTGCGCACCACTTCGAAAGCACCGTCACGGGGTGGGTCCAAGAGTACCGCAGAAAAGCCCTCGCCGGCCCATTTGGCATCAGCCAAAGGCTGGGATAAATCGGCGTGAAAAAACTTCGCGTTATGCACATTGTTGCTAACCGCATTGTCGGTGGCACGTTCGACCATGGCCGCTACGCCTTCCACCGCGACGACTTCTTTAACCTGAAGAGCCAGCGGCAGAGCAAAGTTACCCAAGCCACAAAACAAATCGAGAACCCGGTCATCGGCCTTCGGTGCCAGCCATTCCAGAGCCTGAGCGACCATCACTTCATTGACCCCGGCGTTGACCTGGATAAAGTCTCCCGGCCGATAAGCCAGATTCAAATCCCACTGTTCCAATCGATAACCTAGCTGCTGATCCGGCTCGACCGGTTGCGGCTCGCCTTCGCCGTGCAGCCACAACTGGGCCCCATGGAATGCGCAGAACTCTTTCAATATCGTCAAATCAGCTTCAGACAGCGGCGCCATGTGCCGCAGCAAAAATGCGATGGCCGAACCGCTGAACAACTCCACATGACCCAACGCCTGAGGTTTGCTCAAACGCCGCAGCATCTCCGGCAAGCGCTGCATGATCGGTTGCAAGGGCTGTACCAGCACCGGGCAATCATTAATGCCGACGATGTCCTGGCTGGCTGCCGCACGGAAACCCACTTCGAGTTTTTTTGCCTTGGCATCCCAACGTACCGCCACCCGGGCGCGACGTCGGTAGCCAAATTCTGGCCCACTCAAGGGAGCTGCCCACTCTTCAGGCTCGACACCCGCAACCCGCGACAACTGCTCGGCGAGCATGCGCTGTTTCAGGGCAAGCTGTTCGTTGTGGGGCAAATGCTGAACGCTGCAACCGCCACAGCGCCCGGCGTGGGCGCAAGGTGCCGGACGGCGCAAATCACTGGCCACCAATACCCGCTCGGTACGCGCTTCGACGACTTTACCGTGGGCACCCAAGACCCGCGCTTCGACTTCCTCACCGGCCAAAGCACCGGCGACGAACCAGGTACGGCCTTCAATAAAGGCAATGCCACGGCCGTCGTTGGCCAGTCGTTCGATCGTCAACCGCTGCTTTTTACCGGTGGGCACTTGCGGGGCCCGAGTGCCGCCACTCGGCTGGAAGCGCAGGCCTCTCTCTTGCTTGGCCATCAGTTGGGCGCGTCGAAAATGCCGGTCGACAAGTAACGGTCGCCACGGTCACAAATGATCGCGACCATCACCGCGTTTTCGACTTCTTGGGACAGGCGCAACATCGCTGCCACGGCACCGCCGGAGGACACACCACAGAAAATGCCTTCTTCGCGGGCCAGACGACGGGTCACGTCTTCGGCTTCGCTTTGGGCCATGTCGACGATCCGGTCGACCCGATCGGCTTGATAAATCTTCGGCAGATACTCTTCAGGCCAGCGGCGGATACCGGGAATGGCCGAACCTTCCATCGGTTGCAGACCGACAATCTGCACCGTCGGGTTCTGCTCTTTCAGGTAGCGCGAGACGCCCATGATGGTGCCAGTGGTACCCATGGAGCTGATGAAGTGGGTGATGCTGCCTTGAGTCTGACGCCAGATTTCAGGGCCGGTGCCGGTGTAGTGCGCCTCAGGGTTATCAACGTTGGCAAACTGGTCGAGCACCTTGCCACGGCCTTCTGCCTGCATCCGTTCGGCGAGATCGCGAGCGCCTTCCATGCCCTCTTCCTGGGTGACCAGAATCAGCTCGGCGCCATAGGCGGTCATCGCTGCCTTGCGCTCGGCACTGGAGTTGCCGGGCATGATCAGGATCATCTTGTAACCCTTGATCGCCGCGGCCATCGCCAGGGCGATCCCGGTATTACCCGAAGTCGCTTCGATCAACGTATCGCCGACATGGATCTGCCCGCGCAATTCGGCGCGGGTGATCATCGACAGCGCCGGGCGGTCCTTGACCGAGCCCGCGGGGTTATTACCCTCAAGCTTGAGCAGCAGGGTGTTGCTGGTGGCGCCGGGCAGGCGCTGCAAACGGACCAGCGGGGTGTTGCCGACGCAATCGGCGATGGTTGGGTACTGCAAGGTCATGGCGTATTCGCAATCCAGACTGCGGGGGCGCCTATCATACCGGCAAACGTCTGGAGTCCATATCACGCAAAGTGCGGTGCTTATGGCTTAAAGGCATAAGCCTGCGAACACTACGCACAATGTCCGCTGCCCACTTCAGCCGTTGCGCACAGTAACGACAGAATCCTTTCCGGTTACAGATAGCTTTTGAGCCGCCATGTGGCCTTCTGGCGTCCGGATTCGAGGGAACAATTTCGCCACGTCGTAGGCCAAATCTGATTTCTCAGGCCACCCATCCAAGCCCTCCATCGCTCATGCAGAATCGGCCGCCTTCACTCTGCAGAGACTTCATGGATGCTCGTTCCTGCCAAGCAACCGGGCCACATCGCTCACATCGAAGATCAACTCGACACCTTCAAAGACACCCTCGGTCTCTATCGCAAACAAGTCAGCAGCTGGTTCGGCAGGACGCTGGACAAGGGCAGTCGCGCCGCCGATCTGCCGTCGCTGTTGGGCATGGAGCGGGTGATCAAGCTCGGAACCACCAGCACCTCGGTCAGCATGCGCGACGACGATTTCATCTCCAGCGTCGCCCAATGCCCGGCCAGCGGAATTCTCGAAATCGAGAGCAAGTTCGAGTCGGTTTACGACATTCCGCTTGGCAATATTCAGGTCGAAGTCATACCGGCAGGTGGTGGCCCCGCTTTGCCTATCACTCTGGATGAACAGGGCAAGGCGCAGTTCAAGGGCGAGGCCGGCAAGTTCTATCGGGTCCGGGTTCACAGTGAAGTGACCCCGGCGCAAGTCGATGAGCTGTTCGCTGCCTACGACGGGCTGACTCAGGATCTGGAAGGCTGGCTGCGTAGCGAGTGGCAGGGTTTTAAACCGCAGTGGTCGCAGCAGTCGGCGTCAGCTTCGTTGCGGGCGGCGGGCAATGGGATGCTGGCCGGCAGTTGGGCGGCGATCGAGGGCGTGTGGGACAACATCAGCCTGATCAGTGACATCCTCAAGAACCCGGGGGATCACCTCGAACGTCTTGGCGGCAGCGCGCAGCAACTGGTCAAGTCGGCGCAGGACGCACCGCAAGTAATGGAAAAAGCCATGCTGCTGGCCAGCGATGAAGCGGCGCTGTGCTTGTTGCTGCGCACCGCGAGTCTTTGGCTGGACGCCTTGCCGCCGAGTTTGATCGCTGGCAAGTCGGCTGAGGTGATTTCCACGGTCGTGGTGCAGATCCTGATCGACCTGCTGATTGGCCTTGTGCTGACTGTTGCCGGTTCAGGCATCGGGGTCGGCCCCGGCGTCGGCATCGCCTATTTGACGCTGCGCCTGGCGGACCATGGTGCTCAATTCCTTGGCGCCGTCCTGCGCTTCGTCGAGTCCCTATTCAAGATCATCGACAGCTTTATCGGCTATGTCGACCGCTACAAAAAGGTCGCCGCCCGGGGGCTGACCGGCGGCCAGAAACAGGGCGTATTGGAGATGCGCTGGGGCGCGCGCCGCAACGCCACACTGAAGAAACAGGAACACCACGACGACGCCCCCAGCCAGGCGAAAAACCCCAACGGCGACAGTGCCGACACCGCCCGCAACACCGCCACCCACGGCTGTCCGGTATCCATGGTCACCGGCGAAGAACTGCTGACCCTCAGCGACGGTGAGCTGGACGGGGTGCTGCCGTTTAGCTGGACCCGGCTGTACCGCAGCAGTGCGGTGGAAATTGATTGCGGCCTCGGGTTTGGCTGGAGTCATGCGCTGGCGCAGCGGCTGGCGATCAGCGACGACTCGGTGATCTGGACCGATCACGAGAATCGCCGCACCACGTTCCCGCTGCCGAACCTTGAGCGACCCGCGATCCACAACAGCCTGTCGCGGGCGGCGATTTATCTCGGCGACGATCCGCAGGAACTGATCCTCGCCCAGGCCGGTGACGAGGTGCGGTTCTACCATTTTCGCGCGGGTCGGCTGAGCGCCATCAGCGATGCCTACGGCAACCGGCTGCGGATCACCCGCGACCGCCAGGAACGCATCCTTCGTCTCGACAACGGCGCCGGCCGCGCCCTGCGCCTGCGCTATGACCGCGTGCATATCATCGCCGTCGACTACCAGAGCTTGCACCCGGCGGACACCCTCGAAGCGGCCTGGCACACCGAGCAGACGCTGGTCCGCTACCGCTATGACGAACGTCAGCGGCTGGTCGAGGCGACCAACGCCGCCGGTGAACGTGAACGTTACGACTACGACGATCAGCAGGTCATCCTGCAGCGGCAACTGGCCGGTGGCGCGAGTTTTTTCTGGGCGTGGGAACGCGTGGGCAAAGCCGCGCGCTGCATCCGGCACTGGGCGAGCTTTTCGCAGATGGATGCGCGTTACGTCTGGGACGACCAGGGCCGCGTCAGCGTCCGGCATGCCGACGGCACTGAGGAGCTTTACACCCACGACCCGCAGGCGCGCCTGGTGCGCAAGGTCGAGCCGGACGGCGCCGAACACCTCAAGGCCTACGACGACCAAGGCCGGCTGACGGCCGAGCAGGACCCACTCGGCGCCGTTACCGAATACCGGTATGACGAGGCCGGGCGCCTCAGCGCGGTATTGCCCGCCGAGGACCAGCCGACGGCGTTCGAATACCGCAACGGTTACGTCCACCGGCGCCAGCGCGGCCCGGCGCAGTGGACCTACCAGCGTAATGCCCAGGGCGCCATCACCCGACAGACCGATCCCAGTGGCCACGTCACCCACTACCACTACGACAACCAAGGTCGGCTGCTGTCGATCCGCCATCCGGACCACAGCCTCCACATGTTGGGCTGGAACCGCCTCGGCCAACTGATCGAAGAACAGCTGCCGGACGGTGGCCAGCGCCGCTATGCCTACGACGTGCTGGGCCGGCAGATCAGCCGACAGGACGAACACGGCGCGCTCACCCAGTACCACTGGGATGCCGTGGGGCGGTTGCTGCACACCACCTTGCCCGGTGGCGCCACCCGCGCCTTCAGCTACAACGCCTACGGCAAAGTCACCGCCGAGCGCGATGAACTGGGGCGCATCACCCGCTACGAATACGCCGACGACCTGCACCTGGTCAGTCGCCGGATCAACCCCGACGGCACCCAGCTGCGCTATCGCTACGACAACGCGCGGCTGTTGCTCAGCGAAATCGAAAACGCAGCCGGTGAGCGCTACCAGCTCGAGTACGGTCCCAACGGGCTGATCCGGCAAGAGACCGGGTTCGATGGGCGGCGCACCGCGTACGCCTATGACCTCAACGGCCAGCTGCTGGAGAAAACCGAGTTTGGCGAGGATGGCAGTGAACTGCTCACCGCCTACCAGCGCGACTCGGCGGGCCGCTTGCTGCTCAAGACCCTGGCCGACGGCAGCCAGATTCATTACCGCTACGACGGCCTCGGTCGGCTGGTCAGCGTCGACGACGGCCACTGGCCGCTGGAATATGAATACGACCTGCACGACCGGCTGATCACCGAGCACCAAGGCTGGGGCACCCTGCGCTATCGCTACGACGCCTGCGGCCAGCTCAATCACCTGCGCCTGCCGGACCACAGCCAACTCGACTATCACCACGCCCAGGGCGGCGCCCTCAGCGCCGTCGACCTCAACGGCGCCCGGCTGACCACTCACCAGTTCCGTGCCGGTCGTGAACAGCAGCGCGAGCAAGGCCGGTTGCTCAGCCAGTACCAGTACGACGAACAGGGCCGGCTGCAGGCCCACGCCGTGAGCCAGCAGGCACACCGGCTTTACCGCCGCGACTACGCCTACAGCGCCAACGGCAACCTGGCCCTCATCAGCGACAGCCGCCACGGCCAACGCCGCTATCACTACGACCCGCTGGACCGGCTGACCAGCGTCCGCCATCCGCACGGCGAACGCCCGGAACACTTCAGCCACGACCCGGCCGGCAACCTGCTGATCCACGACCGCCCCGGCCCGGCCACGGTCAAAGGCAACCGCCTGTTGATGCAAGGCGATCACCATTACGACTACGACGCCTTCGGCAACCTGATCCGCGAACGCCGCGGCAAAGCCCAGTGCCTGATCACCGAATACCGCTACGACTGCTTGCACCGCCTCATCGGCGTGACCCTGCCGGACGGCAGCCAGGCGACTTACAAGTACGACGCCTTCGGCCGACGCATCGGCAAAACCGTCGACGACCAGACCACCGAATTCTTCTGGCAAGGCGAGCAGCTCATCGCCGAACGCGGCAGTCGCCATTACCGCAGCTACCTCTACGAACCCGGCAGCTTCCGGCCCCTGGCGCTGCTCGACGGCGAAGGCCCCCGCAACGCCTGCCCGTTCTACTACCAACTCGACCACCTCGGCACCCCCCAGGAACTCACCGACTACAGCGGCGACATCGTCTGGTCGGCGACCTACAGCGCCTACGGCAAACTCACCCGCCTCAGCCAGGACCCCGAAGAACCACTCGAGCAACCGCTGCGCTTCCAGGGCCAATACTGCGACGCCGAAACCGGCCTGCACTACAACCGCCATCGCTACTACAATCCGGACATCGGCCGCTACCTGACCCCGGACCCGAGCAAGCTGGCGGGTGGGCTGAACGGCTACCAATACACCCCGAATCCGACGGGGTGGGTGGATCCGTTGGGGCTCAACGCCAATTGCCCACCGGGGAACAAGAAGGGTGGTTGCGCGTTACCGGATGACATTAGCAAAGCCTCCGTCAATGATGGGGCTCCAACGCTTCCTAAGCCGTTGCCCAAAGAAGAGGCGAAACGCCAAGTGTTAGCTTGGGAAAAAGAATACAACATGCATAGTGTTGCGAAACACGGTCCCGAAATCCCGGACGAGGCTCTGAAGCAGCGATCAATTGATGGTTCTCACCCAACTATTAAGGGGAAAAAGGAAGGGATTAATTCGAGCTCGCAATTTACTTGCTGGATTTTGCAATGTCAGGCGATAGGTTACGCTATCTCAAAGATGGATAAGCATGTACCCGAGCCTACCGGATACGATAAAAAAGGTAACCCTGTAGTTAGGGTAAAAATACCCGGAGTGGGGCGAGGATATAAGCCTAATGATAAGGATTTGAACAACCCGAAATACGTTGAAGTTATGAATGAGGCAGAGGTGAGGTTTGATAAGAAAAATATCAAGCGACCATTTACGGCATTTACTAGATAGAAGTGATAAGTGATCATGAAGTCTCCATTTAAGAATGTAAATTTACCGTGGGAGCCTCGGCTTTCATATGTTTTGGCAGGACTTGAAATTTATGATCGGGAGGAGACAATAGGTGAAGCTCTTCGAAAATATAATCCCAATGTGTTTGAGGAGCGGCGCGAAATAATTGAAAAATTCGTGCTTCATGGTTTGGATTATTTAAGTTATAGGCATCGTTTTGCTCTATTTAAGGTGCTTGAAGAAGCCTTGACTGATAGCGGTTATGATTTTTCGACACAGTTTGAAAGTGATTACGATGAGTGCAGCACTATTGCATGGGATGAAACAGAAATAGACGATCCTCGTGGTTTTTTTGAGGATATATATAGGTTGGCAAGCGAAGAGTGGAAGGACGATCTTTATAAGGCCAGTCTCGAAGATCAATCCACTTGGTAAATGACTGGATCGGGAGTGTACTCGCGGATTTTACGACCGCTGCGCGTTCGATCGCGGGCAAGCCTCGCTCCTACATTGGATTGCATTCCCTTGTGCGAGGCTTGCCCGCGATGAAGGCGGTCTGTCAGACGACTAAAATTCTGGGCGAAGGCATAGGAGATTTTCCGCAAGTTGTGGTGGTCTGCATGAACTGGTGCGCGATGGGCTTCATCGATAGTCTTGGGGGTGTCACTGCACATTCAGTGGCGTGATGCAGGAACCCTTGAAAACTATCGGAGACGCTTAGGGAAACTCTGAAAAAGACTTCCAGATTTGGTGAAATACCCGCCTCACACGAACCGAACGATTGAGCCCCGATGAAACAGATGTCCTTCGCCGATGCCGAGTATGCCGGCAAACGTAAGCAGACCCGTCGCGAGCGTTTCCTGATCGAGATGGATCAGGTCGTGCCCTGGAAGGGGTTGATTGCCTTGATCGAGCCGCATTATCCAAAGGGTGAAGGCGGTCGTCCGGCGTATCCGTTGCTGGCCATGTTGCGGGTTCATCTGATGCAGAACTGGTTCGGTTACAGCGATCCGGCGATGGAAGAAGCACTTTACGAGACGACGATTCTGCGCCAGTTTTCGGGGCTGCATCTGGATCGGATTCCCGATGAAACCACGATCCTCAACTTCCGCCGCCTGTTGGAAAAACATGAGCTAGCCGGCGGGATTTTGCAGGTCATCAATGGCTATCTCGGCGATCGCGGCTTGCTGTTACGCCAAGGCGCGGTGGTCGATGCCACGATCATTCATGCGCCCAGTTCGACCAAGAACAAGGACGGCAAACGCGATCCCGAAATGCACCAGACCAAGAAAGGAAATCAATATTTCTTCGGAATGAAAGCGCATATCGGTGTCGATGCCGAGACGGGTTTGGTGCATAGCCTGGTGGGCACGGCGGCCAATGTGGCGGACGTGACGCAGGTCGATCAGTTGCTGCATGGCGAGGAATCATACGTGTCTGGCGATGCCGGTTACACCGGCGTGGACAAGCGTCCTGAGCATCAGAATCGCACGATGATCTGGTCGATTGCTGCGCGGCCCAGCAGCTATAAAAAACACGTGAAAAAGAGTTTGATCGGGCGCCTGCGGCGCAAAATCGAATATGCGAAAGCACAAGTCCGGGCGAAGGTTGAGCATCCATTCCGAGTGATCAAGCGTCAGTTTGGCTATATGAAAGTGCGCTTTCGTGGTCTGGCGAAAAACATCGCTCAGCAGACGACGTTGTTTGCGTTGTCGAACCTGTGGATGGTGCGAAAGCGATTGTTGAATGCAGGAGAGGTGCGCCTGTAATGCGGGCTAATTGCTCTGAAACAGCGCGATTAAAGGAAAGAACCATGAATTAAGGGCAGGAAAGGTCTGTTTTTCGACCGACGCATGATTTTTTGAACCTCAAGTAGCGAGGGCATGAAAAATCGGCGGGTACTTCAGACCTTCCTTAGGGGAACTCTGAAAAAGACGTCCATCTTTGGTGAAATATCCGCCTCACACGAACCGACAACTCAGATCCTGTTAGCCCATTAAAAAACCAATAAACGACCGCTAGACGATATAAAAAATATGGAGTGTAGAGACTACTTGACCAACTCAAATATTGCAGACGCGCCCGAAGCATGGAATATGGAAATCTTGGGAGTGCACGTTGTAGCGGGCACCGCATCGGACTTTTTACCCATTTTACTGCTACTTCTCTTATTTTTTGGCTATTTGGTCTTCAAGTTGTTGCACGTGCGCTGGGGAAAATATGAAAGCCTCTTTACAACCCTTCTTCTACTTCATGTTACCCCCATCATTTTGCTGGGGATAATAAAATACACCCTTAATCAATAACTGATTGAAACTCGCACTTGAATGCTTTCTATCGAGTCAGGATTCTCCAAGAGCGAGGCTCGCGCGCGATCTTTCAGCTACTACTGGACTGGACGAGTCAGGTTTTATCAGACTGATGAGCCAACAACCGCATATTCAACCGCAACCCCTGCCCGGTGTTTTCCGCCCACAAGCTGCCCCCCTGGCGCCGCACGGCATTGCGGGCGATGCTCAGTCCCAGACCAAATCCACCGTCGCCTGGACGTGAACCGTCGAGACGGGTGAACGGTGCGAAAATTCGTTCTAGCTCTTGCTCCGCTACACCACCCCCCTGATCTTCCAGCCAAAGATGCCAGTAAGCACCCTCCCGACGACCATAAAGGCGCACGATGCCGCCCGCCGGAGAATGTCGGATGGCGTTGCGCAGTATGTTTTCCAGTGCCTGCGCCAGTGTGTTGAGATGACCACGAACCCAGCACGATGAATCAACGACGCAGTGCAATTGCTCCGACGGCCAGCCGCTTTCGAAACAGGCGTTTTCCGTCAGCATCTCCCACAACGCCTGAATCTGGATGCCCTCTTCAGGTAACGGCGCGCGCTCGGTGTCGAGCCAGGCCAGTTGCAAGGTGTCCTCCACCAGCCGCTGCATGCCGTCGACTTCCCTGCCCAGCCGCTCACGCAACTGTCCCAGGCTCTGCTCGCTTTCACTGGCCACGCGCAGGCGACTCAAAGGTGTTCGCAGTTCATGGGACAAGTCGCGCAGCAATTGCTGCTGCAACACCACCGTGCTTTGCAGGCGCTCGGACATTTGATCGAAAGCCCGCCCCAGTTCGCCTAACTCATCCGGTCGGCTGGTGGTCTGGGTGGACAGGCGCGCCGTCAGTTGATCGGCGCGCCAGACATTGGCCTGCTCACGCAAGTTGTTCAACGGCACGACCAGCAAGCGATACAAACCGACGCACAGCAGCAGCGTGAACAACCCCGGAATCACCCCATTGGTCACCACCCGCCAGAACACCCGGTAACGCCCAGGCATAAACCGCTGGGGTAATTCGATCACCAGGCTGCCGATAGCAGGATCGTTGGGGAATGGAATTTTCAACCAAGGCAAGCCATGGGTATGACGGCTGACCGGCCAATCCAGGCCTCGCAAAAAGGTCAGGCGCAGGCTCTCCGACTCCTTTAGCGGGTAGCTGCTGAGCGATTGCAAATCGTGACCGATGACCCCTACCCAACCGCGTTCACGCGCCCCGATTGTCTGCAACCAGGCATCGAGACCGGCGCGCTGGTCTTGAGCCCAGGCCAACTCCGCCTCGGCGGCGTAACCCACAAGGGTGGACCGGGCCTCGCCGGACAGGAACAGATTCTTCTGCTCCATAAAACGTCCCCACGACCAGCTCAGCCAGATCATCAACAGACAGAACGCCACCAACAGAAAGGCCAGCTTCCAGAACAGCGAATGCTTGCCCGGCAGGTCAGACCATTTCATCGATCGCGCTCAGCATGTAGCCCTTGCCCCAGACCGTGCGCACTTCACATTCGCTGTAGCCGATGGCCTTGAGCTTGCGACGAATCTGGCTGATATGCATGTCGAGGCTACGATCATGGGGGGCATAACCGCGCTGCAAGGCATGTTGATAAAGGAAGGCTTTACTGAGCACCTCCTCAGCATTGCGGTTCAGCGTCTCCAGCAGACGGTACTCGCTACGGGTCAAACCGGCCCATTGCCCGGCATGACGGACATCGCACAGCTCATCGTCGAAACGAAGGCTCCGGGTATCACTGTTGAGCGGCGCAGTGACTTGACGGCGGTCCAGCGCGACCCGGCGCAAGATGGCTTCGATGCGCACCCGCAACTCGACCATGCTGAAGGGTTTGGGCAGATAATCATCAGCTCCCAAGCGAAAGCCGCTGATGCGATCCGCCTCGGCACCCAACGCCGACATCAGAATCACCGGAATAGAATGGCTCTGGCGCAGATGTGTCAGTACCGTCAGGCCATCCATGCCTGGCAGAAGAATGTCCATCAGCACCACGTCAAACGCTTGATTGCGGGCAATCGCCAACCCCTCCTTGCCGTTCTGGCACCAAGTCACCTGAAAACCACAGCGGTCCAGGTGCTCGTATACATAAGCACCCAACACGAGGTCGTCTTCAATCGCCAGAATACGGGGGTGACCAATAGATACGGGAGTCATTAGCTTCTGCAAGTAATTCTCAATTGCCGATTATTCAAGATTGCTCCCCGTCGAGCAACCCGAGCCCCTCATTAAAGGTATGGCATTTGCATCAGCGGGCTGGCGGCGACGGTAATTTACAAAGATTGCCTGCAAGCAAATGGCTACACTGCGCAGGTGCCGTGCACCGGATGTGCGCGTCAATCATTCAAAAAAACAGTGTGGTAGCAGGAGAGTTGCGTGCTTAAAAAACTGGGGATAAAAGGCCGCGTGCTGTTGCTGACCTTGTTGCCGACCAGCTTGATGGCATTGGTGCTCGGCGGCTATTTCACATGGATGCAGCTGTCCGACCTGCAAACCCAGCTCCTGCAACGTGGCGAGATGATCGCCGAACAACTGGCACCGCTGGTGGCTCCTGCCATGAGCCATAACAATTCGGATTTACTGGAACGCATCGCGACCCAATCCCTAGAACAGACGGATGTTCGCGCCGTGTCCTTTCTCGCGCCTGATCGCACGCTGCTGGCCCATGCCGGCCCGAGCATGCTTAATCAGCCGCCGATCGGTAACAGCACCCACCTGCTGCAACGCACCGGCAGCGATGCAACTCGCTACCTGCTGCCAGTGTTCGGCCGGCACCGCAACCTTGCGGGTGACCTGATCCCTGATGAGTCCGAGCGTTTGTTGGGTTGGGTGGAGCTCGAACTGTCCCACAATGGCATGCTGTTGCGCGGTTACCGCAGCCTGTTCGCCAGCCTGCTATTGATCGCCACGGGCCTTGCCGGCACGGCCCTGCTGGCACTGCGCATAAGCCGCACCATCAATACGCCGCTCGGCCTGATCAAACACGCCGTTGCACAGCTCAAGGACGGTAACCTCGAAACCCGCTTGCCTGCGCTTGGCAGCCAGGAGCTGGATGAACTGGCGTCGGGCATCAACCGCATGGCTGGCACCCTGCAAAACGCCCAGGAAGAGTTGCAACACAGCATCGACCAGGCCACCGAAGACGTTCGGCAGAACCTGGAGACCATCGAAATCCAGAACATCGAACTGGACCTGGCGCGTAAAGAGGCGCTTGAAGCGAGCCGGATCAAATCCGAGTTCCTGGCCAACATGAGCCACGAGATCCGCACGCCCCTCAATGGCATCCTCGGCTTCACGCATCTGCTGCAGAAAAGTGAGCTGACGCCTCGTCAGCTGGATTACCTGGGCACCATCGAGAAGTCTGCCGACAGCCTGCTGGGGATTATCAATGAGATTCTCGACTTCTCGAAAATCGAGGCCGGCAAGCTGGTGCTCGACAGCATTCCCTTCAACCTGCGTGATCTGCTGCAAGACACCCTGACCATCCTCGCCCCGGCGGCCCACGCCAAAGAGCTTGAACTGGTGAGCCTGGTCTATCGCGATACGCCGTTGTCTCTGGTCGGCGACCCGCTACGCCTCAAACAAATCCTCACTAACCTGGTGAGCAACGCGATCAAATTCACCCGCGAAGGCACCATCGTCGCCCGCGCAATGCTCGAAGAAGAGCATGAAGACAGCGTGCAACTGCGCATCAGCATTCAAGACACCGGTATCGGCTTGTCGAATCAGGACGTGCGCGCCTTGTTTCAAGCCTTCAGTCAGGCCGACAACTCGCTGTCCCGGCAACCCGGCGGCACCGGTCTGGGCCTGGTCATTTCCAAGCGCCTGATCGAACAAATGGGTGGCGAGATCGGCGTCGACAGCACGCCCGGCGAAGGGTCCGAGTTCTGGATCAGCCTGAGCCTGCCGAAAACCCGCGACGACGCTGAAGACCTGCCGTCTGCGCCACTGCTCGGTCGCCGCGTCGCGGTGCTGGAGAACCACGAACTGGCTCGCCAGGCCTTGCAGCATCAACTGGAAGACTGCGGTCTGGAAGTCACCCCGTTCAATACCCTGGAAGCGTTGACCAACGGCATCACCAGCACCCATCAGACCGATCAGGCAATCGACCTGGCGGTGCTCGGCATCACCACCAAGGACATGCCGCCCGAACGCCTCAACCAGCACATTTGGGACCTCGAACATTTGGGTTGCAAGGTGCTGGTGCTTTGCCCGACCACTGAACAGACACTGTTTCATCTCTCTGTGCCCAACCCCCACAGTCAATTGCAGGCTAAACCTGCCTGCACTCGCAAATTGCGCCGGGCCTTGTCCGACCTGGTCAATCCGCGCCCGATGCGCAATGAGCCCGGCGAGCCCATATCCAGCCGTGCGCCGAAAGTGCTCTGCGTTGATGACAACCCGGCCAATCTGTTGCTGGCGCAAACCCTGCTTGAGGACATGGGGGCCAAGGTGCTCGCGGTCGAGAGTGGCTATGCCGCGGTCAAGGCTGTACAGACGGAAGCCTTCGATCTGATCCTGATGGACGTGCAGATGCCCGGGATGGACGGCCGCCAGACCACCGAAGTGATTCGCCAGTGGGAAAGCGAGCGTCACAGCACCCCGCTGCCAATCGTCGCCTTGACCGCCCATGCCATGGCCAATGAAAAGCGCGCCCTGTTGCAAAGCGGGATGGACGACTACCTGACCAAACCCATCAGTGAGCGCCAGCTGGCCCAAGTGGTGTTGAAGTGGACCGGCCTTGCGCTGCGCAACCATGGGCCGGAGCGCGCCAACGAGTCCTATGGCAACAGCGCCGAGTTGCAGGTGCTCGATCATGACGAGGGGCTGCGCCTGGCCGCCGGCAAAGCCGATCTGGCCGCCGATATGCTGGCGATGTTGCTCGCCTCTCTGGAGGCTGACCGTGAAGCCATCCGTGTCGCCCGGGATGCCAAGGACCAGAATGCGCTGATCGAACGGGTCCATCGCCTGCACGGCGCCACCCGCTACTGCGGCGTACCGCAACTACGTGCCGCCTGCCAGCGCAGTGAAACGTTGCTCAAGCAAGAAGACCAAAAGGCCTTTGCCGCGCTGGATGAACTGGACCGAGCCATTAACCGCCTGGCCACAGAAGCTCGCATCGGTGCCTGACCCACGGCAATACCGATGACGCAGATGAGCGTCAAGCTCACCGCCCCCTAAACAAGGATGAAGCCATGCGCACGATTCTCTTCAGCAGCCAGACCTATGATTGCGACAGTTTCCTCAGTGCCGAGCTACCGGCCGGTGTCGAGTTGCAGTTTCAATCGGCGCGACTGAGCCTGGACACGGTCGCTTTGGCTGATCGCCACGAAGTGGTCTGTGCCTTCATCAATGACGACCTCAGCGCGCCGGTGCTCGAACAACTGACGGCCGGCGGTACCCGGTTGATCGCTCTGCGTTCGGCTGGCTACAACCATGTCGACCTGCCTGCTGCCAAACGCCTCGGGCTGAGCATCGTCCGGGTTCCAGCCTACTCACCCCACGCGGTGGCCGAACATGCGGTGGCCTTGATACTGGCGCTGAACCGACGCCTGCATCGCGCCTACAACCGAACCCGCGAAGGCGATTTCAGCCTGCACGGCCTGACCGGCTTCGACCTGGCGGGCAAATCCGTCGGCGTGGTCGGCACCGGCCAGATCGGCGCCACCTTCGCCAGAATCATGGCCGGGTTTGGCTGCCAGCTACTGGCGTACGATCCGCACCCCAACCCGCAGGTAGAAGCCCTCGGCGCCCGATACCTGAGCCTGCCAGAACTGCTGGCGCAAGCGCAGATCATCAGTCTGCATTGCCCCCTGACGACTGAAAGCAAACACCTGATCAACAGCCAGTCACTGGCCCATATGCAACCGGGCGCAATGCTGATCAACACCGGCCGTGGTGGCCTGGTGGACACACCGGCGCTGATCGACGCACTGAAAAGCGGTCAATTGGGCTATCTGGGGCTGGATGTGTATGAGGAAGAAGCGCAACTGTTCTTCGAGGACCGCTCAGACCTGCCGTTGCAAGACGATGTGCTGGCGCGCCTGCTGACATTCCCTAACGTCATCGTCACCGCCCACCAGGCTTTTTTGACCCGCGAAGCCCTGGCTGCGATTGCCGCAACCACCTTGCAAAACATTGCCGCCTGGGCGGCGGGCACTCCACAGAATCAGGTAGAAGGCTAAACCACGGGGCGTCTGCCTGATCGAAGGTCACAAGCCTGGGCCATGCTGGATCCATCCGCGTGCTAGCATACCGCCCATATTTGGAGGACCCATGGTCGAACACGATTTCCGCTACAGCTTGATGAGCCCGCAACACACCCTGATCGAATGCCGCGCCTTGGTGCCGGGTCGATATCAAGTCACCGGTAACGGCGGCTCGATACAGAGCGACGACGTCCTGGTGGTCACCCTGAAAGGCAGCAAGGACTTGTCCATGCGCCTGACCGTAGAAAAAGTCCGTCACCTGATCAACCCGATTGGCCAATGGGTCGCCGTGGCCCGAGGCCCGGTGTTCGGTGAACTGGCGATTCACACCTGGAAGGTCAACTGCGACAGCTGTTCAACCGAGCTGAACTTCGAGTTCGCGGTCGACGCAAAACTCGGCAACAAAGCGCAAAAGCCTGCCGCTACAGCGCGCATTGCCGAACTTGGCTGGGTAACCAAAGGCGAAAAGCACCTGTGCCGTAAATGCCAGGGGCCCGTCTGATGAAACGTCTGGCCATGATGGGGATGGTCGGTGCCAGTCTGTTGGGTTGCGCCGCTGAACCGGCGAAGCTGCAACAAGAACACAGCTACATTCTGGAGTGGATCGGCGAACGCCCGCTGATCGACAACAGCCACCTGACCATCATCCTCGGTGAGGACGGTCGGGCCTATGGCAATGGCGGCTGCAATCACTGGTTCGCGCCTTACGCGCTGGACGGTGAGAAGCTCAACTTCGGCAAGGTCGGCAGCACCCGCAAAATGTGCGCACCGGCACTGATGGAGCAAGAGAAACGCTTCCTGCAGGCACTGGAAACCGTGCAACGCTGGGACATCTCGCCGATCGAGCAAGTACGTTTCTGGCCGGCCGAAGGCAAGCCGTTGCGCTGGTGGCTGGAAGAAGGCTGATACAACAATCCCTGTACCTGTAGGAGCGAGCTTGCTCGCGATGAACTTGACGCGTTTCTTCAATGAGTACGCGTTATCGTTAACGACCATCGCGAGCAAGCTCGCTCCTACAGAGATCTATGTTGTTCGCATTAGACTCTTCAGTTTTTCGCCTGCAACGCCGTAAGCTTCGCCATCACCCCCGCCGCTGTTTGCTCACCCATCAACTGCTCACGCATCTTGCCCTTGTCATCGATGATGTAGGTCACCGGCAATGCCTCACTGCGCGGCAACTCGAAATAATCGGCCGGGTCCTGGGCCAATACAGTGAACTTGATCCCCAGCGCTTCACTGGCTTTCTTCAGTTCATCGCCCTGTACATTGTCGAAATTGACCCCGAACACACCGATCGACTTACCCTTCAACTGTTCAGCCAAGACATTCAGCTCGGGAATCTCGGTTCGGCACGGGCTACACCATTCGGCCCAGTAATTGAGCACCAGCCATTGCTTGTCCAGGCGCTCGGACGCGACCTTTTGCCCCTGCTGATCGACGCCGTAGTCATTGCCACAGCCACCGAGCAGCAAGGTTGTGATGATTGCCAATGCCGCTACCAGTCGCCTAGTCATGTCTTGGTCCTTTAAAAAAATTGGTTCTGAATCCACTTTGACTGCGACCCATCGCCTCCCAAGGTTCAGGACTGCTCGCCACACAGGTAGAATAGCTGCCACCTTACGCAAGATGCGACCCGCACATGACCGATCTGACGCTTTATCACAACCCGCGCTGCTCGAAATCTCGCGGTGCGCTGGAACTGCTGGAAGCCCGCGGCCTGACCCCGACCGTGGTGCGCTACCTGGAAACCCCACTGGACGCTGCGCAATTGCAGAGCCTGCTGGGCAAACTGGGCATCAACGCCCGACAGCTGCTGCGCACTGGCGAAGACGAGTACAAGACCCTCAACCTGGCAGACAGCAGCCTGACTGAAGCGCAGTTGATCGCCGCCATGGCTGCGCATCCAAAACTCATCGAACGGCCGATTCTGCAGGTCGGCGACAAAGCCGTCATCGGCCGTCCACCGGAGAAAGTGCTGGAGATCCTTCCATGAGTGCGCCGTACGTTCTGGTTCTGTATTACAGCCGCAGCGGTTCGACCAATGAGATGGCCCGGCAGATTGCCCGCGGTATTGAGCAAGGTGGTCTGGAAGCACGTCTGCGCACGGTGCCGGCAATCTCCACTGAATGTGAAGCGGTGGCCCCGAGCATCCCGGAGGAAGGCGCCTTGTACGCCAGCCTCGATGACCTGAAAAACTGCTCGGGCCTGGCCCTCGGTAGCCCGACCCGCTTTGGCAATATGGCCGCGCCGTTGAAGTATTTCCTCGACGGCACCAGCAACCTGTGGCTGACCGGTGCTCTGGTTGGCAAACCGGCCGGAGTCTTCACCTCCACCGCCAGCTTGCACGGCGGCCAGGAAACCACCTTGCTGTCGATGATGCTGCCGCTGCTGCACCACGGCATGCTGATCACTGGCCTGCCCTACAGCGAATCGGCGCTGCTGGAAACCCGCGGTGGCGGTACGCCTTACGGCGCCAGTCATCACGCTGGAGCCGATGGCAAAAGCCCGCTGAACGAACACGAAGTCGCCCTGTGCCGGGCGTTGGGCCTGCGTCTGGCAAAAACCGCTCAGCAACTGGAGAGCAACCGTGGCTAAAAAGCCCAAGATCCTGCCTTCCATCGAGTGGCTGGAACCGCGCGTACGGGTAGCTCGAGTATTGAGCCTGCTGTGCTTTCTCGGCTTGATCGGCCTGCTGTGCGCGTACTACCTGATCGTCGCAGACCTGCATGGGGCGAGACCGTGGGTGATCCTGCTGATTGAGCTGGTGCCTTTGCTTCTGCTGGCACCGGGCATGCTCAGCGGCAGCGCGCGCGGGCATTCGTGGATGTGTTTTGTGGTGAACCTGTATTTCATCAAAGGCGCACTGGCCGCCTACGACCCCAACCGACAGATGTTTGGCCTGCTGGAAATGGCCGCGAGCCTGGCCGTGTTCTGCAGCGCGCTGCTGTATGTGCGCTGGCGGTTTCAGCTCAATCGCAAGTTGGCGGGGGAAGGTCAAGCGGTGGCTTGATAGGTGGTCGCCTGACAAACTGTCATCGGCGACCCGACCTCATCCCTCAAGCCCTACTTAATCGAAGCCTGAGAGTTTCCAGCAATTGCTATCCAGTTTGGAGAGGGCATGCACGACTACAAATGGTTAAACGAATACTGCCTCAATCGCTTCGGTTCAGTGGCAGCCTTAGAGGCACAACTGCCCGCCCCTAAATCTGCACAACAATTGAGAACAATCAGCGCCGATCGCTATTTATCGACTTTGGCACTCAGAGTTTTCCGTGCCGGATTGAAGCACAGCCTGGTGGATGCAAAATGGCCGGCATTCGAGCAGGTTTTTTTTGGATTTGACCCGGAAAAAGTAGTACTGATGGGCGCTGAACACCTTGAACGCCTGATGCAGGACGCACGCATCATCAGGCATTTAGGCAAGCTCAAAAGCGTACCGCGCAATGCCCAGATGATCCTCGATGTTGCCCATGAACATGGCAGCTTTGGAGCCTTCATCGCCGACTGGCCCACGACCAACATCGTTGGCCTCTGGCAGTACCTTGCCAAGCATGGAAGCCAATTGGGCGGTCTCTCGGCGCCGAGGTTCCTGCGAATGATCGGTAAAGACACGTTCATTCCGACATTTGACGTGGTTGCTGCGCTGAACGCCCAGAACATCATCGACAAAGTTCCAAGCAGCAAGAGGGATCAAGCGAAGGTTCAAGAGGTTTTCAACCTCTGGCATAGTGAAAGCGGACGGCCGCTCTGTCAGTTATCCGCCATGCTGGCTTATACGGTAAACCATTGAGCCTGGATCACACCCAGCCGCCTGAAACCGTTCAGGGTGCACTGCCCTTTTGTAAGCAAGCGTTTGGCAGTGCACTAGTGTCCTGTCTCTTAAATAAGTTTCTAGCCTGAGCTATGCTTCTGTGGTCAGTCAGTACTTGGAGTGATCACATGAACTCTCAGGACATCGTGCTCAGTGAAGACGAACAAATTGAACTGAG
>NZ_JBVASJ010000044.1:0-43544 GCF_057813935.1 Pseudomonas sp. F220
CGGTTGAAGACAGGGACTGTTTAACCGTCGTATTCTTTTTCATGGATTCGCCCTCGCTGTCGGTGGCTTCTTAGACTGCCCCCGTGGCGCATTGACGCCTCGGCGCGGGCGAGTCCATCCAATTACGCTGTGCATTGCCTGGCGGGCGGCGATATTCCCCTGGAGCCTGCGCTGGACTACGCCTTTCATCATCGGCAGGTCGACGCTTGTATCGTCGGCGCTACCCGTACGCGGCATATCGAGGCATTGGCGGCCTGCGAGGCTGGCTTCAGGAGTTCGACGAGATGAACGTGATTCTCATGCGCCGTGCGCGGCAGTTCGACGAGGCGTTATTGCAAAGCCACCTGCAGACGCTGCAG
Organism: Pseudomonas sp. F220; assembly: GCF_057813935.1. Taxonomy (NCBI): domain Bacteria; kingdom Pseudomonadati; phylum Pseudomonadota; class Gammaproteobacteria; order Pseudomonadales; family Pseudomonadaceae; genus Pseudomonas; species Pseudomonas sp. F220. The sequence goes on from NZ_JBVASJ010000044.1 coordinate 360, forward strand.
CGCGCACATTGCGACCTGCTAGTGCTGTCCGGCCGCTCGGCCTGCTATGCCCCAGTCCTGGCGCTGGCTGGCAGTCTGGAGATCCAGACCCTGGTCTTCGAGCAGGAGTTCTACGATCCGAAGCAGGTCCATGGGGCCCGCAAGATGGACTGGTTGTTCGATCCCTATGCTGGTCGCTACGGCAGCCAGAGCCTCAACACTCTCTATCATGCATTTGCCATCGAACTGGAAGCGATTCTCTGCCGGCACAGCGAAAGAACCCTGGTGATCTATCTCGACCAGTTGCTGCTGGAAATCGCTTACGCCGTGCTTGCCGGTCTGCCCCTGCAGACGCTGCAGGGCTTTTCGCTGTACCTCGAAGAGCTGAGTATCGCGATCCTCGCCAGGGTTCCGTTCAAGGGCGAGTTCCAGACCCTGCTGCTGAAATCGAATGTAACGACGGCGCAAGCATTCGTCGGCAGGCCCGAATTGAAACTGGTGAGGTGACGCCACAACCCTGTTGGCGTGATCGCCGAACCTACCCTGAGTGAAGAGAAAAGGAGTGCTCATGGACCCGCAACGCAAGGACTATCTGGCGACAGAGGCGGTTTATACCGGCGATTCGCTGCGCATCGGCGACGAATACGTCATGCATGAATGGGAGAGGCCACTGATCCGCAAGATGGTCGAGGGCCTCAAGCTCACGCCTGACGACCGGCTGCTGGAAGTCGGCTTCGGCATGGGCATCTCGGCCAGCATCCTGCAGGAGTTCGGCCCGGCGTCCCATACCATTGTCGAGCCCCACCCACAGGTGCTGGTCCAGGCCGAGCGCTGGAAGGGCGCGCGCACGAACATTCAGTTGCACCCCGGCTACTACTGGCAGCAGCTTGACATCGGGACCCAGCGTTATTCGGCGATCTTCTTTGATCCGTTCGCCGATGACATGGCGGCGGTTGACGACGAGAACCTCAGGTTCCTCAAGTTCGCCGCGCAGTCGCTGCTCGGCGATGGCGGGCGCCTATCCCTGTTCTGCATCCGGCCCTTGCTGCCGCTGGAGTACCAGCGCGTGATGTTCGAACACTATCGCCGGGTGGAAATCAGCTCGGTGCAGGTTGCCCCCAGGGATACCGCCAATCCGACGGCGGACCTGGACGGACGAATGATCACAGTCGTGTTGCACAAATAAGAAAAGCCTCGAGTCCGCCATCCAGGCCTGCTCGCCGGACGTGCTTGGCTCGGCATAAAAAATAAGCCATCAGTAACAATAACGGTGATAGCGATGAACAACCTTACAGCGCGTCTGGGCCTAGTAGGCCTCCTGTGGTTTTTTGGCAGCCAGACATGGGCTCAGACCCCGACTGCCCCGGCCCCGGCTGCGACCTCCACCGGCAAGGCCATGACCATCATTTTCGAGCCGCCCAAGGACCAGGAAGAAGCGTTCCTGAATACCTTCGTCACCTCCCAGGCTGCGTACATGCAGACTTATGCTGGCAAGTCGAAGGAGGGGGTCAAGGTGATCAACCTGATCCCCACCGAACTGGGCGAGCCGCTGATCCACCTGATGATCTACCGCGACCCGGCGACCTTCGAGCGGGCCAAGCAGATATTTGCTTCGCGCGAGGCCATGAGCGGCTACATCGACGGCCATGTGAAAGCCTACGGCGGTTACCACATTCCCAAGGAGTACCTGCGTCACACCAAGGTGTATATGAGCAACGTACTCAATGAATAATCGATGGGATGACTCGGCCGCCGCGGGTGCAGCGGCCGATACAAGGCACAGAGAGAGTCCAGGCTATGCGCGTGGTTATCGGGTCGTTGTTGATCGGCCTAGTTTTTGCGGTTCCCAGTCTGCAAGCCGGCAGTCGTGGCGAGCCCTTCATGTTGAGCAACGGTTGTATCAATTGCCACGGTTTCGAGGGGCAGCGCACGCCGGGGGCGATTCCTTCGCTGGCCGGCCAGTCCGAGGCCTACCTGTACAAGACCCTGGCGGCTTATCGCGACGGCACCCTCAAAGGCACCATCATGAACCGGGCGATGGAAGGGTACGACGACCAGACGCTCAGGCAGCTCGCCGAGTATTACAGCCGCCTGCCGAAAGACTCGCTAGGGGCGACCGTGCCCCAGGCACACGAACAGGGTGAGCGGCTTTACGCGCAACACTGTTCCAGTTGCCATGAAAAGCAGGCGGATACGCCGTATGTGAAAGGACAGAATGCGCAGTATATGCAAGGAGTGCTGAAAGATATGGCCACAGGCCAACGAACGATGCCAGAGGAAATGGCCAGTGCGATGTCCGCCCTCAAAGGCGAGGAATTGCAGCAGCTTCTGGGGTACCTGCAAGGTTGCGCGCAGGAGGCTCTATGTCGATGAACCCACAACGTAGGCTGCTGCTCAAGTGGCTGGCCACCGGTATCGGCGCTTCCTCGATCCAGGCCTTGGCCAGACCGGCGGTGCCCGTGGCGGCCCGCTCTTATGCCGTGGTGGTGATCGGCGGTGGTTTTGCCGGCGCGACTTTCGCTCGTACTCTCAGGCGCCTGGACGCCAACGTCGGCATCACTCTGGTCGAGCCCAGCCGGCAGTATCACTGCTGCCCGCTGGGGGTCGAGTACCTGGTGGGCAAGCGGGACGAAGAAACCCTGGTCTTTGGTTACGAGCAGTTACGCGCCGAGGGCATCGAGGTGGTCCATCAGAAGGCGCGCTCGATCGATGCCAAACGCAAGCAGGTCACGCTCGCCGACGGTTCGGTGCTCGGCTACGACCGCTGCGTAGTGGCGACGGGCATTGGCTACAAGTACGACAGCATCGCCGGTTACAGCGAGGCGGTGGCCAGCCGTGTACCTCATGCCTGGGGCGGCGGCGAGCAACTGCGCCTGCTCCGGCAGCAACTGGAGGCCATGCCCAACGGCGGCAATGTGTTGATCTCGGTACCCGTGGACGATTACCGCTGTCCGCCCGGGCCGTATGAACGAGCCAGCCTGATTGCCGATTATCTCAAGACCCACAAGCCCGATTCGCGGGTGATCGTCTTGGATGCCAAGCCGCGGTTTGCCAAGCAGGCGCAATTCGAGCAGGCCTGGAAACGTTTCTATGGCTATGGGAGCGAGCAGGCCAACATCCAGTGGATCGGTGCCTTGCAGGGGGGAACCGTGCTAGGTTTCGACGAAGCTAAGGGGCAGTTGCTGACCGAGGGTGGTCCGGTCAGCGGCCAGGTGATCAACATCATCGCGCCCCAGCAGGCTGATGATTTTTCACGGCACAACGGCCTGGCCGCAGAGCATGGCTGGTGTCCGGTCAACACCCAAACCCTGGAATCCCTGCTAGTACCGGATGTGCATGTGATCGGCGACGCGGCCTACGCCGAGAAACTGCCCAAGTCGGCCTTCGCCGCGACCTGCCAGGCCAGGGTCTGTGCCTTGGCCATCTATAGCAAGATGCACAGCCTGGCGCTGCTCAAGCCGCAGTACATGAATGTCTGCTACAGCCTGTGTGGCGACAACTACGGTATCTCAGTGCTGCTGCACTACCAGCATGATGCGACCAGCAATGTCATCGAGATCCAGACCTTGCTGGTCACGCCCCTGGACGCCAACGACGAGGATTACCGTCGTGAGGCGCTGTCGGCCTACAGCATGTTCGACAGCCTGGTCAAAGAGGCATTTGGCTAGGCCGGCGGACGCCAGGAGGGCTGCGGGGCTGAATCCTGAAAGGGCGGAACGGTCTGCCGGGTTCCGGGACGAGAGGGTATGAGCCTTTGCTTGACGCCTGGCCTTTTCACATGTGGCGATCTCAAATGGGCGCTCCTTTCGTTCGATCTTGCCCGAACCTTCACAGCTCTGAGCGGTGATCTCGGGACCATTTGGATCAAGCGTAAGCGGCTGATGAAAGGTGGAGCAAGGGCCAAGGTACAGCCTAAGCTGTAAGGCAGCACCATCTCCTCAGTACCTCAGTCGGATAACCAACCGTCAGGATGGCCGCTCACTCATGACCGCAAGTCACTGACGATAAAAGGTCTAGAAAGACATGCTGCAAGGCGCATCAGACTGCGATTTTGCTCCCTTCCTGAGCATGGGCGCGGCCAGTAATGACTTACCGACGTGATCAACACCACTAACGAATTCAGCACACTCACTAGCCAATCCCGGCTTACCCTTTCCGCCCCGGCGACTAATCAGCCGCCGGTGCTCTTGGCTGTACGTGAAACCCGCGTTGTTTCTGGCTGCGACAGTTTTAATTCTCTAGACCACGTGTCCGAACAGGCTCTTGGAGAGGTTGCGACAGTTTTGCGTTTCCTCTCCATGAGGCTGCAGGGCGCGAAACACGGGATCATCCCGCGACAGTTTTAATTCTCTAAATCCACAGGGCTTGCCCTCGCCATAGAGGTTTGCTGCATGGACAGGTTTCAGGAAATGCAGGTGTTCCTCATCGTGGCGCAAGAGCAGGGCTTTTCTGCTGCGGCGCGGCGCTTGAGCATGTCGGCTGCGAGCGTCACACGGGCGGTCGCGGCACTTGAAAAACGCATCGGCACACAGCTGCTGACGCGTACTACCCGTAGCGTGCACCTGAGCGAGGCCGGTCAGCGTTATCTGGAAGACTGCCGGCGCATCCTGGCCGAACTTCAGGAGGCCGAAGCCTCGGCAGCCGGTAGTCATGCCCAGCCCCGTGGGCAACTGACGGTCACCGCGCCGGTGTTGTTCGGCGAGTTGTTCGTGACGCCGGTAATGGTCGGTTATCTGGATCAGTTCCCTGAGGTCAGCATCAATGCCTTACTCCTCGACCGTGTGGTGAACATGGTCGAGGAGGGGATTGATATCGCTGTGCGCATCGGTGAGCTACCGGACAGCAACCAGCACGCGATCCAGGTGGGTGAAGTACGACGCGTGATCTGTGCGTCTCCCACTTACCTCGAAAACCATGGTCGACCGCGGCATCCTGATGACCTGTGTCAGGCACGGATTGTCGCTACCTCTTCCATCGGGCAGGCCAGGAGCTGGCAGTTTTTGGACGAGGGAACAGCGCTGAGTATCCGTCCGGAGCCGCGTTTGGTGGTTACCGCGAATCAGGCGGCGATTACTGCGGCTTGCCTGGGGTGGGGGCTGACCCGGGTGCTGTCTTATCAGGTGGCCAGCAAGGTGGCCGCCGGCGAGCTGGAAATCGTTCTTCAAGACTTTGAACTGCCGGCGCTGCCAATCCACGTGGTGTATCAGGGTGGGCGCAAGGCGCCGGCACGGGTGCGCAGCTTCGTGGATTTTGCGGTGAAGGCATTGCGTGAGCATCCAGCACTAAAGGCCTGATGCTTTATTGCACCTGTTGAAATAATGGATTGTGTTTTCTGGTTATTCTGTTGTTTTCATCGAAAGTGGAAGATAGCTCCCATCGGCGCGGATCTCTCCTGAACTGCGCGATTACCCTGCGGAGTTCACCATGTCCCAGCACGCCATCAAACTCTACAACTTTCCGCGCTCCGGTCACGCTCACCGTGTCGAGTTGATGCTGTCCCTGCTTGAACTGCCCACTGAGCTGGTGTTCGTCGATCTGGTCAGCGGTGCTCACAAGCAGGCGGAGTTTCTCGCGCTGAATTCTTTTGGTCAGGTGCCGGTCATCGATGACCAGGGCGTGGTGCTGGCCGACTCCAATGCGATTCTGGTGTACCTGGCGCAGAAGTATGGCAAAGGCCGCTGGCTGCCGACGGACCCGGTCGGTGCTGCCAAGGTGCAGCGCTGGTTGTCGGTCGCGGCGGGGCAGATTGCTTCGGGGCCAGCCAGGGCTCGGTTGATCACCGTGTTTGGTGCGCCGTATAACGCTGAAGAGGTCATCGCCAATTCCCACAGCCTGCTTAAGGTGATCGACCAGGAATTGGCCCACACTCCTTATCTGGCGGGCAATGAGCCGACAGTCGCCGATGTCGCCGCCTACAGCTATATCGCCCATGCGCCGGAAGGTAATGTCTCATTGGCCGACTATGCCAATGTGCGGGCTTGGCTGGCGCGTATCGAAGCCTTACCCGGTTTTGTAGCGATGCCGCGCACGGTGGCCGGCTTGCAAACCGCCTGAGACGAACGAGCCCGGCCCAGTCTGGCTGGGCTGTTCAGACTGCGCCCTCGGCGCAGGGGAGAAACCGTGTGAACCTTCAATCACCCTGGCATGCCGGCGAGAAGCAGCTGCAGGCGCACGTCGGTGTCGCTGAGCGTATGGAAGCGTTCGGACCCAAGGTTATCCGCAATCATTTGCCGGACCAACATCGGCAGTTCTATCAGCAATTGCCTTTTATGTTGTTTGGCGCGGTGGATGCGGACGGTAATCCCTGGGCCAGTATTCTCGAAGGTCAACCGGGTTTCACCCACTCTCCCGAGCCTGCCCTGTTGCAGCTGGACAGCCTGCCGGGGCAAGACGATCCCGCTCAGTTACAGGTCGGCGCGGCGATCGGCTTGCTGGGGATAGAGCTGCACACGCGTCGGCGCAACCGGATTAATGGTCGGGTCAGCGATATTGCCAAGACCGGTTTTGCCGTGACGGTGGAACAGTCTTTCGGTAATTGCCCGCAGTACATTCAACTGCGCCAATTGGAGTCGGTGCCCGTCGCTGATCTGTCGATGCGGGTGGTGCAGCGCCTGAGCATGCTGGACGACAGGGCGAGCGCAATAATTCGTGAGGCCGACACCTTCTTTGTCGCCAGTTACGTTGACGTTGAAAACCAACGCTCGGTGGATGTTTCTCATCGGGGCGGGCAGAGCGGTTTCGTTCAGGTCGAAGATAACTGCCTGACCATTCCCGATTTCGCTGGCAACCTGCACTTCAATACCTTGGGCAACCTGTTGCTCAATCCGCACGCCGGCTTGCTGTTCATTGATTTCACCTCGGGCGATTTGCTGCAGATCAGCGGACGCACCGAAATCATCCTTGAAGGGCCGCAGGTTGATGCCTTTCAGGGTGCCGAGCGGCTCTGGAAATTGCACGTGGAGCACGTTGTGCGCCGGCCTGCAGCGCTTGGTTTGCGCTGGCGCTTTGAGGGTTTATCGCCGAACAGCCGGATGACCGGTACTTGGGAGCAAGCCGCAGCCCGTCTGCAAGCCGAGGCGCTGGGCAACAGTTGGAGACCGATGCGGGTCACACGGATCGAAATGGAAAGCCGCAACATCCGCTCGATTTACCTGGAGCCAGCAGATGGCGCCGGCCTGCCTTTGTTTCAGGCCGGACAGCATTTGCCCGTGCGGTTCACGATTGATGGCCACGTGCATATCCGTACCTACAGCCTGTCGAGTGCACCGTCTGATGGTTTTTTCCGGATCAGTGTGAAGCGCGAGGGCGTTGTGTCCTCTCATCTGCACGAGCAGATTCGTGTCGGTGACCTGCTGGAGGCTCGCGCGCCACAGGGGCATTTCACCGCAGCCCCTCATGAGCGTCGGCCGCTTGTGCTGTTGGCGGCCGGGGTGGGTATCACACCATTGTTGTCGATGTTGCGCGAGGTGGTTTATCAGGGCCAGCGTACCCGCCGCACCCGGCCCAGTTGGTTTATCCAGAGCTCTCGTAGTCTGGTAGACCAACCGTTTCGCGCTGAAGTGGACGAGTTGCTGGCGCTCGCCGGTGACGCCGTGCAAGTGGTGCGCCTGCTCAGCCAGCCAGAAGCTCAGGCTCGCGAAGGCGAGGATTTCGATATGACCGGGCGCATTGATATCGCACTGCTCAAGGCTGTGGTGCGGGTCGAAGACTACGATCAGGTGGACTTTGTCTTGTGTGGGCCCGGCAGCTTTACCCAAGAGCTATATAACGCTTTGCGTGAGCTGGATATCCGCGATGAACGGATTCATGCCGAGGCGTTCGGCCCGTCGACCTTACACCGGGTGCCAGACCCCGAAGCGAGGCCTTTCGACCAACCGCCAGCGGCCACCACCTCGGTGCCAGTGTTGTTTCATCGTTCAGCCAAGGAAGCCCGCTGGGAGCCTGCGGGCGGCAGCCTGCTGGAGTTGGCGGAGAGCCGAGGCCTGAGACCCGAATTCAGCTGTCGGGGTGGTTCCTGCGGAACCTGCAAAACTCGCTTGATCAGTGGCCTGGTGCACTATCCACTGCCACCAGCCGAGTTACCCGACGCGGGGGAGGTGCTGATTTGCTGTGCGGTCCCGGCCACAGGGTTCGAAGGTCAGCAGCCAGTGGTGCTTGATCTGTAGACCAACCGCATGCGTAGGAAAGCGCTTTTTCCTTCGGCGTAAAGCGCAGTCGCTGTTACAGGATCAGGCCTGTTGAACAAAGGTCAGCCTTAGTGCAAAACCGATCAACAAACTGCCGAACAGCCATTGCTGCACCCGCTGTGCCGAGGGACTGCGCTCGAGCCACCGCCCGAGCACGGCTCCGACCAGCGCGTAACAGCTGTCGAACAACAACCCAACGATTACCAGCACCACGCCAAGCTTGGCGAACTGCGCCACCACCGGCCCGGCCTGCGGGTCGATGAACTGTGGGAGCAACACCGAGCAAAACAGCAAGGCCTTGGGGTTGAGCAGATTGGTCAGCAACCCGCGCTGGATCGCTTCACGCCACAACAAGGCCTTGGTGGACACACCGGCTGAATTCAGGCTCGGCAACATGTTGGAGCGCAGACACTGAATCCCCAGCCACAACAGGTAGGCGGCACCCGCCAGGCGCACCACCTCAAAAGTCCAGGGCGCGGCCTTGAACAAGGTCGCCAGGCCCAACGCCGCCAAGGCCACATGACAACCACGGGCAATCGCCAGCCCTACGGCGGTGGCCAACGCCGTGGCTTTGCCCTGACGCGCACCGGTTTGCAGCAACAGGATCATGTCCGGGCCCGGCAGCAGGTACACCACCGCCAAGGCCAATAGAAACATCCAGAGTTCTGCCACCTTGCCACCCCATTCGTTATCAATTCGGTGATCAAAGTCTATGCCCGAAGGGTAGGGCAGGTGCTTGCGTAGTCGGTCACTAAAACAGCTAGACTTGGCACAATCTGCCAATCCATGAATAAAAACAGTCTGGAACTGCCACGTATGAAACTGGACGCCTACGACCGCCGTATTCTCGCGGCGCTGCAACGGGACGGTCGCCTGAGTAACGTGCAACTGGCCGAGGAAATCGGTCTTTCGGCTTCGCCTTGCTTGCGTCGGGTTCGATTGCTGGAGGAGGCCGGGGTGATTCGCGGCTATCAGGCCAACCTCGATCGCGATGAGGTGGGCTTGGGTTTGACGGTGTTTGTCGGGGTCAAGGTCGAGCGGCATAACGATGCCGAAGCCGAAGCGTTTCGCCAGGCTGTGACGGCGTTGCCCGAGGTGATTTCAGCGTTTCTGGTGTCGGGCGAGTCGGACTTTTTGCTGCAAGTAGTGGTGCCGGACTTGCGCGGCTATGAACGCTTCCTCACCGGCAGTTTGCTCAAACTGCCGGGCGTTAGCGATATTCGCAGCAACTTCGCGATCCACACTGTGAAGACGCCAGGGCCCTTGCCGTTGGGGCATTTGCCGGATTGATTATTTCTTCAGTTAGAACGGGTCAGCCCAATTGTGACCGCTTCGCGGTCATTCGCGGGCAAGCCACGCTCCTACAAGGGCCGTGCAACACCTGTAGGAGCAGGGGGACGCCTAGTTCTTGCCCGCGAAGACGGCTGAACAACCGACACAAATTCCCTCCCGAAAAAACTACATCTGCGTCGCCATCCCCTCCACATTCATCGCCGCCTGTCGCAACGCTTCAGAGCGTGTCGGATGTGGGTGGCAGGTCAGGGCGATGTCTTCGGCCGAGGCAGAAAACTCCATGGCCACGCAGTATTCGCCAATCATTTCGCTGACGCTCGGCCCCACCAGATGCACGCCCAGCACTTCGTCGGTGCTCTCATCAGCCAGCACTTTGGCGAAGCCTTCGGTTTCGTGGTTGATCTTGGCCCGGCTGTTGGCGGTGAACGGGAATTTGCCGACCTTATAGGCCCGGCCTTCAGCCTTGAGCTGCTCTTCGGTCTTGCCGACGCTGGCCAGCTCCGGTTTGGTGTAGATCACGTTGGGGATCACCTCGTAATTGACTTCACCTGCCTTGCCGACGATCTGCTCGATACAGACCATGGCTTCTTCTTCGGCTTTGTGGGCAAGCATCGGCCCGGATGTGACGTCACCGATCACCCAAACGCCTTGCGCGTCGGTGCGGTGGCCCTTGTTGCTGAGCATGCCGCGCTTGTCAGTGGTGAGGCCGACGTTTTCCAAACCCAGCCCTTGGGTGTAAGGCCGTCGACCGATGGCCACCAGCACGTAGTCCGCTTCCAGCAGCTCGGCGGCACCGCCTGCCGCCGGCTCGATGCTTAGCTGCACGCCCGTGGCCGAAGTCGTAGCGTTGGTGACTTTCGAGCTCAACTTGAAACTGATGCCTTGTTTGCTCAGTGAGCGTTGCAATGTTTTGCCCGCCTCGCCGTCCACGCCCGGGCAGATGCGATCAAGGTACTCGACCACCGTCACCTGCGCGCCCAACCGCCGCCACACGGAGCCCAGCTCCAGACCAATTACCCCGGCGCCAATCACTACCAGATGCTTGGGCACTTCACTGAGAGACAGTGCGCCGGTGGAGTCGAGAATGCGCTTGTTGTCGATCTCCACGCCGGGCAATGGGGTGGGTTCGGAGCCGGTGGCGATGATGATGTTTTTGGCCAGTAGTTCGGTTTTTTCGCCATGGCTGTCGGTCACGCTGACTTTGCCCGGGCCGTCGATGTGGCCCCATCCCTTAATCCAGTGGACTTTATTTTTGCGAAAGAGAAACTCGATACCCTTGGTCAGCCCGGTGACGCTTTCGTCTTTCTGTTTCATCATCTGGGCAAGGTTGAGGGTAGGTTTAACCTCGATCCCCAGGTTGGCGAACTCGGCACCCATGGCCGCGTCGTAGAGCTCGGAGGCATGCAGCAGAGCCTTGGATGGCATGCAGCCGACATTCAGGCAGGTCCCGCCCAAGGTGGCGCGACCTTCGACACACACAGCCCTCAAACCCAATTGGCCCGCGCGGATGGCAGCGTTATAACCGCCAGGGCCACCGCCCAGAATCACGACGTCGTAGGTACTCATGGCTGTACTCCTGCATTGGAAACTGACAAGGGAGGGGAGCAGTTGAAGGTAGATCGCATAAAAAATTATGCTCATAATATGTTGCGGTTGTACGCTTTGGGTCAAGCCCCCGTAGGAAGGGTTTATCCACAGACACTGCCGTACAGACAAAAGGGATAGGTGCGAGGTGAATATTTCATTACTATCGTTATATCGTAACGAAATGTGATATTTGCAGCAGCCTGGGACTTATCCACAGGCTAAGGTTTTAGCAAAGACAAGCGCTGGGGTGGTATGCAAGTCGATCTGGATACTGATGGGGCAGGTATAGAAGGGCTGCCGCGTTTTCAACAAGCGGTATTTCACGCTCGGCGGTTGAAGCGGGTTGGCATCGGCTTGGCGGGTTTGGCGGCAGTGGGGCTGGTGCTGGGGTTCTTTGTCGGACTTTTCGCCCCGCAATCGCCGTGGCCTGCGCTGTTGGTCAATCAAGCCGCCTCCCTATTGGTTGTGGTTGCCGGGTTGCAATCAGCCTGGTGGGTGACGCTGTGGCGCGGGCGAGCGCTGGGGTCACAGGCCGCGCCACCCGCTGAGCAAATCGTGGACATGCCGGTTGAAGCGCGCGGCTGGTACGACCGGCAGTTGGGGCGTATCGGCGATGGCTGGCTGCGCCTGCTGGCGCAGATTGGCGCACCGACCCTCTGGTTGTGTGGCTGGGCGTTGTTGGCTCTGCTGAGCATCGAGCAAGTCTGGAATCTGTCGTTGACCGGCGCAGCGTTGGGGCTTTCGGCCAGTGTGGGAGCGTCGCTTTCGTTATTGCTGGCCTTCGGCTTGCTGGTGTTCGAACGTCAGTTGGCCCAGGAAAACCCCGCTGAGTGGCCCGAAGCGGGGCAGCTTGGGCAGTTGATCCGGGTGGCGATCATCTGCCTGGTGTTGAGCGCGTTATGCCTGTTGTTCAGCAGTGAAGCGTCGGTATGGCCTACGCGTCTGGCGGTATTGATCGGTCTGCTGCCAGGTTTGGTGGCGATCGAATTGCTGCTGCGCGCCTTGTTGTCGCTGTTCAGCCCGCGCCGCGAACGGCTTGAACCACGGCTGCTGGCGCACAGTTTTGTTGCCGGCATGCTGCGCTGGCCGCCGCAGCCCTTGCTGGCGTTGCAGCATGAACTGCACAACCGCTTCGGCATTGACCTTAGGCAGATTTGGGCTTTCACCTACATGCGCCGGGCATTCTTGCCTGTGCTAATGGTGGTGCTGGCGGTTGGTTGGCTGCTCACCGGGATTCACGAAATTCCTCTGCAAGCGCGAGGAATTTACGAGCGTTTCGGTAAGCCGGTCGAGGTCTTCGGGCCGGGGCTGCACGCCGGATTGCCTTGGCCTGTGGGTCGCGTGCTGAGCGTCGAGAACGGTGTAGTGCATGAGCTGGCAACCAGCGTCGGTGAAGCGACTGCAGCAACACTGCCTGAGCCTGCAGAAGGGCCCGCGCCGCTGATCGCCAATCGGCTATGGGATGCCAGCCATGTGAACGACAAATCACAGGTTATTGCCAGCAGCAGTGCTGACAAACAGAGCTTCCAGATCGTCAACATGGACGTGCGCTTTGTCTATCGCATCGGCCTGACCGATCAGGCGGCACTGGCGGCGACTTATAACACTGCGGATGTTCCGACGCTGATTCGCAGCACTGCCAGCCGGATTCTGGTTCACGATTTCGCATCGCGTACCCTTGATGGGTTGTTGGGTGAGGATCGTGTTGGGCTTGCCGACGACATCGGTCGAGCAGTGCAGGCGGACTTGCAGAAACTCGACAGCGGCGTGGAAATCCTTGCCACGGTGGTCGAAGCGATCCATCCGCCGGCCGGTGCGGCCAATGCTTATCACGGTGTGCAAGCCGCGCAGATCGGCGCCCAGGCGCTGATTTCCCGTGAGCGCGGGGCTGCCAGCGAGCAGACCAATCAGGCGCAATTGCAAGCCAGTGTTGCTCGTGATCAGGCGCTGGCCAAAGCCCATGAAGTCAAAGCTACCGCTCTGGCCGCCGACCTGCGTTTTGCCGCCGAGCAAAAGGCGTATGCCTCGGCCGGTCAGGCCTTTGTGCTGGAGCAATACTTCAGTCAGCTAACCTTGGGCTTGGCCAACGCCAAGCTGCTTATTCTCGATCATCGTTTGGGCGGCAACAGTGCGCCGACTATCGATCTACGTACCTTCACGCTACCGGTTGACCCTGCGGCGCCGCGTAAAGCCGTTCAGTCAGGAGCCGCCCAATGAGCCAGCCTCATTCCCACGATCAGCATGATCATCAAGACCACACTGGCCACGATCACGGCCATGGCGGGCATCATCACGGCCACCACCATCACCACCCTGTTGACCCACAAGAGGCCGGGGCTTTCCCTTGGCGGCGCATGGCCTGGGCGGTATTGCTGGTGTTGTTTGCTATTGCGGCGGCGAGCCTGGTGCAAGTGCGTTCCGGTGAAGCCACGGTCATCACCCGATTTGGTAACCCTTCGCGGGTGCTGCTGGAACCGGGTCTTGGCTGGCGTTGGCCAGCGCCGTTCGAGGCGGCGATCCCGGTGGATCTGCGGTTGCGCACCACCTCTAGCGGTTTACAGGATGTCGGCACGCGTGATGGTTTGCGGATCATTGTTCAGGCCTACGTGGCGTGGCAGGTTCAGGGCGATCCGGACAACGTGCAGCGCTTTATGCGGGCGGTACAAAACCAGCCGGACGAAGCGGCGCGGCAGATTCGCACTTTTGTCGGCTCGGCGCTGGAAACCACGGCCAGCAGTTTTGACCTGGCCAATCTGGTGAACACCGATGCCAGCCAAGTGCACATCGCCGACTTCGAAGCGCAACTGCGCAAGCAGATCGATCAGCAGTTGCTGACCACCTATGGCGTGCGTGTGCTGCAAGTCGGTATCGAGCGGTTGACCCTACCGTCAGTGACCCTGACCGCTACCGTCGACCGTATGCGCGCCGAGCGTGAAACCATTGCCACCGAGCGCACCGCCATTGGTAAGCGCGAAGCGGCGCAAATTCGTTCCGCCGCCGAGCGTGATGCGCGAATTGTGCAAGCCGATGCCACGGTGAAAGCGGCGGACATTGAAGCTCAATCGCGAGTCGAAGCTGCGCAGATTTACGGTCGCGCTTATGCAGGCTCGCCGCAGCTGTATAACTTGCTGCGTTCACTGGACACGCTGGGCACGGTGGTCACACCGAGCACCAAACTGATCTTGCGTACCGATGCGGCGCCATTCCGGGTGTTGGTTGATGGACCGCCGAACCTGGGTACCAAGGCCGAGTCGCAGCCATGAGTAACGTTCCACGTGGAACAAATGAAGTCAGTAGCCCGTGGATTCAAGCCGGCCGCTTGACCTTCCTCGCGTTGTACGCGGTGACGGTGTTGGCGGCGGTGGCTTGGGCGTTCTCCAACGTGCGGCAGATCGATCCGCAGAATCGGGCGGTAGTACTGCATTTTGGGGCGCTGGATCGTATACAGAATGCGGGTTTGTTGTTGGCGTGGCCGCGTCCGTTTGAGCAGGTGGTGTTGTTGCCGGCGGCGGATCGGGTGATCGAGCGTCGGGTGGAAAACCTGCTGCGTTCCGATGCCGCGCTAAAAGGCGATCGAGTTGCGAGTTTCGCCACGCCGCTGAGTGATGCTTTGGCCGGTTCCGGTTACTTGCTAACCGGTGATGCCGGTGTGGTGCAACTGGATGTGCGGGTCTTCTATAAGGTCAGCGAACCCTATGCGTTCGTACTGCAAGGCGAGCATGTGCTGCCAGCACTGGATCGCCTGGTGACCCGCAGTGCGGTGGCGCTGACCGCTGCGCGAGACCTGGACACAATTTTGGTGGCGCGCCCCGAATTGATCGGCGCTGACAATCAGGCGGCCGAGCGTCGTGAACGCCTTCGCGGGGATCTGGTGCAGGGCATCAACCAACGCTTGGCCGAGTTGACTGCAACGGGGCAGGGGCTGGGGATCGAAGTGGCGCGAGTCGACGTGCAGTCGAGTTTGCCGGGGCCTGCGGTGAACGCGTTCAACGCGGTGCTGACCGCTAGCCAACAGGCCGATAAAGCGGTGGCGAACGCCCGAACCGATGCCGAAAAACTGACCCAGACCGCCACCCAGCAAGCCGACCGTGCCTTGCAAGTCGCTCATGCACAAGCCAGTGAACGCTTGGCCAAAGCGTCGGCCGATACGGCGACGGTCCTGAGCCTGGCCCAAGCGCAGCAGAAGGGTACTGACCCGGAAATGCTGCTGCGGATTTATCGCGCACGTCTGCCAAAAATTCTCGGCCAGGCCGGTTCGGTGACCACGGTCGATCCTAAAGACGATTCCCGCCTGATCATTCAGGGAGCCGAAAAATGACTGCCCATTCTGCTGCTGCCCAACCTTTGGCAAGCATGCTGACCTCCGTCGAACAGCGCAGCGCAGCGCGACAACTCACCTTGGCAATGCTTGCCCTCGGTCTGCTCGGGCTAGGTTTGGCCTGGCGCTGGTTGGCGCCGGAGCAAAACGGTGTGAGCCAGTTGCTGCTGGGTTTTGCCTCATTGCTAGTGGCGGTGCCGGTGATGCGCTCGGCTTGGTACAGCCTGCGTTACCCGAGCCTGCACGGCATCACCGATCAGTTGATCGCACTGGCAATGATGGGGGCTTGGGCCACCGGCGATTTGCTGACTGCGGCCTTGCTGCCGATCATTATGATCTTCGGCCATGTGCTGGAAGAGCGCAGCGTGATCGGCTCCCAGGAAGCCATTCATGCCTTGGGTAAGTTGACGCGCAGCCATGCGCGGCGAGTGCAGGCTGACGGCACGATTATCGAAGTGGACAACACCACGCTCAAGACCGGAGACCTGGTGGAAGTGCGCGCCGGTGATCGAGTGCCGGCCGATGGCCTGGTGCTTTCCGGGCAGGCCAGCCTCGACACCGCGCCAATCACTGGCGAGTCGGTACCACTGGAGGCGAGTGTCGGCATGCAGGTGTTCGGCGGGGCGATCAACCTTGATGGCTTGTTGCGCATTGAAGTTACCCGCACTGGCAACGAGTCGACCCTGGGCAAAGTCATTGCGCTGATGCAAAGCGCCGAGCGTTCGAAACCGCCGATCACCCGTTTGCTCGAGCGTTATGCCGGCAGCTACATGGTGCTGGTTTTGCTGCTGGCGGCCGTCACCTGGTTTGTCAGCAACGATGCACAGGCGATGTTGGCGGTGTTGGTGGCGGCCTGTCCTTGCGCCCTGGTGTTGTCGGCCCCGGCCACGGCGATTGCCGGGATTGCCGTGGCGGCGCGCCACGGAATCCTGATTCGCAGCTCGGCGTTCCTCGAAGAACTGGCGGACCTGACCTCGCTGGTGGTGGACAAGACCGGCACGCTGACGTTTGGCACTCTGCGTCTGCAGTCGATCGACAGTCCGTTTGAAAATCGCAGCGCGATGCTGAAACTGGCTGCCAGCCTTGGCTCAGCCAGCAGCCATCCGGTCAGCCGTGCATTGGCTGGGCTGGTAACGCAGGAGCATTTTCTGGTGTTGTCGGATATCCGCGAGCGCCAAGGCTTGGGGGTGGTGGCACAGACGGAGCAGGGCGAGGCGGCACTCGGTCGCCCGGAGTTGTTCAGCCAATTGGGCATTGAGACATCCGCCGTCCCTGAACACGACGGCCCAATAGCCGGGTTGGCCTTGGACGCACAATTTCTCGGCTGGCTGTTGTTGGCAGACAGCGTCAAACCTGAGGCCCGGCTGGCGTTGAGTGAGCTGCGTGAACTGGGTTTGGGTCGGCAATTGCTGCTCACCGGCGATCGGCAAAGCGTCGCCCATAGCCTGGCCCATGAAGTCGGGATCAGCGATATCGAAGCCCAGGCGTTGCCCGAAGACAAGCTCAACCGCGTATTGAAAGAAATCGACAGCGGCTTTCGGCCGATGGTGGTGGGCGACGGGATCAACGATTCGCTGGCACTCAAGGCCGGCGTGGTCGGTGTCGCCATGGGCGCGGGCGGGGCGGATATCGCTTTGGCCTCGGCGGACATCGTGCTGATTGGCAGTGATTTACGGCGACTAGGCACCTGCGTGCGCTTGAGTCGCCAGTGCCGTCAGACACTGCAGGTCAACGTGATCATCGGTCTAGGCTGGACTCTGGCGATCGTCGCGTTTGCCGCATTCGGCTGGCTCGGAGCCGCGGGGGCAATGATCGCGGCAGTGCTGCATAACCTCAGCACCTTGTTGGTACTGGGCAACGCGGGCCGGTTGCTACGTTTTCAAGAGCCGCTGCTCAAACTCAAAGAGGACGTCTGATTCGGCGCGAAATTCTTTTGGGTTATTTTTCTCCTCAGCTGTTTTGCCTGATATGGCGGGCGGATCGGGTCTGCCATTACCGCAGCCTGCAAGCCGCTGAAGCGCAGGCCCTGAGCGGTATGGTGAATGATGGCTGGAGTTTTTCCGAACTGCGCGGCGAGTTAGCAGTCACTTGTAAAGAGGGTGCGCCATTGCTGGCTGTAACCTGGCTGAAACAGTGGATTCACGACGGTTTGATCACCGTCGAGGGTCATAGAGAAAGGCTACAAGTTCGATAGCCTGCTAATTTTCTCGGATGGTCTACCCTCATATCAGACGTCTGAAACAAGGGGGACTAGTCATGCTCGCGCACCTTCCACCGGCCTTACAGAATCTGCAGTTACCGTTACGCCTCAGACTCTGGGATGGCCATGAATTCAATCTGGGCCCAGCGCCCAGCGTCACCATTGTGGTCAAGGACCCGCAATTGGTTGCCAAATTCACTCATCCGACCCTTGATTTGTTGGGGGCCGCGTTCGTCGAAGGCAAACTGGAGCTCGAAGGCTCTATCAATGAAGTCATTCGGGTCTGCGATGAGTGGAGCCAGGCTCTGCTGGATGAGAGCGATGACAATCAGCCTGTGCGCACCGTCCACGACAAAGACACCGATGCGGCGGCCATCTCTTATCACTACGACTTGTCCAATGCGTTCTATCAGCTCTGGCTCGATAGCGACATGGCCTATTCCTGCGCCTATTTCGAGACCGGCAGCGAGAGCCTGGAACAAGCCCAGCAAGCCAAGTTTCGCCATTTGTGTCGCAAACTGCGCCTGCAACCCGGCGAGTACCTGCTGGATGTCGGCTGCGGCTGGGGCGGGCTGGCGCGCTTCGCCGCTCGGGAATTCGGAGCGAAAGTATTCGGGATTACCTTGAGCAAAGAGCAGTTGGCGCTGGCTCGGGAGCGGGTGATTGAGGAAGGCCTGGAGGATCAGGTTGAGCTGCAATTGCTCGACTATCGCGACTTGCCGCAGGACGGTCGCTTCGACAAGGTGGTGAGTGTTGGTATGTTTGAGCATGTGGGGCATGCGAACCTGGCACAGTACTGCAAGACCTTGTTCGGGGCGGTGCGCGAAGGCGGGCTGGTGATGAACCATGGCATCACCGCCAAGCACATTGACGGCCGCCCGGTCGGGCGCGGCGCCGGTGAGTTTATCGAACGCTATGTGTTCCCCAACGGAGAGCTGCCGCATCTGTCGATGATTTCAGCCGAGATTAGCGAGGCGGGGCTGGAAATCGTCGACGTCGAAAGCCTGCGTCTGCATTACGCGCGCACCCTGGACCACTGGAGCGAGCGCCTGGAGGACAATCTGGAAGCCGCTTCGAAACAAGTGCCGGAGCAGGCCCTGCGCATCTGGCGGCTGTACCTGGCCGGTTGCGCTTATGCGTTCGCCAAAGGCTGGATTAATCTGCACCAGATCCTCGCGGTCAAGGCCCATGCCGACGGCAGCCATGAACTGCCGTGGACTCGCGACGATATCTATAACCCTTAAAGAATCGGCGATATAAGCCGTGCGACCCGCATGCCAAGTTGTTGCAGGCGGTGGGTCTTGCGGCCTTCTCCCTTGGCGATCTCGTGAGCCTGGGCGAAGTCGTCGTTGAGCATGAGTTCCACTTCGGCGGCGAATTGGCTGTCGACGGTCAGCAGCATCACTTCGAAGTTGAGCCGGAACGAACGGTTGTCCAGATTCGCGCTGCCGATGGCGCTGATTTCGCTGTCGATCAACACCACTTTCTGATGCAGAAAACCTGGCCCATAACGGAACATCCGTACTCCGGCCCGCACCGCTTCGAAAGCGAAGAGACTGGACGCTGCGTAGACAACGCGGTGATCCGGCCGTGAAGGCAGCAAAATTCGCACATCCACACCTCGCAACACCGCGAGCCGCAACGCGGCGAATACCGCTTCGTCGGGAATGAAATACGGGCTGGTGATCCACACTCGCTCGTTCGCGGCATGGATGGCTTCGACAAAAAACAGCGAGCAGGTTTCGTAGGGGTCTGCCGGGCCGCTGGCCAGCAGCTGGCAGAGCACGCCGTCGTCTGGGTAGGTGTCGGGCAGGATCAGCGGCGGTAACTTTCGTGAAGCCCAGAACCAGTCTTCAGCAAACGATTCCTGCATGCAGGCCACTACCGGGCCGCTGACTTTGACATGAGTGTCGCGCCAGGGCGCCAGTGGCGGTTTCTTACCCATGTACTCGTCGCCGACGTTGTGCCCACCGACGAATCCAAGCAGGCCATCGACCACGACAATTTTGCGGTGATTGCGAAAATTGACCTGGAAGCGATTGAGCCAGCCGCTGCGGGTAGCGAAGGCTCTGATCTGCACGCCGGCCTCGCGCATGGGTTGAACGTAGCTGTGGGGCAGGGAGTGGCTGCCGATACGGTCGTAGAGCACGTAAATGGCGACGCCTTCGGCGGCTTTCTCCATCAGCAGGGCCTGCAAGCGGCGGCCGAGTTGGTCGTCGTGGATGATGAAAAACTGGATCAATACAGCTTTGCGGGCACTACGGATGGCGTCGAAAATTGCCGCAAAAGTGGCTTCGCCATTGATCAGCAGGCGCACCTGGTTATTCGAAAGGCACGGCATGCGCCCCAGTTTCGGCATGGCTCGAAGCGAGGCGTAGGCATTTGAGGCACGAGCGGTCAGTGCTTCTTCGACCCAAGGGCGCCAGTTCAGGTCGGCGATGGCTTTGTGCATTTCTTCGTTGGCTTGGCGCCTTGCCTTGATATAGGCATCGAACGTGCTGCGGCCAAAGACCAGGTAGGGGATGAGGGTCAGATAAGGAATGAACAACAGTGACATCGCCCAGGCGATTGCGCCTTGGGCAGTCCTGACGGTGAGTACAGCATGGATGGCGGCGATCATGCCCAGTGAGTGAATAGTGGCGATCAGATAACCGAAAACATGCGGGCCAAAATAATCCATGGGACAGCCTTGCTCCTGAAGGTTCAATGCTTAACAGACCATGTTCCACACCGAATGTCGCTATTTAATTCGCGATGCAACCGAAGTAGATTGCTGACGTCTAACGGCCACTATTCTTTAGGAGTTACTCGATGAACGTTCGTCTGCTGGGTTTGGCCTTGGTTGTTGGTTTGTCGCTTCCTGTGGCCGCTCAGGCGCAGATGTTGCAACCCGGGTTGTGGGAATTGACCTCGAGCAACATGAAAGTGGATGACCAGAATTTGCCGGATCTGCAACTGATCCTAGGTCAGTTACAGAGCCAGATGACCCCGCAGCAACGGGCAGCGCTGGAGCAGCAGGGCATCACGATGGGCGGCAAAGGTATTCGAGCTTGTCTGACTCAGGCCCAAGTGCAGTCCGACAACATTCCGCTGACGGATCCGCAATCGGGCTGCAAGCAGGAAATCACCGACCGCGCCGGCAATCAGTGGAAATTTCGCTTCAGCTGCCCGAAAGCGCAGGGCACCGGTGTCGCCACTTTCCTTAGTGATCGAGAGTTCACGACCAAGGTCAATGGCACTTTCAATGCCACCGGCATCCAGCAGAAGGGCAGCCTGGATACCCGCGCGGTGTGGATGGGGCAGGATTGCGGGACTGTTAAACCACGAGCCTAAAAGCTTCGCGGACAAGCGACCTCGAAAACCGAGAGCGGCTGGTCGTACTCACGCAATGAGCCGTCGGGCAGGGTGATGCGGATCATTTTGGTGGTCCTTGGTGCTTCAAAAAAAGTGAGGGGTTAACGCATAAACCGCAGTGGCAAACCCTGACAGCCGTCATATAGATGTTCGGCGTGCCAGGCAATTTGCCCCGAGACCAACGTGGTGCTGACGCTGTGGCGAAAGCGTCGCTCGGCAAAGGGTGTCCAGCCGCATTGAGCGAGGACCGGTTGCTGGGCAACGGCTTTGCCGCCGGGCTCGGGTTTGATCAGCACCAGGTCGGCCCAATAGCCTTCGCGCAGGTAGCCGCGGTCGGGAATGGCGAACAAATCCGCCACCCTGTGGCTGGTTTTTTCCACCAGCGTGGTCAGTGGCAGAAGCTGATCGGCAACCAGCTCCAGCAGCGCGGGGAGGGCGTGTTGCACCAATGGCAGCCCGGACGGTGCCTGGCGATAGGGCAGCTGTTTCTCTGCCCAGGTATGAGGCGCATGGTCGCTGCCGATCACATCCAGCCGGTTGCACAGCAGGGCTTGGCGCAGGGCATCCCGGTCGGCCTGGGTTTTGATCGCCGGGTTGCACTTGATCAAGTTGCCGAGGCTTTTATAGTCGCGATCGTCGAACAACACGTGGTGCACACAGACCTCGGCGGTGATGCGCTTTTCGGCCAGCGGTTTGTCTTCGAACAAGGCCAGTTCGCGTGCGGTGGTCAGGTGCAAAACATGCAGCCGAGTGCCGTGGCGCTTGGCTAGATCCACGGCCATTGAAGAAGAGCGAAAGCAGGCTTCGGCGTTGCGGATCAGTGGATGGGCTGCCGGCGGTATGGCCTCGCCAAACAGTTCCCGCAGATAGCTTTCGTTGGCCTGGATGCTGGGTGTGTGCTCGCAATGGGCGAGCAGGATAGTCGGCACTTCGGCGAACAGTCGCTCGAGAATCTGTGGATCGTCCACCAGCATGTTGCCGGTGGAGGCACCCATGAAAACTTTAACCCCGGCCACTGTGCATGGATCGAGCGCGGCAATGGTCTCGAGGTTGTCGTTACTGACACCGAAGTGAAAGCCGTAATTGGCCACTGAACTGATTGCCGCGCGGCGCTTCTTGTCGGCCAGCGCGGCGAGCGTCAGGGTCGCTGGCCGGGTGTTGGGCATGTCCATGAAGCTGGTGATGCCACCGGCCACAGCAGCCCGCGATTCGGTGTAAAAGCTTCCCTTGTGGGGTGCGCCCGGGTCGCGGAAATGCACTTGGTCATCGATCATGCCGGGCAACAGCCACTGGCCCTTGGCGTCGATTTCCACCGATGCGTTTTCGCCTTCGATGCTGCTGGCAATCTTCACGATGCGACCGTGGTCCACCAGCAGATCACCGTCGAACTCATGACCTTCGTTGACCAATCGGGCGTTTCGAATCAGCACGCTGCTCATGTTCAAAACTCGTTCTGCAGGGCTTTGTAGCCGCGCACCAGATCGACGTTGGTCCGTGCCACATCTTCGGAAAACTCCGAAGCGCTGACGCTGACGGGTGGAAACTGCGACAGATCGGTCTTGGGCCCGATGCGAGTGGTCGACGGCACGTAGAAGTCTTCGGGCAAGTCCCACCATCGACCACCGAGTTGTGCCGCACCACGCAGCCGTCACCGACCGCGCAGTTGAACAGCACGCTGTTGAAGCCGATGAACACCCGGTTGCCGACGGAGCATGGCCCGTGAACGATGGAGCGGTGGGCGATCGAACTGAACTCGCCGATGGTCACCGCCGCGCCGGATTTGGAGTGGATGACCACGCCGTCCTGGATGTTCGAATTGGCGCCAATGGTGATCGGCTCCATCTCGCCTGAGTCGTCCACTTCGTCGGCACGAATCACCGCGTAGGGACCGACGAAGACGTTCTCGCCAATCACCACTTTGCCGCAGATGATCGCAGTCTTATCCACATAGGCGGATTCGGCGATCACCGGTAGATCACCGGACGGGTTTTTGCGAATCATGGTGTGCTCAAGGCGTCGTATAAGGTGTTGAGGTTGTATTCGAACAGCCCGGCGAACGTGCTGGCCGGACCTGTGGCGGCGAGGGCGTCGGAGTACAAGGTGCCGCCGATATGCGCACCGCTTTCTTCGGCAATTTGCTTGAGCAGGCGCGCGTCTTTGATATTTTCCATGAACACCGCTTTGACCTTGGCCTGACGGATCTGAGTGATCAGCGCAGCGACTTCGGCGGCGGAGGGTTCACGCTCAGTGGACAAACCTTGAGGCGCCATGAAGTCGATGCCGTAGGCCTGGCCGAGATAGCCGAAAGCATCATGGGAGGTGACGATCTTGCGGTTACCCGGCGGCAAGGAACCGAGCTTGGCTTTGGCTTCGGCCAGCAGACGGTAGATCTGTTTCAGGTAGGTCTGGCTGTTGCGCTCGTAGTCCGCTTTGTTTGCCGGATCTGCCGCAATCAGCGCCTTGGTGATGTTGCTCACATACAGTTCGGTGTTCGCCAGGTTATGCCAGGCGTGCGGGTCGGGAATGGTCTCGCCGTCTTCATCCATGGTCCGCGGGATGACGCCACGACTGGCGGTGATCACCTGGGTTTTGGTCTCGGTGCTGGTGACCAGGCGATCCAGCCATGGCTCGAAGCCCAGGCCATTTTTGATGATCAGCTTGGCCTTGAGCAGCGCTTTGGCGTCGTCCGGGGTTGGCTCATAGGTGTGGGCGTCTGCGTCCGGACCGACCATGTTAGTGATTTGGATATGTTCGCCGCCGACCTGGTGAGTCATGTCGGCGAGGATGCTGAAGCTGGTGACCACCTGAAGTTTCTCTGCCGCCGATGCTGTCGATAGCGACAACGGCAGCAGCAGACTGAACAGCACGAGTAGAGCGCGCATCGGGAAACACCTCATTGGGATGTGAGCAAAGGTGGGCGGCGCAGCAAACCGTGCACCGGACCGAACACCACGGACAGCAAGTACAAACCGCCGGCCACCAGCACGATGGCCGGGCCGCTGGGCAGCGAGTAGTAGAACGAGAGCAACAGACCGAGCCACACCGAGAGGCAACCGAGCGCCGCGGCGATAGCCATCAACACCGGCAGGCGTCGACTCCAGAAGCGCGAAGCCGCTGCGGGCAACATCATCAAACCAACCACCATCAGCGCGCCGATGGCCTGAAAACCGATAACCAGATTCAGCACTACCAGGGTCAGAAACAGTCCATGAGCCAACGGCCCGAGGCGGCTGACGGTTTGCAGGAACAGCGGGTCGAGGGTGTCCAGCAGCAGTGGTTTGTAGATCGCCGCCATGGCGATCAGGCTGAAGGCCGAGACCCACAGCATGCCGGTCAGCGTCGGTCCATCGACGGCAAGCGCCGAGCCGAATAGCAAGTGCAGCAGGTCCAGGCGTTTGCCGGCGATGCCGAGAATCAGCACACCGCAGGCCAAGGAAATGGGGTAGATCGCCGCGAGGCTGGCGTCCTCCCGCAGGCCGGTGCGGCGGGTGATCCACGCAGCGAGCCCGGCCATGCTCAGGCCGGCACCGAGGCCGCCAATGGTCAGTGCAGGCAGACTTAAACCGGCGAACCAGAAGCCCAAGGCGGCGCCGGGCAAAATCCCGTGAGCCACCGCGTCGCCGATCAGGCTCATCCGCCGCAGGATCAAAAACACCCCGAGTGGAGCAGTGCTACAGGCCAATACCAAGCCGCCGAGAAGTGCTCGGCGCATGAAGATGAACTCGTGGAACGGTTGCCAAAGCTGGGCGGCGACGACCATTACGCCACCTGCGTCTGAGGTTGTTGGGTGATCAGTTCGACACTTGGCGCGAGTACGCAGCCGCTGCCTTTGATCAGCAGCGCTTGAGGAATGTGTTGGCGTACGGCGGCCAGGTCATGGCAGACAACGACCAGCGTCCGCCCTTCGGCATGCCACGCATGGATATGTTTCCAGAGCAGCGCCTGGCCGAGTTCGTCGAGCGCGGCGTGAGGTTCGTCGAGCAACAGCACCGGTGCTTCGGCCAGACTCAAACGAGCGAGCAGGGCACGCTGCAATTCACCGCCAGACAAGGCCATCAGCGGGCGATGTTCCAGGCCCGTCAGGCACCAATCATCCAGTACGGATGTCAGGCGTTGGCTGCGCATCTGTGGGGTTTGTTTGCTGCCCCAGAATCCAGCGGCAACCAGCTCTTGCAGACTGATGGGGAACTGTCGGTCCAGATGCTGTTGTTGCGGCAGAAAAGACAGACTGCCGCGCCGCGGAACATCCAGTTCGACGTTGCCAGCCAGTGGCCTCTGTAATCCGGCGATAACTTTCAGCAAGCTACTTTTACCCGAGCCATTGGCGCCGATCACCGCGGTCAGGCTACCGCTCGCCAGTTCGAAATTAACGGCGGGGGTGAGAGGCTGGCCAGGCGCGCCCCAACGTAAACCTTGGCAGCGGATCATGCGGCCTCCCAGTTCCAGCGGCTTTCGGCCACCGCATCATGGGCGTGCAGGCTTTCGGCGTGGATAACGCGCAGGTGGAAGGCGTTGATGCCTGGAGATCTTTTCAGCGCCAGATTCAAACGTCGGGCTGCGTCTTCGCAGAACATCAGGTTCTGACCATTTGCCAGGGCGAAGGCTTGTTCGTCGGCGCGTTTCACTGCGGTTTGAACGGCGGTGCCGAGGGCGGCTTCGGCGTCGTTGATCACGGCGATCAGTGGCAAGCCTTCCAGGTAGTCGTTCAAACGTAGCTGCAACTGCGCGCTACTTCGCTGACTGTGAGGCGTCGCGACAATGCCTTTTGACGTGCCGAGCCAGGCCAGAACGTCAGGGTGCTGCAACGCTTTGTTGGCAAAGTCATCGACGAATTGCTGCTGAATTAACTGTCTCGACAGTGCTGCTGAGCACGGGCAAGTTGAGGAATAAGTAACCTCAATTTTTAGTTCCACGTGGAACACTGCGTTTTTCAGCCGCGCTTCGATGCTCACCGGATAAGTTTTCCAACCGGCCAGCGGGCTGACCAATGCTGGCCGCTTAAGCAGCAAGTCGGTGTGAATACGCAGGTAAGCGCTGTTGGACAAACCGTCATGGCTGTCGAGAAAACGTTGCAGAACCTGACGTAAAAGCAGCGGCGTGAGGTTTTCCTGTTCGAGCATTTCCAGCGCCAAATACAGACGTGACATATGAATGCCGCGCGCCTCGCCATCATCGAGACTCACGCCCGCATCTGCTTTGGCGCTCATTCGTTGGCCATCGAACACCATGGGTAGAGCAATGCCGCACATGCCCACCCATTCGAGTGGCAAGGCTTGGCGTGAGGCCTGCGCGGCGATATCCGGCAGAGTCAGCGCGTTCATAAGCAGGTCCATCGTTGGAAATGATTCGACATGTTATATTATAACTTAACGGTCGACGATGCCTTTTTCCTGAATGGGCTTTCACCACGTCATGTCGAGTACGGACGCTCCCCTATCTGCGGTACATGTCATGCACAGACGTCAATTGCTCAACCTGATTCTGGCCAGTGTGGCCTTCGCCTTGCCGCTGGGTGTATCCGCCACGCAAATCCGCAATGCCCGGCTCTGGCGCTCGGATGACAAGCTGCGGCTGGTGCTCGATCTGAGCGGGCCGGTGCAGTACAAAACGTTCTCGCTGACCGCGCCGGAACGTTTGATCATCGATTTGAGCGGAGCACGTCTGAGTGGCGACTTCAGTCAGTTGGCGCTGGCCAACACGGTGATTCGCTCGATCCGTTCCGGGCACTTTGGGCAAGGCGATACACGGATCGTGCTCGATCTCACCGGGCCGGTGCAGCTCAACAGCTTTCAGTTGCCACCACAGGACGGACAGGGCCATCGACTGGTGTTCGATCTCACCAGCAGTGGTCATGCACCGATGCAGATTGCCGCTGCACCTTCGATTGCGCGTGAAACACCTGTGGATAAAGCTCATCCCAAGCGCGACATCATTGTGGTGGTCGACCCTGGCCACGGTGGCAAAGACCCGGGCGCGGTCGGCGCCAAGGGCGAGCGCGAAAAAGATGTGGTGCTGTCTATCGCGCAACTGCTCGCCAAGCGTTTGAAACGGGAGAATGGTTTTGACGTGAAGCTGGTGCGCAACGATGACTTCTTCGTGCCGCTGCGCAAACGTGTGGAGATCGCCCGTAAGCACAACGCTGACATGTTCATCTCGGTGCATGCCGACGCCGCGCCACGGCTCACGGCCTCAGGTGCGTCGGTGTATGCGTTGTCCGAGGGCGGCGCGACCTCAGCCACGGCGCGCTTTATGGCGCAACGGGAGAACGGTGCCGATTTGCTGGGCGCCACCAGCCTGCTCAATCTGAAAGACAAAGACCCGATGCTCGCCGGGGTAATCCTCGATATGTCGATGAACGCGACCATCGCTGCCAGTTTGCAGTTAGGTAGCACGGTGCTTGGCAGTCTTGCGGGGATCACCACACTGCATCAGAAGCGGGTGGAACAGGCGGGGTT
This sequence comes from Pseudomonas sp. F220, assembly GCF_057813935.1. NCBI lineage: Bacteria > Pseudomonadati > Pseudomonadota > Gammaproteobacteria > Pseudomonadales > Pseudomonadaceae > Pseudomonas > Pseudomonas sp. F220. Next base: position 27,732 of record NZ_JBVASJ010000044.1, read on the forward strand.
CGCGGTGCTGAAGTCACCGGATGTGCCGTCGATCCTGGTGGAAACGGGCTTCATTTCCAACAGCCGCGACAGCCAGAGACTGGTGGCTCCACGGCACCAGCAGGCGGTGGCGGACGGCTTGTTCGAAGGTTTGCAGCGCTACTTCCAGAAGAATCCACCGGTGAACAGTTACATGGCTTGGCTGCAGGATCAGAAAAAAGCCCAGGTCTAACAGCCGCTGATACGACTGCAGGTGAACTTGGCGCTGGCGCCGCCGGAACTGGAGAACCGATTGACGGTGGTCCAGCCAACGCGGCGACTGTAGCCGACCCAGGCTTCACCGTCGGAGGCTATGCCTGTGAAGAACGTCAGTTGCCCGTAGCGGCTATTGGTTTGTGCCCAATAACGTTTGCCGATCACCTCAAAACCCCGCAGATACGTGGTGGTGCCAGCCGTGGCGACACTGTAGGCGTTGCCGTCGGCATCCGCGCAGGCCAACAGGTTGGCGCTGCGAGTGCAGTTGGCAAGCGTGCTCGGCAGTTGCGCGCAGACGTTGCTCGCCACAAATAGTGAAAGACTCAGCAACGTGTATTTCAGAGCGTTACGCATTGGGTTTCTCGTGGCGCGGGTTGGCTCAAGCATTGCGCCCTTCGTCGCTGGGGACAAGAGGGGATTGGCTAAATTGCATTGTTATACTATAACATCAAGGCAAGTCCCGCCCTGATGAGACACCCTGATGCCCAATCGCCTTCCCGTTACCGTGTTGTCCGGCTTTCTCGGCGCCGGTAAAAGTACGCTACTCAACTACGTTCTGCGCAACCGCGACAACCTTCGGGTGGCCGTGATCGTCAACGATATGAGTGAGATCAACATCGACGGCAGCGAGGTTCAGCGCGATGTCAGTCTGAACCGCGCCGAAGAAAAACTTATTGAAATGAGCAATGGCTGCATTTGCTGCACCCTGCGTGAAGACTTGCTGGAAGAGGTCAGCAAACTGGCCAAGGACGGTCGTTTCGATTACTTGTTGATCGAATCCACGGGGATTTCCGAGCCTTTGCCGGTGGCGGAAACCTTCACCTTCCGTGATGAAGAGGGTCAGAGCCTGGCCGATATTGCACGACTCGACACCATGGTCACGGTGGTCGACGGCATGAACTTCCTGCTCGACTATCAGGCCGCCGAGAGTCTCGCCTCACGTGGCGAAACCTTGGGCGAGGAGGATGAGCGCTCGATCACTGACCTGCTGATTGAGCAGATCGAATTCGCCGACGTGATCCTGATCAGCAAGATTGATTTGATCAGCAGCAGTGACCGCCAGGAGCTGATCGCCATTCTCGAACGGCTCAATTCTCAGGCCGACATCATTCCGATGGTCATGGGCGAAGTGCCGCTGGAAAAGATCCTCAATACCGGACGCTTTGACTTCGAACGTGCCGCTCAGGCCCCGGGCTGGTTGCAGGAACTGCGCGGTGAGCATGTTCCCGAAACCGAGGAGTACGGCATTGCTTCGACGGCTTATCGGGCGCGACGTCCCTTTCATCCGCAGCGGTTCTTCGACTTCATTGACCGCCCGTGGGTGAATGGCAAACTGCTGCGTTCCAAGGGCTTTTTCTGGCTGGCCAGCAAGCATCAGGACGCTGGAAGCTGGTCCCAGGCTGGTGGTTTGATGCGTCACGGTTTCGCCGGACGCTGGTGGCGATTTGTGCCAAAACCACAGTGGCCGCAGGATCAGGAAAGCACCTCGGCGATCATGGAAAACTGGACGGCTGCCACCGGTGATTGCCGTCAAGAATTGGTGTTCATCGGTCAGAACATCGACTTCGCCCAGCTCACTTCTGAGCTCGATAACTGTCTGCTGACCGACGCCGAAATGGCCGTGGGCGCAGAGGGTTGGCGGCTGATGCCTGATCCGTTTGGCTCTTGGCATGAAGAGGCAGCGGCCTGATGCTCGCCCCACGCCTGAAGCTGCGTCCGATAATTCGTCAGGTCCGGGGTGAGACGCCAGAAGCGCTCACTCAGATTCTGGAAGACGGTGTGAATCTGGCCCTCTGGCAACGCCACCTGCCAGCGCACATTGCCGATTTCGGCACATTGTTGCTGTCCTTGGGCGAGCCCCTGGCTGAGTCGTTATCGCTGGAAATACCGAGCGAAGACACGGAACCCAACCTCCGCGGATTAGCTTCAGGCTTCAGTGATCTGGAGGGTTACGAAGGCTTTATCGCCGATGTTTCCTGGTTGGTCAGCGCCTTCGCTTGTCTGCTGGGCGCCAAGCGCATCGGTTTGCGTCTACGGGTGCAGGACAAGGCCATGTGCCCGCGCTTCCATATCGATCATGTGCAGGTGCGCTTGATCACGACTTACGCGGGTATCGGTAGCCAATGGTTGCGGGAAGGGGCGATGGACCGTCGGCAACTGGGCAAGGCCGACGCCGAACCGCAGGGTGACTCACAGATCCAGCAAATCGCCTGTGGTGAAGTGGCCTTGCTCAAGGGCGAGAAATGGCACGGCAATGAAGGCTTCGGCCTGATCCATCGCTCGCCGCAACCGGCGCCGGGTGAGCGTCGGTTGATCCTGACCCTCGACTGGCTGAGCTAGGCGCACTCAAGGTTTCAGCCATTTGCCCTGGCTCTGACTTTCGCAGAACGGCTGCAAATACGCTGCATCAGTGGCCACGCCGTAATAGTGAATATCTTGCCGGTAAGGCATATTGGCCACTTGGGCGTCGCTGCAAACGCCGAAGGCACCGGCGGGGCAGAGCTCGGAGAACTCTACGTCGACTTTTTGACCGGGCAGGTTCGGCTGGCAGAAGCCGTCGTTGAACAGTTTTTCCGGGATGTTGCGGTTCTGCTGGCAGACTTTGACGTCGAGCCGTTCAGCCTGACTGTGGACCATGCAGGCCTGAGCCAATGCCTCGCCCGAGCTGAGCGCCAACAGCAGTGACAGCCAAATCACCCGCATCATTCACTCCTTAGATACCGCCGATATGCTGCAGAACATTCCCACCCACGTCATTGCCGGGCCGCTTGGCGCCGGCAAGACCAGCCTGATCAAGCACCTGCTGGCGCAGCGGCCGGCCCATGAGCGCTGGGCGGTGTTGATCAATGAGTTCGGTCAGATCGGACTGGATGCCGCGTTGCTGACTCAGGACGCCGATGGTATCGCACTGGGTGAAGTCGCCGGCGGCTGTTTGTGCTGCGTGAATGGAGCTCCGTTTCAGATCGGTCTTGGGCGTTTGTTGCGCAAAGCGCGGCCCGACCGGTTGTTTATCGAACCCTCCGGATTGGGCCATCCGGCGCAGTTACTTAAACAATTGCACGATGCGCCGTGGCAAAGCGTATTGGCCGTTCAGCCGTGTGTGGTGGTGCTCGATGCCCAAGCGCTGGCCGCCGGGAAACCGTTGCCACAAGCGCAGCAGGAAGCGCTTTCCAGCGCGGGTCTGTTGGTACTGAACAAGGACGAGCAACTCAGCGACGCGGATCGCCAGCGGATCACCACGCAGTTGCCGGATTACCCGGTGTACTGGACACAACAGGCAGCTTTACCGCTGGCCAAATTGCCAGGCGTACAGGTTCAGGCGAACGCGGGTGTGGATAACTTCACAGTGCCAAAAGGGTTGGCGCAGATGCCGGCGGTCTGGACTGATCCGGCGCAACCGATTTGCCTGAGCCGGCAACAGGAAGGTGGTTGGAGCATTGGCTGGCGTTGGCATCCGAGTCAGCAATTCGATGCAAGGCGGGTCTCGCTATGGCTCCAAAGCCTTGATTGGCAGCGGGCCAAGCTGGTTATCCACAGCGTCGATGGCTGGGTTTCTGCCAACGCGGTGGATAACTCGGCTATGCACTGGCAGCCTAGCGAATGGCGGCGTGATTCACGTATTGAGCTGATTTTTAGTGAGCCGTAGGATGTGGACAGCCTGCAAAACGCCTTGGCTGGTTGCCGCATTACGAAGGTTTAACCCCAGGCGCCAAAAGATCGTCCGAACGCGTACCCCTGTAGGAGGCTGCGATCTTTTGATTTTGCGTCAATTTCGCCACTTGTTATGTTCCTGGCGCCACTGGCTCAGCTCAATCACCTCGGCACTCGGCAGCGGGGGTTTGACCTCGAACGGGTAGGGCGCCAGCTCGATTTGTGCGCTGTGAGCACCAAATTGGGTGATGGTGCCGGAGTGGCGCGTTTCGCCGGTTACCGTGAACTCGAAGTTATAGATGCGGGCCAGGCGCCGCCGACCGTTGGCATCCTTGACGAAGCCAATCCGCTTCAACGCGACGTTACCGTCCAGCAGCTCGATATCAAGCTTGGCGCAATGCTGCTTGACCCTCTCCAGTGCCCGCTCACGCAAGCCGTGGTTGTGCCATAGCCAAGCGGCGCCGGTCGCCAGCAGCATCAGCACGAAGATATTTCCCAAGGTCAGCATGAACGCGCGCTCCAACAAAGTAGTGTCAGCTTAACTGTGTCTTCGGTCTGTCGTACAGGCTGTGTTTAGTCGCATACTGCGCGGCTCGAATTTCAATCGTTTTACGGAAATCTCGCATGAAACGTACCCCCCATTTGCTCGCCATCCAGTCCCACGTGGTCTTCGGCCATGCCGGCAACAGCGCTGCGGTTTTCCCCATGCAGCGGGTCGGGGTGAATGTCTGGCCGCTCAATACCGTGCAGTTCTCCAACCACACTCAGTATGGTCAGTGGGCGGGAGAGGTGTTGGCACCGCATCAGATTCCGGAACTGATCGAGGGAATTGCCGCGATCGGCGAGTTGGGTAACTGCGATGCAGTGCTGTCCGGTTACCTCGGCAGCGCGGCCCAGGGACGAGCGATCCTCACAGGTGTGGCGCGGATCAAGGCGATCAATCCCAAAGCCTTGTACCTCTGCGACCCGGTGATGGGGCATCCGGAAAAGGGCTGCAGTGTGCCAGCCGAAGTCAGTGACTTCCTGCTGGAAGAAGCAGCGGCGATGGCTGACTTCATGTGCCCGAATCAACTCGAGCTGGACAGCTTCTCCGGGCGCAAGCCGCAGTCGCTGTTCGATTGCCTGGCCATGGCGCGAGCGTTGCTGGCCCGCGGCCCGAAGGCGGTGCTGGTCAAGCATCTGGATTATCCCGGCAAACTGCCGGACGCCTTTGAGATGTTACTGGTGACTTGCGAGGGCAGTTGGCACCTGCGTCGGCCGTTACTGGCTTTTCCGCGCCAGCCCGTGGGCGTCGGCGACCTGACGTCCGGCTTGTTTCTGGCTCGGGTGCTGTTGGGGGACAGCCTGCTGGCGGCCTTCGAGTTCACCGCCGCGGCGGTGCATGAAGTGCTACTGGAAACCCAAGCCTGCGCCAGCTACGAGCTGGAGCTGGTGCGCGCCCAAGACCGAATCGCCCATCCGCGAGTGCGATTTGAGGCGACCGCGATCAGCCTTTAAACCTATCGCGGGCAAGAACTGGGCGTCCCCCCTGCTCCTACAGGTACTGTGAAATTCCTGGTAGGAGTAGGGGGGACGCCCAGTCCTTGCCCGCGAAGACTATCTAAAGAGCGACGCCAGACTGACGGTACACCTCAGGCGTCCGCCTTGATTTCCTGATAGCGCTTTTCCAGCTCCTGACGGATCTGGCGGCGCTGCTTGGCCTGGATGAACCGGCGTTTGTCTTCGCTGTTTTGCGGTTGCAGCGGCGGCACGACGGTAGGTTTGCGCTGGTCATCGACTGCCACCATGGTGAAAAAGCAGCTATTGGTATGGCGCACCGAGCGCTCACGAATATTTTCCGTCACCACTTTGATCCCCACCTCCATCGAGGTGCTGCCGGTGTAGTTGACCGACGCGAGAAAGGTCACCAGTTCGCCGACATGGATTGGCTCACGGAAGATCACCTGATCCACCGACAGGGTGACCACGTAGCGCCCGGCATAGCGGCTGGCGCAGGCATAGGCAACTTCATCGAGGTACTTGAGCAGGGTGCCGCCGTGGACATTGCCAGAGAAGTTGGCCATGTCGGGGGTCATCAATACCGTCATCGACAGCTGGGCGTTTCCGGGTTCCATAGCACACACACTCACGGTTCTAGGCAGGGATTGCGGGAGCACCTCTGCGGGCGCTAGGTTACTTTTTCAAAACCACAGTTAACGGGACGCTGCGCTCGTGGCGTCCGTCACGCCTGGATCGATCTGTTTCCATATATTGCACCGCATTTCTGTCGGAAGTCGCGGTGTTACCCTTCAAAAGCCCATTCCGAGGGCATTTCCCACCTGAAATTCAGATGTGTAGTTCGCTCAGTCAGGCATTTGTTGGCGTTCCGGTGATCGAGCGACCGTGTCAGCACCCAACCAAGGAGCCTTACACCATGCATGCCATCAGTTTTATTCAGGATCTGGCAGTGATCATGTTGGTTGCGGGTGTGGTGACCATTCTTTTTCATAGGCTCAAACAACCGGTAGTGCTTGGCTATATCGTCGCCGGTTTCATCATCGGGCCGCACACACCACCATTCGGCCTGATCCACGATGAGCAGACCATCAAGACCCTGGCAGAGCTGGGGGTGATTTTTCTGATGTTCTGTCTTGGGCTGGAGTTCAGCCTGCGTAAATTGTTCAAGGTCGGGGCCACGGCGTTTATCGCGGCGTTCCTCGAAATTGTGCTGATGATCTGGATCGGCTACGAAATCGGCCGCTGGTTTGACTGGAGCACCATGGACTCGCTGTTCCTCGGCGCAATCCTGGCGATCTCCTCGACAACCATCATCGTCAAGGCCCTCAATGACCTGAAGATGAAAAACCAGCGCTTTGCGCAGCTGATCTTCGGTGTGTCGATTGTTGAAGACATTTTGGGGATTGGCATCATTGCGTTGCTGTCGAGCATCGCAGTCAGCGGTACCGTCAGCTCCGGAGAAGTATTTTCCACGGTCGGCAAGCTGTCGTTGTTCATGATTGTCGCCTTGGTGATTGGTATTTTGCTGGTGCCGCGTCTGCTGGCCTACGTGGCCAAATTCGAAAGCAACGAGATGCTGCTGATCACCGTGCTAGGCCTGTGCTTTGGCTTCTGCCTGCTGGTGGTCAAGCTGGAGTACAGCATGGTGCTGGGGGCATTTCTGATTGGCGCGATCATGGCCGAGTCGCGGCAATTGGTGAAAATCGAGCGATTGATCGAGCCGGTTCGCGACATGTTCAGCGCGATCTTCTTTGTCGCCATCGGCCTGATGATCGACCCACAGATTCTGCTGCAATACGCCTGGCCTATTGCCGTGATCACCGTCGCTGTGGTGCTGGGCAAGATGTTGTCCTGCGGGCTGGGCGCCTTTATCGCCGGCAATGACGGACGCACCTCACTGCGGGTTGGCATGGGGCTTTCGCAGATTGGCGAATTCTCTTTCATCATCGCAGCCTTAGGCATGACCTTGCAGGTCACCAGCGATTTTCTCTATCCGGTGGCTGTGGCCGTGTCGGCCATCACCACTTTGCTGACCCCGTATCTGATTCGTGCGGCCGACCCGTTGTCGCTCAAGCTGGCAGCGGTGATGCCGCAGCGTCTGGCTCGTGTGCTGGGGATGTACGGTGAATGGCTACGCAGCATCCAACCGCAGGGTGAAGGTGCGCTGCTGGCGAAAATGATTCGACGGATTCTGTTACAGGTGGGGGTCAATCTGGCGCTGGTGATGGCGATCTTCTTCTCTGGCGGTTTTTTCGCAGAGCGCATTGGCGATTATCTTCAAGGCTGGATCAGCGACTCCAGTTGGCAAAAGGCATTGATCTGGGGTGGTGCGCTGCTGTTGTCGTTGCCGTTTTTGATCGCCGCGTATCGAAAGCTCAAGGCGCTGTCGATGTTGCTGGCAGAGATGGGCGTGAAAGCGGAAATGGCCGGGCGCCATACGCAACGCGTGCGGCGGGTGATCGCTGAGGTGATACCGATTTTGTCGTTGCTGGTGATCTTCTTGTTGCTGGCGGCGTTATCGTCGAGCATTTTGCCGACTGCCGAACTGTTGATCCTGATTGCCGTCGTTGCGGCGGCTGTCGCGGCACTGCTGTGGCGCTGGTTTATCCATATGCATACGCGGATGCAGGTCGCCCTGCTGGAAACGCTGGATAACCACAAGGACTCTTCCGAGCATTGAGGCCCGCTCCAGCTTAGTGCTGGAGACGGGCTTTCGCGTTCGGGATCAGCTTTCCAGCCAGACGTCCCGCGCCCAATGCCATACCGATTCCCAAGACTCTTCGGTCACCAGTTCTTCTTCGGCGGACCACAGCACCACAGTGCCGTCTTCCTCGACGCAATAATAGTTATCGCCGTCCTGGCAGATCGGGATCAATTCCCGAGGTACGCCGACGTCCCAGGCAGTCGCGGCGACTTCCGGGAGGTAGGTGTGGGAACCGGGATCAGTGATGGTCACCGGCTCCAGGCTGCCATAGACCACATCACTCACGGTCAGCAGAAATTCTTTGAAGACGAAGGGGATGTTTATGAACAGTTGTTCTTCAACTTCCACCAATTGGTCTTCGTCTGGTAGCTCCAGAGGGACCGGTACAGGTTCGTTGGCTTCACGCAGTTGTTCGATGACTTCTTCCACGGCCGGGATCCTCTTGCTCAATGGCGCGGTTTATATGGGGCGGTTTATACAGTAGCTCGCTATAAGTGCAACCGTGAAATAGAAAACCCCAGCCGAGGCTGGGGTTTTTGTTTCTTCATGCTCAATGCAGCACGTGGGATCAGCCGTTCTGGCGGATACCTGCAACCAGCCATGGCTGATTGTCGCCCTGAGGACGCTCCATGTTCCAGCTTTCGCTGAAGACTTCGCCCTGGTCGAAACGCGAGGTTTTCGACACGCCGCTGAAGGTCAGGGTGGCGACAGTCTTGTCGGAACGATCATCCACACCGTCCAGTTGAACATTGAGGTTATCAATAAAGGTGGACTGGAAACCGTCGCCCAGATCGGCACGTTCCTTTTTCAGGAACTCGAGCAACTGTGGGGTTACGAACTCGGCAATCTTGTCCATTTCGTTGGCGTCCCAGTGCTGTTGCAGGGACTGGAAGTGGTTGCGCGCCGCTTCTACGAAGCGCTCTTCGTTGAACCAGGCTGGTGCGTTGATCACCGGACGAGCGGCGGCAGGTGCTGCCGATCCACCGAAGATCGACCCTTGAGCCGGTTTTTGCTCGAACACTTCACGCTGCATCGGCGCGTGGCCCGCGGGAGTCATGTGCTCTTGCTGCTTGCGACGACGAGCGGCAATGAAGCGGAAGATCAGGAAGGCGATGACCGCCATGATCAGGATGTCGAAGATCTGCATACCCTGGAAGCCGCCGCCCATGAACATGGAGGCCAGCAGGCCACCGGCAGCGATGCCGGCCAGAGGGCCGAGCCAGCGCGAAGCACCGCCAGCCTTGGCGGCAACGCCTGCGGCACCGGCAGCTCCTGCAGTGGCGGCTGCAGCGCCGGCACCCGAAGAAGACGGGGCCATCTGGCTAGTCTGGTGGGTCGGCGCAGCGCCGACGCTTTTGCCGCCACCAAAGCGCTTGGCGTTGGCGTCGAGGCTCATCGTCAGGCCGATGCACAACGCCATGGCGATGCTAAGAAAACGTTTCATAAAGGGAATTCCCATTTGTGGATGGCACGCGCGCCATGTTGCACAGCTGAAGTGTTACTGGCTAGCGGCAGAGTGTTTCGGGCTTTTGCCTAGTCGTCTGCGAAGAAACGCAGTCGGTGGCGTAGGGCCGGTAATGTTTGGGCTGTAGGCCTGATGGATAAGTTCTGTAGGAATGTCTTTTTCTAGCGCCGTAAGGCCAACATCACTACGCCGGAGGTGATCAGGCCGATTCCGCCCCATTGGCGCAGGTCGAGCTTTTCACCCAGCAGGATCACCCCGAGCACCGCCACCAGCACCACGCTGAGCTTGTCCACCGGGGCCACCAACGAGGCGGGCCCGAGCTTCAGTGCACGGAAGTAGCAAATCCATGAGACGCCCGTTGCAAGTCCGGACAGCAACAGGAACAGGTAGCTCTTGGCTGAGATCGATCCTAATGACTGATATTGGCCCGTGGCGTACAAAATCAAGGCCAGACTGACCAATACCACCACAGTGCGCAGTAGGGTGGCGAAGTCGGAATTGACGTTCTCGATGCCGATTTTGGCGAAGATCGCCGTCATGGCAGCGAACGCCGCCGAAAGCAGGGCCCAGAATGTCCAGGAAGAGAAAAAACCTGAGCCCATTTTTTTTTGCCCTTATAAAGTCAGACTGCTTCCAGTTTGGCGTAGCCCAGCATCAACCACTTACTGCCTTCGCTGAAGTTCACCTGCACCCGAGCTTGCGCGCCAGCGCCTTCGAAGTTGAGGATCACCCCGTCGCCGAATACTGAGTGCCGCACCTGCTGGCCGAGGCTGAACGCAGTTTCCGGGATCTCGGTGCCGCTGAACAGGCTGCTCGAACTTTGCTTCTGGCCGCCGCCGAACGGTCGGCTGACACTGTTGGACAGCCGCACTTCCTGAATCAGGCCTTTCGGCACTTCGCGTACGAAGCGTGAAACCTTGTTGTAGGTCTCGCTGCCATACAGGCGTCGGGTTTCAGCGTAGGTCATCACCAGATTCTGCATGGCCCGCGTGATGCCCACGTAGGCCAGGCGGCGTTCTTCTTCAAGACGGCCGGGTTCTTCCAGGCTCATCTTGTGCGGGAACAGACCTTCTTCCATGCCCACCAGGAACACATAAGGGAACTCCAGGCCTTTGGCGCTGTGCAGCGTCATCAGTTGAATGCTGTCTTCGTGCTCATCGGCCTGAGTGTCGCCGGCTTCCAGCGACGCGTGGCCCAAGAAGGCGGCAAGCGGAGAAAGGTCGGCGTCTTCTTCCGCATTTTCGAAGTTGCGTGCGGCGCTGACCAGTTCCTCAAGGTTTTCTACCCGAGCCTGGCCTTTCTCGCCTTTTTCCGCTTCGTGGTAGGCGATCAACCCGGATTGCTCGATGACTGTTTGGGTCATCAGGTGCAGTGGCATGTCCACGGTTTTGGCCGCAAGGTTCTCGATCAGCTCGACGAACACCCCAAGGGCGCCGGCCGCACGACCGGTCAGGCCTTTATTCGCGACCAACAGGCGCATCGCTTCCCACATCGACACATCGCTATGGCGTGCATGTTCGCGAATCGCTTCGACGGTTTTCTCGCCGATGCCACGGGCCGGGACGTTGATCACCCGCTCCAGCGCCGCATCGTTGCCGCGACCTTCGAGCAAGCGCAGGTAGGCCATGGCGTTCTTGATTTCGGCGCGCTCGAAGAAGCGTTGGCCGCCGTAGATCCGGTAAGGGATGCGTTCGCGCAGCAGCGCTTCTTCAAGTACCCGGGATTGGGCGTTGGAGCGATACAAGATGGCGATATCGCTGCGGGCCAGGCCAGTTTTCAGGGCGCTTTCGATGGTTTCCACTACGTAGCGCGCTTCATCGTGTTCGTTGAAGGCCGCGTACAGATTGATCGCCTCGCCTTCGCCGCCGTCAGTCCACAGCTCTTTGCCCAAACGTCCGGTGTTGTTGGCGATCAAGGCGTTAGCGGCCTTGAGGATCCCGGCGGTGGAGCGGTAGTTCTGCTCCAGACGAATGGTTTCGGCGTCCGGGAAGTCTTCGGAATACTGATAGATGTTCTCGATTTTCGCGCCACGCCAGCCATAGATCGACTGGTCGTCATCGCCGACCACCATCAGGCTGTCACCGCCCTTGGCCAGCAGTCGCAACCAGGCGTACTGCACGGCGTTGGTGTCCTGGAATTCGTCTACCAGTATGTGGCGGAAGCGCTTTTGATAGTGCGCCAGCAAGCCCGGGTGATCGCGCCACAGATCGAGGGCACGCAGCAGCAACTCGGAAAAATCGATCACACCGGCGCGCAGGCAAGCGGCCTCGTAGGCTTCATAGATGCTGCGCATGGTGGCCAGGAACAGATCACCGCTGGCCTGAATGTGTTGCGGGCGCAGACCTTCGTCTTTCTGCCCGTTGATGAACCACTGTGCCTGACGGGCCGGCCAGCGTTGTTCGTCCAGCCCCAGCTCGCGGATCACCCGCTTGACCAGGCGTTGCTGGTCATCGCTGTCGAGAATCTGGAAGGTCTGGCTCAACCCGGCTTCCTGCCAGTGCGCCCGCAACAGGCGGTGCGCCAGGCCGTGGAAGGTGCCGACCCACATACCGGCCGGGCTGATGCCCATCAACTGCTCGATGCGATGACGCATCTCGGCAGCGGCCTTGTTGGTGAAGGTCACCGACAGGATCGAGTGCGACGAGGCCTGCTCGACCTGGATCAACCAGGCGATGCGGTGCACTAACACACGGGTTTTACCGGAACCAGCACCGGCCAGGACCAACTGACGACCCACGGAGGCAGCTACGGCCTGGCGTTGGGCATCGTTGAGGGAGTTCAGCAGAAAGGAGAGATCATCGCGCATCGGAGCATTCTAGGGTGCCGGGCCACACCGGGCAAACCGAGCTTTGGTTTAACCGATAAAAAGAAACCCAGGGGACGACCGGTCAGTCATTCATTGCAGGTGTTGGCGGGGCTCGCTTGAGCGGCCAGGGGAGGGAATCAGACGCAATTTGATTTGCCGATTTTATGATATGGAGCAGTTTGGTCCGGGCAATTGCTTGTGTATGCTCCTGCGACGTTTCGGGCTCAACCCTGCTCGCCATTATAAGAACAAGAACACTGCCTATGACACTCAGCACTAACCTGTCGGGGCCCTCAGTGGAGCCGCAGGTTATACGCAAGCACTACGCCATGGAGATGGCGGTCGAACGCACGCGTCTGCTTTATCAAGGCTCGCTGCTGCCCACCTTATTCATGTTGCTCAATGGTCTGGTCTGCGCCTGGTTGCTCTGGAGCCCGCAGCGTTATGTTCTGGTCAGCATTTGGCTGGTCTGGCTGCTGATGTTGGTTGCGCTGCGGGTCATTCAGGTAGCGGCCTTCGATTCCGCAATGCCGAGTCGCCAGGCGCAGCCGATCTGGCAGCGGATGTTCTTGCTCGGTTCCGGCATGAGCGGTTTGACCCTGGCGTGTGCCGGCATCGCCCTGGTGCCGACCGACAGTTTCCTGCAGCAGGCCTGGGTCTTCGGTCTGATCGGTGCGGCGACGCTTTCGGCCAGCGTTGCCTATGCAGTCAGTCTGCCGGCATTCCTGTCCTTTACCTTGCCGTGTCTGTTGCCGGCGATCGGCTATTTATTCCTGAGCGGTGACGAACAGCAGCAAGGCTGGGGCTGGCTGGGGGTGATTCTGCTGGGCTCCTTGAGCGTCGTCGCCTGGCAGGTTAATCGGTTGATTCATCGTGGTTTGCAGCGGCGCTTCCAGAACCAGGCGCTGATCGAGCATTTGCAGCAGGCGCAAAGCCGCAGCGAACAGCTCAACCAGGAGCTGGCCCGGGAAATCGACCAGCGTCGCAGTGCCGAAGAGCAATTGCGTGAAGCTCAGGTCGGTCTGGAAAGCCGGGTTTCGCAACGCAGCCTGGAGCTGGACGCGGCGAATCAAGCCTTGAGCAAAAGCGAAGCGCGTCTGGGGTTGGCGTTAAAGGCCAGTGAATTAGGGTTGTGGGACTGGAATCTGCAGACCGACGAGGTGCATCACACGCAGCTTAAAGAGCTGTTTGGCCTGGAGCCGGATAACGTGACCGCGATGCTCAGCCATCTCAAACCGCGTTTGCATCCGCAGGATCTGCTGCCGCTCAAGCGCGCGCTGGTCGAGCATTTGAAGGGCCGCACCGAGGATTACTTGATCGAGTACCGCGTGCGTCATGGTGATGGGCATTGGGTGTGGATCGAGGACCGTGGTCGGGCAGTGGAGCGCGGGGAAAACGGTCGAGTGATCCGTATGGTCGGCACCCGACGCGACATCAGCAACAGCAAAGAGCTGGAAGAACAGCGTCGGCTGGCGGCCACGGTGTTCGAAGCGGCCAGCGAAGGTATCGTGATTCTCGATCCAAATTACGCGTTAATCGCGGTCAATCAGGCGTTCAGCCGGGTGACCGGTTACCAGATTGAAGACATGCTCGGGCGTAACATTGTCGAATTGCCCGGCAGTCGTGACGCGCACCGACATTACCCGGTGATCCATCAGGCTCTAGAGCAACACGGCAGCTGGCAGGGGGAGTTGGTCGAGGCGCGCAAGAACGGTGAGTTGTATCCGCAATGGTTGCAGCTCAACGTCGTACGCGATATTCGAGGAAATGTGAGTCATATCGTCGGCTTCTTCACCGATTTGTCCGCCAGACGCGAATCCGAAGAGCGCATGCGCTATTTGACCCACTACGACGAACTGACCGGGCTGGCCAATCGATCACTGTTCCGCGAACGGCTGCACGAAGCCCATCAGCGAATACGTCAGGGCGGCCGTAGCCTGGCGTTGCTGCACATCAATCTGGATCGCTTCAAGTTGCTCAACGACAGCCTTGGCCATGAAATCGCCGACCAGTTGTTGCAGAAAATGGCACGCCGGCTGGTCAATGCGCTGCCGGAGGCCGACACCATTGCGCGTTTATCCGGCGATGAGTTTGCGGTGCTGTTCGACGCGTATGGCAACTTGTCCAGCCTGGCGCGGGTGGCGACCCGGTTGGCGACCAAACTGCGATTGCCGGTGACGGTGGAAGGTCACGAGTTGGTGGTCAGCGCGTCGATGGGCATCAGCATGTTGCCGGACAACGCACGGGAAATTTCGGCGCTGGTCAGCCAGTCAAATATCGCCATGCAACATGCCAAACACCTGGGCGGCAACAACTTCCAGTTCTACACAGAGAGCCTGCAAGCCAGCACCCTGGAGCGTCTGCAGCTTGAGAACCAATTACGCAAGGCCATCGAAGAACGGCAGTTGAAGGTGTTCTACCAACCGAAACTGTGTCTCGCGACGGGTCGCTTGAATGGCGCTGAAGCCCTGGTACGTTGGGATCACCCGACCATGGGTCGGGTGCCGCCGGGGGACTTTATCGGGCTCGCCGAAGAGACCGGTCTGATCGGCCCGATCGGCGAGTTCGTGCTGCGTCAGGCCTGCTGGCAAGCCTGCGAATGGCAACGTCAGGGGCTGGAGCCGATCCGGGTTTCGGTCAATTTGTCGGTGCATCAATTGCGCCAGGGAAAACTGGTCAGCCTGGTGCGCCAAGTGCTCGAGGAAACCGGTCTGGCGCCGCACTGCCTGGAACTGGAGCTGACAGAAAGCCAGCTGCTGGACAGCGTCGAGCACATCATCGCGACCTTCCAGCAACTGCGTGATCTGGGAGTAAAACTGGCGATCGACGACTTCGGCACCGGGTATTCGTCGCTGAGCTACCTCAAGCGTATTCCGGTGGACTACGTGAAAATTGATCAGGCGTTTATTCGAGGCCTGGCCGAGGGCAGCGAGGACGCGGCGATCACCCGGGCAATCATCGCCATGGCCCATGGCCTGTCGCTCAAAGTGGTGGCCGAAGGGGTCGAGCGTCAGGAGCAGCTTGAGTTTCTCAAGGCTGAGGGCTGTGATGAGGTGCAGGGCTACCTGATCAGCCGTCCGGTGGAGGCGGTCACGCTCGCCAGCTTATTAAGGGGCGACTACCCAGGGGGAGTTCTGTATTAACGCAAGGAAAACGCCTGCCAGGTGGTGTGATCCATCTGGCAGGAAATACCCCGGGGGTGATTCGCGTTTTTTGCCTTAAGTGGACTGCCTTCCACGTAGGCATAGGTATTTAGGCCGTCATTCAGCCCAATCGGATCACTTTGGACATACCTCCCAGTTTCCGGGTTGTAATCCCTTACCCCCCAACTAGTGTGCTGTTTGCGAAATAAATTTCTCCATGCTTGCACTACACTTCAGGTGCCATTCCTACCTTGGAGAGTTCCTGGTGAGCGCTCTGGACATTACGCTTAGCCCCGAAGAATTTGCCGAACTG
>NZ_JBVASJ010000045.1:0-43081 GCF_057813935.1 Pseudomonas sp. F220
TGAGGTTTCCACGGTATTGCAGCGTTTCTCACTGGCAACCTGTCGTCCTGCAACAGCTTCCTGCGAATGACCACGGTAAGATCGCGGTAAGGGTCAGACGGGGAGATCGGGGGTAGGTGGGAATGGAACCTGGGCTAATAACATTCAAACGCATCGTGGGCGCGTCCCATGACCGCACCTGACCAAGCCCCACCCGAGGATAGAGCCGTGTCCGTTATTGACTGTGATTATCTACCCGCCGACAAGGTGGTGTTTCCGCCGGAGCTGGCGCTGCTGATTAGCAGGAAGGCCAGCGCAATGGCGGCGGCATTCGAGGAGCAGGCGCTCGACCAGCTCACGAAGGACGCCCGGCGCGCCCTTTCGCGGGGAACTGAGCCAAGGCGCGTAATCAGGGAAATGCGCTTGTAGGCGGAAAAGGGAACTACCGGGGCCTCGGTAGTTTTTCAAGTACCTGCCATACCGGAATGGGAGCCCAGGCTAATTACGGAGAATCCCGGACAACACCCTTTCGCGACCACTACCCTGATCCGGGGTGGTGCTGGCGCGGGGGAATGGCAAGAACGCCTCTGTGTGGTGGAACTGCCACACGGCGCCAGCACCATCGCCGCAAAAGTGTGGCGATGGCTCCTCAAAAGTGAGGAACGAGATAATCGGACCACTTTTGGATTGATCCATCAAAGGAGTGGCGATGATGACCACTCCTTTACACCGGCGGCGGGTTTATAAAGATGGCGTTACCGTTCATCGGGGATGGAGCAACGAACCTCCGTGGCTTTTTCAGCCAGCGTGAAACGGGTCAGCAGCGAGCACCGTGTATCCCCTGGTGTATCCCTTTGGAACGCGCAGAAGACCACACCCTTTAAACACGGGGACTTTGCCTTCAGGTTCAAACGGCGCCTGGCACCAAATTGAAGAAAAAGCCTCAGGTCTTATGGCCTGGGGCTTTTTTGTGGAGGATGTTCCGAAGTGCAAAGGCGCCTGTTCGGAAAGCAGTGGATACGCTTCGAGCACATCAGTGATCCCACTTCTCATGCCTCACCGGTAGGCGGCTCAGCTCGTCCTTGATCTGCCGCCAATGCGGTATGAATCTATCCAACAACGCTAGAAATCTGGCGTTGTGAGTTGGTTCGATCAGGTGCGCCAGCTCATGCACCAGGATGTACTCCAAGCACTCCGGCGGCTTCTTCGCCAGCTCGGTATTCAACCGAATATTGCCAGTGGCCGGGTTGCAGCCGCCCCAGCGTGTTTTCATCCGCTGCACGAAGATGCGCTGGGCCTTAACGCCCATCAGGGACTGCCATTTGTCCAATAGCGTCGGCAGCTTCGCCCGAAGCAGTTCGCGATACCAGCTTTCCAGCAACTCTTGTCGGCGTGCATCGTCACTCCCTGTCCGAATCTGCAACACCAGCGTGGAATGCTTCAGCTCCACAACTGGCGCGGCATCCACTTCGATCACCTCCAGCAAATAACGCTTGCCCCACACCTGATGGCTTTCGCGGTTCAGGTACTCACGTTCCGGCTCGCGTGGCTGGGCGCGCATCTGCCGCTGTTGCGCCTTGATCCAGCTCAGCCGGGAAATGGCGAATGCTCGCAGGGCGTCTAGTCCCATTTGCATAGGCGCAGAGATATGCACCCGGCCTTCGGGCGGATATACGTAGAGATGCGCGTGCTTATTGTTCTTTCTCTGAACCTCGACACGGATATCGCCAAGGTCAATATGCTCGGCCATCAGTATTCCTGTTGGGCAACAATGATTGGAAACAGACGCTCAACCTCTTCCACGCTGTTCAACACCTTGTACATGGCTTGCTTGACCATCATTTCCCTGGCCTGAATGCCACGCCAGCCATCCGGTCGCGCCTGTTTCACAGCGTTGTCGATCTTTAGCGCCAGATCCAGAACAGCATCCCCGGTAGACTGGCCGTAGGGCGCTGCTGGCTCGGCCACCGTGTTCTGTGGCGTCAGGTTGTTGTAGAGCGCCAGTTTGCCAGGGGTGTTCAGCGTGTCCGGCGTGTCCTCAGCCTTTCCGGCTTGCACTTTGGCCGCCAGCTCGCCAATGCGTTTGAGGTACTCCTCGTATTCAATGGCCTTTTCCTTACGCAGTTTGATGATTTCATCGAGCAGGGCCGACATTTTCGCGAAAAAGGCCGGGTCGGTCGGATTTTCCTTGATGATCTTGCTGCGCACGTTGTTCTCGATGGTTTCGGCAACCGCCCCCTGATTACCTTTCATCTCGCCCAGTTTTTTGGCAATGGCCTCGGCAATGCCGCTCTTCACGATCAGCTCCAACAGGCCGATGTTGTCAAAGGGGGAGATTTTGCGTGGTTCGCTGGCCTCGATATAGGTATCGATCAGGTGCCGCATGTCCGCCTCGAACGGCTTGATATCGAGCGTCTCACAGCTGGCCTTGCGGATGATCTCGCGCAACGCCAAGTACCGGTCCAGCTTGCGTTTGATCTCTTCGATCTGCGCCATGCTGTAACCCGCAGCTTCCATCTCATCAGCCAGGTTTGCATAGGCGCGAAGCAGCGCCACTACAGCTCTGTAAAGGGCCACTCGCTGCGGCTCGCAGTTCTGCAGGTCGTCTGCTATTTCAGTATTGCCGCAGAAGTAGTGGATATGCGCCAACTCATCCTTTGGCGGAGCAACCGGTTCGCACAACAGCGCCAGCGCCTCCAGGGCATCGTCCAGGCGCTCCCTGCCTTGCTTCAGGCGATCTTGCAACAGCACTTCTGGATCGGCACCGCCGGCGCTGTGATCCAGCTCGGAGGTGTAGACCGCAATAGCATTTTCGACACTCTTGAACAAATCCTTGTAGTCGACGATATAGCCAAATTCCTTGTCTTCGCCATCCAGACGGTTGGTCCGGCAGATGGCCTGAAACAGGCCGTGGTCGTGCATCGACTTGTCGATATACAGATAGCTGCACGGCGGTGCGTCAAAGCCGGTGAGCAGCTTATCCACCACAACCAGCAGCTTCATGTTGGCTGGTTCCTTGATGAACAGCGCCTTGGCGTGTTCTTCATAGGTTTCAGTCTTGGACATGCCCGGCTTCGCCTGCATGCTGTCCAGAAAGTCGGTATAGGTGTTGTAGATGAACTGCTTGTCGGTTTCGGTATTGGCGCCGGTTTCCTCCAGCGTCACATCCTTGGCCAGCGGGTTGTAGGACGTGATGACCGCGCACTTGCCCTTGAACAACGACTTCTGGAACAGAGTGAAGTACTTGCAGGCTTCATAGATGCTGGAGGCCACGAAAATAGCGTTGCCTCGCTGACTGGACAGACGCGGCTTGGTGCTGAAATCGAAGATGATGTCTGCCACCACGCGGTCCATACGCGACTTGGAGCTGAGCACGTTCTGCATGGTGCCCCACTGCTGCTTTAGCTCATCCTTCTGCCACTTGTTCAACGCCTTGGTGCTGTTTTCGAACCACTGGTCGATTTTTTCCGAAGACCCCAGCCTGGCATCGATGTCACGAGCCTCGTAGAGCAGGTCGAGCACCACGCCATCTTCGACCGCCTCACTGAATTTGTAGGTATGAATGTAACCACCGAATACTTCCAGACTGGTGGCCTTGTCCTGCTTCAGCAACGGCGTGCCGGTAAAGCCGATGAACACCGCATTGGGCATCAGCGCCTTCATCACTCGGTTGAGCCGGCCGCCCTGAGTCCGGTGGCACTCATCGACAAATACGAACACCTCGCCCACGGTTGGGCTGGGCTGGGCCTGCAGCTCTTTGATAAAGGCCTCGAACGCCTTGTCATCCTTGCCTTTGGCAGAGCCACCGAACTTGTGCACCAGTGAGCACAGCAGACGTGGCCTGGGCTGGCTGAGCTGACGCATTAGCTCCTGTCCACTGCCGGTGCGGCAGATGGCTTCTCCGGCATCCCTGAACACCCGTTCGATTTGCTTATCCAGCTCATCACGGTCAGTGATGATGACCACACGGGCGTTTGGGTTGTTCTCCAGAATCCACTTGGCCAGCAGCACCATCAGGATGCTCTTGCCGGCGCCCTGGGTGTGCCAGATAATGCCGCCCTGGTGCTTCTTCACATGCTCCTGCGCGGCTTTGATTCCGAAGTACTGGTGCACGCGCGGCAGCTTCTTTACACCACCATCGAACAGCACGAAGTCATGCATCAGCTCGATCAACCGGGCCTTGTCACAGATTTTCAGCAGGTACTTGTCCAGCTTGTAGCGGCCGTTGTCGGCCTCAGCTTCCTTCCAGGTCAGAAAGTACTTTTCCTGGGTGCCGGTGGTGCCGTAGCGCAAACCTTCCGAGTCATTGCCGGCGAAGACGAACTGCACCGTGCTGAAGAACCACTCATTGAATTCCGGCAGTTGGTTGGACAGGCTCTGGCGGATACCGTCGCCAATGCTGATGCGGCTGTTCTTCAGCTCCAGCACGCCGATGGCGATACCGTTGACGTAGAGCACAATATCCGGCCGGCGCTCCAGCTTGCCCTTGAGAGTGACCTCCTCGGCAATGGCGAAATCGTTTTTCTGCGGCTCGGCCCAGTTGATCAGGTGCACCGTCTCGGTCACCTTACCGGCCTCGGTCTTCACCGGCACGCCATAGCGCAGCAATTGGTAAATGGTTTGATTGTTGCCATACAGGCTGCGATTGGGATGGTTAGCCTCAAGGCTCAGCTTGTACAGGGCGGCATTGATCTGCACAGTGCTGTAGCCCGCGCCGCTCAGATAGGCACCGAGTAAACCCGCTTCGATATTGCTGTTGTTGGTCCGCTCGTTCCAGTCGCCGAGATGCTCGTAGCCCAATTCCTCGACAAACAGCTTGGCTACACGGTTCTGTGTCACTCGTTCTGCTTTGCCGATGTCGATCATTTGAGTACTTCCCAGTGTCCGCTTTTTGTCGGGCCAACGTGCCGGATCGTCCCAGCTGTCCGTAGCTTGTTTAGGTGATATTTGATGCCATCAGGGCTCAAGCCTAGCTGCCTTGCTAACTCGCGCCTTGTTGTGGCCGGTCGCTGACGCAACAGGGCCACGATTTTTCCGCGCACGGTTTCCGAGCTGATTTCTTGGGCGGTTTCTTGGGCAGTTTCTTGGGTGATTTCTTGGGCAGTTCCTTGGGCGGTCGGCGGTGTTTCCCCCAACAACAACCGCGCTGTGTCTCCCAGAGCCTCAGTCAGCTGCATCGAATTGGCTCGGAAGGTAAGCATTAACCCCGACAGGCTGCTGTCGAACAGCGGCGGTGGGATGTCGTGCTTACGGCACTCGCTGAGAATTTTCTCGATGCCCCGGCCCCAGGACTCCACGTAGCCGGCACGGAAAAACGCCGAAGCCAGCAGCGGATTGAAAGGATGGGACGGATGCTTGGCCAGCAGTTGCTGCTGCGTCCAGTGTTCCGGCAACTGGCCAGGGTTCCAGATCACGATCTGGGACTCATAGACGCTGATCTGGATTGGGATGCCGCTGGCGTAATCTTTGTGGATCACCGCGTTGAGCAGCGCCTCGCGCAGGGCTTGCAGGGGGAACAAATAACGCTCCACGCGCTGAATACCTTCGTAACGGATATACGCCTTGAGGTATTTGCTGTGCAGCAGCTCCAGGGTCTTTTCCACCTGAGAGAACAGATCACCGTGGATTTCGTCCTGATAACGCAAATCGTCATCGGTGATGAAAAAACCGAGCTTGATATAGGCGCCGGGTACGAAACGCTCGGGCTGGGTGCCGAACAACAGCGCGGTGGCGCGCTTCAGGTATTGGCCTTCTTCCAGCTGCAGGCTGGCCAGCAGGGCGGCGTCGCTGTCTTCCAGCACGGCTTCGTCCACCCGCCCGCTTCTGGCCGCCCGAGTGCGGAACGCTTGCAGTGCGGCGGGCTGACAGTCGTCTAGGGTGAGACCGGGCAGCGGCACGGCATCCCAGTGCAGGCCTTGCTTGCGCAGCAAAAAGCGCGACAGCGCCGCGCCTTTCAATTCCTGTTTGGTACTGCCACTGCGGTAGTGATATTCGCCCTTGTAGCTGACCGGGCTGGGGTAAGCCGGCACTACAATTTCCAACAGTGCTTTGCCCACTTCCTCGCGCAGATTCACATCAACCATGATGCCCAACACGTCGCGCACCTTGTTGGGTATTTCCTCCAGCAGGCGTGCCGCATCGGCCACCCCGACCGGCGCACCGGCATCGCTGCGGCCAATTTCCAGTACACCGCCCTCAGCATTGGCGAAACCGCATATCCATTTCAGATAGTCGTCGCGCCACACGGCCTTCCATTCCCGCTGCTGGTGTTCGCTCATACCAATCGAATCCTTCCGGTGAGGAGTTCTTGCATCATGCCTTGTTTGAGGTGGCGGGCTTTTTGGAGCTTGGTTTCTAGGGTGATGATTTCGTTATCTATTTCGCGGAGAACAACAGCAATAGCGTCTTGCTCATTTCCATCAGGACAAGATACCTCCACTGATTCGATAGTTTTGGAATTGAGGCTTGGAACTCCAGAGGCTTCGTTATACTGATTCCAGTTGATCAAGCAGAATCGGTAGAACAAAAATTTCACACTGTTTGGAGCGTGCACTTCCGAATAAAAAAGGGTATCTACTGTCCAGAACGGCACATCCATATATTGAGGCCTGTCAATTGTCCCCTTGCGCCCAATTAGAACTGAGGGTTTATCGTAAAGTGGGCGTATTGCTTTCCCAATCTCTCCGCCCGTTGCCAGTATCGGATAGTTACCATTAGCAGATTCAACTTCACGTTGACTCCTACCGTGACGAATGGTCAAAAGATCGCCAAGTCGTTTCGTCATCCACTCTCCACTAAACCCCGGCAGGCGGCGCTGGCCGGTGAGTAGTTCCTGCATAGCGCCTTGCTTGATCTCGCGTTTCTTGGTCAGCAGTTGCTCCAGCGACTCGACCAGCGCCTCCGCATCGCTCAACGCTTCGGCAATGGCCTCCTGCTCATTGATTGACGGTATAGGGATAAGGAATCTTGCCAAATCTTGCACTCCGAGATTTGGTTGGGCAGCCCCTCCCGCCCAGATATCTATCATTTGCTCACACAAATCTGAAGCCAAGAACGAAATCAAATACTCGACTTTTAGCTTGTTGGTTTTGGCGCGAATAATGACTAGTGAGCTGGCGATAGCGCCTTCACCAAACCCATCTATTACAAGACCAAATTTTCCTAACGATCCTCTAAGGCAATACAACACATCCCCTGGCTTAACCTTGCCCCGGGTAAGCCTATTGAAAACAATCTCCTTTATATAGTCAATTGAAGAGGTATCAATACTCCCCCTGGAAATATGTCCCGCATTAATAAACGGTACACCTATAGCCGCAAAATCTTCTTGGCCCGGATAGTTGCTACTTCTGTCACCATTCTCAAACGAACAAACTTCACCGATGGTTAAAAGCTGCCAATCCTCTGGAATCACCCCAACTTCGCTCTGCTTGTACCCCGGACTCAGCTCCATACAAACCCCATCTTCTTCAGATGCGCGGCCACCTTGGCTTCCAGCTCGCTAACGCGGCTGGTCAAATGTGGCAACGGGGTTTCATAACGCTCGGCCAGTTCCTTCACGCGCTGGGTTAGCGTCTGGCTGACACGGTCCATCTCACCGCTGATGGTGGCCTGCAGGGTAGCCAGCCATTTGTCGCCCACGGCCAGTTGCTTGATTTCCGCTTCAGTCAGATTCGGATACTTGGCATACGCCTTTTCGTCCAGCTTAGCCTCCAGCTCCTTGAGGTGTTTTTTCAGCGTAGCTTCTTGGGCGGCCAGCATCTGCCATTGCTTGAGCACTGCCAGCTCTTCGGCGGAAGCATCCTTACCAATTTCCTTGAGGCGCTCCTTTACAGCGGCGACGTTGATCTTGTCGAAGTCGGTGAACACGCCTTCATCACCGCTGTGCTCCTCCTCCAACTCAGCCAGAGCAGAGCTGGCGGCTTCCAGGTCGGCGCTGGTCTGGTCTATGGTTGCCTGCTCGACAACGAAGTAGCGGGCGACAATAAGGTATTTGGGCAGCAGGTCGCAGGCCCAGCCTTTATCCTTTTCCTTGCCCTTCTTGTCCTTCTCGATAATGCGGTAAGTCTCTGCCTTCCAGCCGTCGGCGGCGATCAGGTAGGCGTCGTCCTGCATCACTTCGGCCCAGTAATCCATCAAGTGCTGATAAACGTCATAGGCGTCGATCAGCGGCTTGTCCTGGTAGTGCTGCAGCAGGCTTTCGGCAACCTCATGAATAAGCTGTTTGGGATGGAAACCCGGTTGCAGCGCCTTGAGCGTTTTCGCCGTCTGTTCGTGCCATTCATCAAAATGCGAGGCCATGCCGGCAATAAATTTGGTGAATTGCGGGTGTCCATAGATGCAAGTTTTAATATCGGCCTTGTCCACAGCCAGGTCGAAGTAGCCGGGCCGGTTAGCGGTGAACAGCGCAACCTTAAGTTGCGGGCACACCGCCCAGTAGCCAGCCAACCCCTCGATATCAGCAACCGGAATGCCGCCCTTGAGGTGGCCTTCGATGTCCTGCTTGTCTTCGACCTGGGTGCTGTCGATATAGCGCGGCAGGTTGAGGTTGTAGTCGTTCTTCTCGATCTCCTCGTAACCCACCATACGGGCGTAGCGCGGCTCGCTGTCGTCAAGACGGGTGAAGGCGTCGACAATTCGGTGGACGTCTTGCTCGCGCAGGCGATTCTTGGGACCGTCCTTGAGGAAGCCAGCGCTGGCGTCGAGCATGAAGATGCCCTTGCGTCCCGCCGCGTGCTCCTTGTCAATGACAATGATGCAGGCGGGAATGCCAGTGCCGTAGAAAAGATTGGCCGGCAGACCGATGATGCCCTTGATATAGCCGTGGCGAATCAGGTTACGACGGATCTCGGCCTCGGCATTCCCACGGAACAGCACTCCGTGCGGCAGAATGCAGGCTGCTTTGCCGTCACTTTTCAGCGAGCGGATGATGTGCAGCAAATAGGCGTAGTCACCCTGCTTGGCCGGCGGAGCACCGAAGGTCTCGAAGCGATTGTAAGAATCGTTCTGCGGATCTAGCCCAGTGCTCCAGCGCTTGTCAGAAAATGGTGGATTAGCCACGACATAGTCAAACTGCTTGAGCAAGTCGTGATTGCCCGCCTTGAGTGTGAAGGCCGGACTGGTCAGGGTGTTGCCCTGGGCGATCAGCGCGGTGGGGTTGTTATGCAGGATCATATTCATGCGCGCCAAACTGCTGGTCGCCGAATCCTTTTCCTGGCCGTAGAGGGTGACCGGCGTACCGGCCGCATCGGCGACCTTGAGCAACAGCGAGCCCGACCCACAGGTCGGGTCATACACACTGGTATCGCTGCTGGTCTGCGCTGCACCGATGCCGATGATGTTGGCGATCACCCGGCTGACTTCGGCCGGGGTATAGAACTGGCCCTTGCTCTTGCCTGAATCCTTGGCGAAATGCTGCATCAGGAATTCATAGGCATCGCCGAGGATGTCGTCGTGCTCGGCGCGGTTCTTCGAGAAATCGAGCGCCGGGTTTTCGAAGATGGCGATCAGGTTGGTGAGGCGTTCCACCATTTCCTTACCGGTTCCGAGCTTGTTGGCGTCGTTGAAGTCCGGTAGGTCGGACAGCTTGTTGGCCTCGGCCAGCGGCGCGATGATCTTCTTATTGATCTGGTCGCCGATGTCGCTCTTGCCCTTGAGCGCAACCATATCGGCAAAGCCGGCACCCGCCGGGATGGTGATGGGTGCGAAGGGCTGGCCGGCGTATTTGTCGCTGACGTACTTGATAAACAGCAGTAGCAGTACGTAGTCCTTGTATTGGCTGGCGTCCATGCCCCCGCGCAATTCGTCGCAGGAGGCCCAAAGGGACGAGTAGAGCTCTGATTTCTTGATGGCCATGAGTGTTGGACTTTTCCGTAGCTTTTAGAGCCACCAGACATTGCCTGGTGGCATATCAATTCGTCATTTTTGCGGGAGCAGGAGCAGCTATATCTTCCGGAAGCTGACTGCGAGGGCGGCTTGTTTGTCACGGAGTTGCTGAATTTCGTTCTGGATCTCGGCTGCCTGCTCAAAAACGTGCACCATCCTATCCATTTCGTCCCGCGAGGCGGCGGGAGTTTCCAGCTCTTTGAGGGTCGAGAGTTGAATGGTGGGGATCGTGGCGCCCATACGTTCCCAGCGAGGATACCATCCTGCATCACTGTGATGCCCCTCAGTGGGGTGCACACCATTCAGCAGTCATGGAAGCGGTGCGAGCTATGGCGCGAAGCAGTATCTCTCCAGCCGCGCGCGCATCGTCTAAGGCATTGTGGTGCCAACAGTGAATGAGCGTTTCTTCAAACCGTATCCCGTCCGGGAAAACTCTCTCCACGCTCGATGGGCCGCCCTGGCCGTATCTGGCCAACAGCAGTTGAAGTGATCCAAACCCTCGGTCCGGCAGGCTCTCAGCGTGGCAGCTCGGTCAAAAGGCACATGGCTAGTGACGAATTGACTAGTCACAAAAGAGAGAATCCAAGGGTAAATTTCTGCCCAGGATGGAGCAGATGCAACCATGGTTTCCTGCTCGCAAGATTGAGGTTAGTCGTTTCAACGTCGATGACTGTGAAATCCATTTTCTACTCCGGATAACGAACAAAGGTGACTTCGCGCCTACCATCCCGATGCTAATTATTTGCGAACAAAAATCACCGAGGCCTACAAGCGAACGCGCCAGGCACAGTGCAACAGTCCGATCGTGGAGACCTCACGTGAGTGATCAAAACAACACCGACCATCCTCCAGCCCCTCAAGGTGAGTTGCTGCTGTTCCAGAGTGTCGATGGTCAGGTACGCCTGGAGTGTCGCCTCGAGGCCGATACGCTGGCTGTCTCAGGCGATGATCTGTGAGCTGTACAGAAAGGCCAAGGCCACCATCAGCGAGCACATCAGCCACATCTTCGCCGAGGGTAAATTGATGGAGGATTCAGTTGTTCGGTTTTACCGAACAACTGCCGCCGACGACAAACCTTACAACGTTAAGCACTTCAACCTCCCGCTGATTCTCGCGGTCGGTTACCGGGTCCGCTCCAAACGCGGTACCCAGTTCCGTCAGTGGGCCACACAGATCCTGGAGGAGTATCTGGTCAAGGGCTTCGCCATGGACGATGAACGGCTGAAAAACCCGCCTGTGGGCCACTCGCTGGGACCTGATTACTTCGACGAATTGCTTGCGCGCATTTTTCATTGTGAACCTTGATGCGTTCTAGCCTGCCTTCAGGAGACGGAGGTTTTTTCCGCAGGTAAGTCACTCGTATTTTCAGCGATGTCGACCTGCCGCTCACATTCAGCAGACTCTTCATCCTCCGCTTCCACTGGGTGCACTACCTTACGGCTTGCTGCAATGGCTCTGCGTATGTCTTCGCCCATTGTCGGGCAATTTTTCAGTTTGGAGATGCCGTCTAATCGTTGCGTCATGGCTCACCTCCAACGCACTGGGAATTGATTCGATAGTGCTCGCTTTCAACTCCCGACGCCAACTCTCCCAGCCCTTCATCCAGTGTCTTGCCTTAAAAAGTAATGCCTCAGCGCCGATAACGCCGCACCACGCTGCTGTTGCCCAACACATGATCTTTGATCTTCTCCATCAGCTGCGCACGGGTCAGACCGGCGGGCAAGGCGTCCGGGGCCAGGTCCAGGGCGTAGAGCTGGATGATGTAGTGGTGAGCGCTGTCGCCGACCGGTGGGCACGGGCCGACGTAGGTGGTGGTGTTTTTGATGTTGGTTCCACCCACCCCCTCAAAGGTAGATTTTGCGCCGACACCCGCCGGAATACGGTGGGTGGTGGCCTTGATCCCGTAATGCACCCAATGATCGACACCCTGGCCTTTCTGACCGTCCGGATCGTGCATAACGATGGCATAGCTGAGGGTACCTTCAGGGCCTGGATTCCAGCTCAGGGCCGGGGAAACGTTCTGCCCACCGCAGCCTCTGGCATCACTGACGGCGGACGGGGTGAACAGGCGGTTGTCCGATACACCGGGAATACTGACAGTGAAGCGATCCTGGGCTTGCGCGGGCAGTTGCAGGCAGAGGGTGACTGCCACTGCCGCCAGCCAAGGGTTGAGCGAAGCAAATCGGGTCATTCCAGAACACCTTACGCTGATGGGGCCGTCGTCGGCGTGCAGACTATAACTGGACCGTTCGTAAGGTGGCAGTGGAGTTTTGGCTGAATCTCGCAGGTACAGCCTGCCCACGATGATGTTACACCGAGACCAATTTCAGCCGCTGTTCGCGCGGCACCTGCTGTAGCGACTCGGCGCGAGACGCATGAGCGCTGACCTCACTCACCCCACCCTCCTGATCGTTATGAATCACCAACACCCCCGGCAGACGCAGGCGCTCAAGATGGTTGCCTGTCAGGTTGAAACTTTCGCTCAGACAATCATCACTCAGCACCGGAGCGAGAGCCCGGCGTTGAGCGAAGCGCTTGCCGCGACTTTGCTGGTAGCGTGCCCAACTGATCAGCAGCACGGCGTTGAACAACCCGACGCACAGGTAGATTTGCAGGGTGTTCAACGCCGCAAATAGCGAGGCGTCCAGGCGAGGACCACCATTGCTGTTCAACAGGGGCAAGAGCCCGCGCACCAGCAACGTCAACAGGCCACCCCATGCCATCAGCGTGAGAAGAAAATCAATCGCCTGCATAACAGGGCGCTGCCGGGTTCTTATGAGCTTCATGGGTTGGCTTCCTCGCCGGTCGGTTTGATGCCACGGTCCGGGCTGACCCAGCGGGCGCGTTTTTGGTGTTGGCGGAACAGCACTTTTGGAAAGCTGACGAGGGTGGTGAGCAGGCTGACCAGCCAAAACACCAGCGGGTACCAGACTACCCAGAACAAGGTTTTCCACAGATCGCGTTCGTAGCGGCGGTCGATCAGGATGCTGATGGCGAACTGCATAAGGCAGACCATTGCCAAGACCAGGCCGGTGAACGCCGGAGGCATCAGGTGCTCGACGGCGATGGCCGCAGGTAACGTGACGAACTTACCCACCGCCCAGAAAATCACCGACAGCAAAAAGGTGAAGGCCCAACCGGTGGACAGGCAGTATTCGAACAACAATGGCCAGAGGTAGCGATGGCGCCATTGCCAGATTCCACGGATGTTTTTCAGCAGCACTTCAGCGCCGCCCTGGGCCCAGCGCAGGCGTTGCTTCCATAGGCCGTGCAGGGTTTCGGGCATGAGGATCCAGCACAACGCGCGGGGCTCGTAGAAGATGCTCCAGTGATCCAGTTGCAGCTTCCAACTGATATCAATGTCTTCGGTGATCATGTCCGGACTCCAGTAACCGACCCGGTCCAGGGCCGCCCGACGGAAGGCCACGACCACCCCGGAAACGGTGAACACTCGACCGAAGACCCTTTGCGTGCGCTTGATCAAACCGATGATCGACGAGAACTCGCCGACCTGGACGCGCCCCACCAAGGTCGAGCGGGTGCGGATTCGCGGGTTGCCGGTCACGGCACCGACGCGCGAGTTGTCGAACATCGGCGCAACCAGATAGGCCGCCGCGTCCGGCGCCAGCAGCGCGTCACCGTCGATGCACACCAGGTATTCGCTGCGAGCGGCCACGGCGCCCATACGCAGGGCCACCGCTTTGCCCTGGTTCTCGGCCAGGTGCAGCACCCGCAGACGCGGCTCTTTGGCGGCCAAAGCATCGAGCACCGCTGCGGTGTTGTCGCTGGAGCCGTCGTTGATCGCGATCACTTCGATGTTCGGGTAGTTCTGGGCCAGCGCCGCGCCGATGGTGTCGGCGGCGTTGTCGCCCTCGTTGTAGCAAGGAATGAGGATCGAAATCAGCGGTTCGCCGGCAAACGCAGGTGCTGGAGTATCGGCGTCCCACGGCCAGTGGCGCTCCCAGTGCAGCCAGAAATACAGCCCGCCGGCAATCCACAGACCCGACATGAACAGCGGATAGAAGAAGACGAAATCCATCAGGAATTGCCCGGTGATCAGAAAGATCAGACCGAGCGGCACCCCCAGGACAATCGACAGCACGAGCACAGCTAAAAGACGGTCCAGCATGACTATGGATTCCACTGATTGGAGAGCGCGGGACGCACGGTTTTCAGGTCCGGCTGGTTCTCGAGGAAGTTGTCCGGGTAGTAGCCAAAACTGGTCGCGCCCTGACGCTTGAGGCGGCCCATCCAGTCAGCCAATTGCGCGCCATCCAGCTCGGCCGCGGATTTTTGCGTCCAGTCGCGAGCCTGCAATTCGAACACCGTGCGATTGAGCGCTCCGGGGCGGGACTTGACCGTGGCCACCAGCGCTTCCAGCCAGGCGCCGGATTGTTCCCGGGTCTGACCTTCCATCAGCGGCATGGCCATCGGCGCGGTCCAGGTGTACGTGGCAAGGAAGTCATCGAGGTTCTGGGCGAACCAGACTTCGCTTTGCGGATTGAGCATTGGCTCGGCGAAGATGTTGCGCGCCGTCTCGACCTGCGGACCGCGAATGGCGCGGACCTTGGCGGTCAGCTCACGGGTGAAGTCGATCAGGTAGCGGCTCTTGAAGCGGGTCCAGCGCTGCATGACGGCGGGGTCGGCGCGCAAGGCCGCGATCGAGCCCGGCAGGCCGTTGGCGGCGTAGACGCGTAAGGCCTCGGGAGTCGCGTCCTCGAAATCCGACAACAGCGCATCGTCGTGGAAGAGGATGCCGTCGACGGAAGTCAGGCGCGCCACATCTTCATAGATTTCACCGATGATCCGCCGCACGGTCGGGTCGAAAGGCGATAGCCGGCGATACTGACCGGGATCGATCGAGGTCTGGCCGGTTGCCGGGTCCCAACGAGTGACCCGTGGCAGTGCCGGATCAAGGGCAAAACTGAGCACCGGCATCCAGGCGTAGACCTTGACGTGGGCCCGGGTGCGCAACTGCCAGGCGACCCGGTCGAAAATATCGGCGCGCACCGGCAGGTGGCGGTTGGGGAAGTACATCGAGTGCACCAGACCATCGCCCTTGGGATCGGCGAAGGCTTGCAGGAACACGGTGTTGGCGCCCATATCAGCCATGCGCTGGATCAGCTTGCCGAGATTGATCTCCTGTTGGGCCGGGTCGGGGTCGTAGACGTTATCCAGATCGACATGCACCACGCGCATCGCAGTGTCGGCCTGGACCCCGACGATACTGTTGGCGAAGTGCGCGCCATCCGGGTCTGAGGCCACCAGGAAACGCGGGCTGCTCATCAGGTTGTCGAGACTGTCGAGCCCGTCGTCGAGGGTCAGTGCCATCTGGTAACCCTGCTCGCCGACCACTTGCAGCCCAGTACCGTCCGCCGCACCGTAAGGCCAGACCCAGACACGTGGCGCACGACCGGTGACCGCGCGGATTTTCGCCGAAATGGCCGCAACGTCGGTGCGCAAACGGGCCTGAAACTCGGCCTCGGTTTCGTAGCGGCCGCTGGCAGCATAGTAGCGACGGGTCGCCGCTGCCGGTTGCAGGTTGCCTTGGGGGTTGGCCAGCACGCCTTTGTGGTTGGCATCGGTGTGGGCGGCGATTTCCACCAGTCCGGACTTCGAGATTTCCCGCACTTGGTCCCACGTCAGGAAGTCCGAACGCTGGCGTGGTGTGCCGGCAAAATCCACCGGCTGATTGGCCGGGGTGTCGATCCAGCTACCGACCGGTGCCAGCAAGGCATGCCAGTTGTAACTGCGCAGCACCGGCAGAACACGGGTGTAGAAGCTCGAATAGCCATCGTCGAAACTCAGCAGAATGGCCTTGGCCGGCAGCTCGGGGCCGCCGTTGCGAGCAGCGATTATCTGGTCCACGGTGACCGGCTGGTAATTGTTCTCCCGCAGCCAGGCGAGTTGCTCGATCAGGCGTTCGGTGCGCACGGCGACGACCGCCTGATCGGGGTCGCGATCCTCAACATCGTGGTAAGCGATGCCCAGCACATGGTTTTTCGGCCAAGGGGCTTCATTGGCCGACAGCGGTCGCTGCGCGGGCGGCGCAAAGGCTGGAGCTTGCTGGGCACAAGCACTGAGCAACATGACTCCCAGCAGCAGGATGCAGCGTGGAATAACAAGCATGATCAAACTCTTCTAGAAGCGGTAAGTGAGGTCGACGATCAGGCGCAGGTCGCTTTCGCGATTGCCGTCATAGGGCCGGTTGAGCCAACTCAACGCGGCACCCGCTTCGAAGACGTCGTTCCAGCTGACGCGCTGGCCATAGCTGAGCAAACCCACTGCACCGGTTGCGTAATCGCGCTGGCTGTAAGTCCCGGCACCGGCCTGGAACTGCTGGCTCCAGGACGTTTCGTAACGGTGATAGAGAACGTGGTTCGCGCTCACGGTCGGCAACACGCTGAAGTCCGACGTGGGGTTGAAGTACGGCGTGTTCTGCTCGGTGTTGTGGCTGCTGCCGACCTCAAGCCCAAGGTCGACTTGCAGACCGGGCGCGCTGTACACGCCCTCACGGCCAGTGAGCAACGCTTCGATGCGCCGGTTCCCATCGCTGAAGCGCGATGGGCTCAAGGCCAGTTTCCATTCACGGCTTTCATTGGCGCGCCAGCGAATGAAACCGCTGCCGCCGTTGGAAGTGACGTCACTGTTCAAGGCTCGCAACGGTGTATTGGCGGACAGATATTCCAGGCTCCCGCCGTATTGCCAGTGATCGTCGATATCGCGGGCCAGCGACAAACGCGCGCCCTGCTTGTCGCCGTAGCCAAAGGAATGATTGGAGACTTCCGCTTCCAGGGTCATGTCGCGAGTCCGGCGTTCCACCCCGAGCCGCTGCCAGCGGTGCTGGCCGGTGCCTTCCTGGAAGTCGCCGGTGGCATAACCGACACCGCCGAACAACCGCCAGTCCTCATCGATCGGCGGACTGTAAAGCACGCTCTCGATACCGAAATCGCGGCTGCCGGTCACCGCGCCAGCACCACTGTCACCCCCGCCGTAACTCTTGCCGCCATAGGCCGAAACCCGCAGCTCGGCCATGTCATGCACGTCACGCAGACGCTGCAAACGCTGCACCTGACGGTTATCCGGAAAGCGCGCGCCGACATCGTCGGTGAGCGCGTCGAGCTGGCGCCACTCCTGCAAGTCCAGAGCGGTATGGCCCTGCGCGACTTCCAACCCGACGTCTCGCGGCGCCATGCTCTCGGTTTCCTTGAGCTGGCTTTCCGAGCGGCGCGGCCAATTGCGTGCCAGGTACAGATTGGCCTGGGCCAGGCGCAAACCGATGTTGCCCGGTGCCTGATCGACCAGCGCCGCCAGCCGTTGCTCGCTCGAGGGCAAATCAGCGCCATAGGTGCCCGCCTGAGCAGCGAGCTGTTGAGCATCCATCCATTCATCATTGGGGTTGCCCACCGGCAACCCCTTGAGCTCGACTCGCGGTTTCTGGCTCTGGGCCAGGCTCTCGACGAGGGCGCGCGCATCCGCAACCCGGTCGCATTCAAGCAGTGCGTAGTACAGCGCGGTACTGTCTTCGAGACGGTCGCCGACGTCGGCGTCCGGGGCCGCCAACACCTGACGATACAAATCTACGGCGGCCTCCGGTTGACGCTGATCCAGATACGCAGCCGCTACCCAACGCAGGGCATAGGTCGGAATGCTCGCTCCTTCGGCGTGCAGTGTCTGGTAATCGCTGATGACCTCAGCCGTGTGTGCCCGAGCCTTGAGCGCGCCCATGCGGTCGATTCGCCAACGGACCACATCGTCGTGGGCCTGAGCATCCGCAGACCAGGTGGCCAGTAATTGGTCGTAGTCACTCAAAGCGCGGTCAGCGATGACGTAGCGTTCTTTTTCGCTACGGGTCGCCAGTTCCGCCAGGCGTACCCGCTCGGCGGCAAGGTCGCCTTCGAGGCGGCGCAACAGCACCGGATCGATCAGCCCCGGACGCTGATGAGCCAGGCGCAAGGCGGGTTCTGGCAGGCGCGCACGTTGCAGGGCAAAGACATATTCGCGAGCGACTTCAGGTTTGCTGCCTGCCCGGACGGAAGCCTGGTCGTATTCGAACAGCGCGTCATAGGTCGCACCGGAGCGGGTCAAGGCATAGCCCAGCGCCAGTCGACGAGCAGGATCGTCAGGCTTGGCTGCGACCAGCGCCCGGGCGCGGCTGACCGCTTCTGCGGGGTTACCGGAATCGGCCTGAGTCATGGCCAGACCGAGCTGCAGGTCCGGGTTTTGCGGCTCTCGCGCCAAGGCCTGACGGTAGAGTTGAGTCGCCGGATCCCAGCGCTTGAGGTTGCGGTAAGCGTGAGCCGTGACGCTCAGTGCCTGAATCGGCAGCACCCGGTTGCGGGCCTGGGTTTCATAGACGCTGACGACTTCAGTATCGAGTCCCGCCCAACTGGCAATCAACAGGTGATCGCTGACTTGCCCAGCCGTCAGCCGATCAGTTGGCAACTGGCGCAGTGTGGTCAGCGCCGGACTGTAATTACCGGTCCGCGCCTGGCGAATCAGGCTGTCGTAAGCCGTATCGGCAAAGGCCAACGTCGGCCAAAGCAATTGGCTGCACAGGGCCACGCGAATGATCGGGCGAAGGTGGGGGCGAGCGGTACGCAGCATTCGTCAGCTTCCTTACGAGGAGAGCTGGAGCGATGGGTTCCCCTGCGAAGTACGCATCAGGCGGCCGGTGCCTTATGACCCAACCAAGCTTTCCTGCCGAGCAGTCTTCCACGGCGACACTGGGCAAAAGACAAATCCGCACATTTCTTCAGATTCGTCCCACAAAGCAAAACGCCCAGCCGATCCGCTGATGCGGTGGCTGGGCGTTCGGTTCGTACTTGCGTGCTTAAAACAGCTATTGCTGATCCGGAAAACGGCTTACTGGACGGTGCCAGCGCCACCCAACTTATTCATCACGAAGCCGATAAACTGCTCGACGGTCATTTTCTGGCCATTGAAATCCACCTGATTGTTGGCGTAATGCAGTTTGGACACGATGTTGTTGCCGTCCAGTGTCGCCAGTTGAGTCCCGACCGCCATGCTGCCGACCATTTCACTGGTCGTGGTCCCTTGGTCGGCAATCGTCTTGGCATCGGTCTGACCGCCCATCTGCGCCTGCACACTGGCCACATCGGCGATCATCGGCTTGGATAGCAGCAGATTGAAATCCAATAGCGAAACAAGCTGCTTGCCCACTTCTATTGGCGGAAGGTCCATCGATTGCGGCTTGGTCAGATCGACGACCAGGCTCATACGACTTTCACCGTTGGCGGTATTGAGCGAGAGGTTTTCCAGGGCGATCTGCGGTTTGGCGGCCAGCAGTTTATCCAGATCAGTCTTGACCTGGGCCTCCTCGGCTTCGGTCAGGTTCAGCTCTGGTGCCGGCTGACCTGCGGCAGCCGCAGCGGAGGCAGCAGCCTCGTAGGGTTGCACCTTATTCTGGTAAACCTGCATCAGCGACATCGCAGCCAGGACATCGAGGTTCTTCATGCTCCAGGCCATATTGGCTGTGCCGACGGCCTTGCCGTTGTAGGCGATTTCGCCAATTTTGTAGTCGGCGCGACCCGCCAGGCTCGTGCCGGACTCTTCCGTGGAGCTTTTTACTTCGGAGTTTTTAAGGGTCAGCACCGATTGCTTCTCGCCAAAGGTCGTCTTGGCGCCGGTCAACTCGAGGGTGTTCTGGCCCAGATAAAAGCCGTAGCTGCTCTTGGTGAGATTACTGGCCAGCGTCAGACCGTTGAGCTCGATCTGAACCGGAGTCTGATCCTCAGCGACCGTCGACAGGTTGAGGCTGTCCATGTAGCCATGGGCTTTGACCTTCTGCGCCTGGGCACTGGCAGAAATATCGACATTCATACCGGAAAATTTCAGGTTGGACTTGTCGTCCAGCGCCAGCTCCAGCGGCAACAGTTCGAGCGCGCCTTCAGTAGAACGGTCGTAGCCCATGTTGACCACGCCCTTGAGCGGAGAGACATCCTTGGTGGCGGCGAACCATTTTTCGGTGTTCGGGGTTTTCTCCAGCTCGTAGTGACTGGTCGCCATCACCGGGTACAGCTTCAACGACATCAGGCGCGAGAACGGCAACGGGCCGTGTTCGATATGGTCGACGAACAGCCATTCAACACCTTCAGGGGCCTCACCGAACATTTCGCCCTGACCTTTGAAGCGGTAGTGCGCGGTACTGCTGAACAACTGGCGATCCAGCGACACCAATTCCAAGGTGGCGGTGCCTTTGGAGCCGACCATTGCGGTTTGCAGCTCTTTGTTGGCATCGGAAATCGAGGTTTGCAGCACCCCTTCCAGCTTGGTGCCGGTGTACCAGGCGCCGCCGGCGCTGATTGCGCCTATCGCGACAACGATTCCTAAGAGTACGCCTGCTGATTTATTCATGTTTGACCCGATCAATGTCCGTTGTTGAAAGTGTGGTCGTCTTCCCTGAACCCTTGACGGGTTGCGGCTCGACTCCGCTAAAAGTGCTGGGAGATTAGCATTTTCCGTACGGGGCAACCCAAATTGAATGTGAAACAAAGATCGCTCTCACACTCCCGTGTAGGAATGCCTTCTTTGGAGGGTTATGCGTTTATTTATGATCCGAGGATGTTTGAGACGCGCAAGTCGGTAAGCCCGTGGAAAACGCAAAAAGATCGCAGCCTACGGCAGCTCCTACAGGTTTTGCGTAGGAGCTGCCGTAGGCTGCGATCTTTAGAGCCCCCATTCCCTCAGGAGTACTGAACTTCAATCTCATCCAGCTGATGATCAAAGCTCTTTAGCCTTGCGGTCCAGGTGTAGACGAGCACTTCAAAGTCCCGATTGATCACCGCTCCGCTCGGTGACTCCGAGCGCGGATCGCAGAAATCCAGTTGATAGCGTTCCCGGGCCATGGCAGTGGCGACATCGGAGAGTTCGCGGGCGTTGTTTAGCCAGTGCCGGCCGTCGGCGATTTGCTTGTCGAGGACCAGGCATTGATGTTTCAGGGCTTCGAGGCTTTTTTCCAGCGGCGTGCCGGTGAGTTCACCCATGACTTCCTGGAAGGTCCGCCCCGGTTGCCAGTAACTG
This sequence comes from Pseudomonas sp. F220, assembly GCF_057813935.1. NCBI lineage: Bacteria > Pseudomonadati > Pseudomonadota > Gammaproteobacteria > Pseudomonadales > Pseudomonadaceae > Pseudomonas > Pseudomonas sp. F220. The sequence continues at coordinate 20,908 of NZ_JBVASJ010000045.1, forward strand.
CCCCAGAAGTAACGATCAAACACCGTTTCGACCCGGCGCAGCGCAACCTTGGTGTCCCAGATCAGCACCAGGGTTTTGCCTTGTTCGAGCTGTTTTTTCTTGACCTTCTGACCCTGAAACGAAGCCCAGGCGACGACCACGATCGACAGCACGGCGATCAGTGCGCTGGCGCTGTCGAGAAAAAGCAGCGCCTTGTCGATCTGATGGGCCAGCATGATGCCGTAGAAATAGGTAGCAGAGAGCAACACCACCGCAACGATGGCGCACCAGAAGCCGGGAGCATAAGGGTTTTTCATTAATGGAATCCCCATGACCAACGCGAGCCTTGATCCGTGGACAGGCGCAAACAGCCGCGCGTCCACACAACTAATCAAAGCATAGCAACGGCCTCAGGGTTTCGCGTGTTCAGAACCTTGCGTTCGTCCGCTTTCCCAACCACCGCCCAGCGCCAGGAACAAATCGATCTGGCTCATGGCAACCTGAGTGTTGGCCGACGCCAGCTGGGCGCGGACGTCGGTGTAGGTCCGGGTCGCCTGCAGGTCAGCCAGGAACGACGCCCGACCGGCCTGGAAGAACCGGTGCGTCTGGTCCGCCGCCAGTTGCGCCGACTGCTCGGCATCGGCCAGGGCATCACGGCGCTGCAACTGGGCGGAATACTGCGCCAAGCCGGTCTGGGTTTCGCGGATGGCGTTGAGCACCACCCCGTCGAAATGCGCCAACGCGCCCTGAGTCGACGCCTCGGCCTCACGAATCCGCGCGCGGGAACCGTTGGACGGTACGGTCCAGCTCAACAACGGGCCAAAACCCCAACGGTTGGTCGCCGGTTTACCGAGGTTTTCCAAAATACCAACCGTACCGACGGTCGCGCCGATGCTGATGTCCGGGTACAGCTCGCCAGTGGCGATGCCGATCCCGGCGGTTGCAGCAGCCAAGCGACGTTCGGCTTGGCGCACGTCGGGCCGACGTTTGAGCAACGTCGCGCCGTCACCTACCGGTAATAATTGCGCAATGTGCGGCAGCTCGGCGCAGGTGCTGGTGCCGGCGGGCAGTTGCTCCACGGGTTTGGCCAGCAGCATCGACAAACGGAACAGCCCGGCCTGACGTGCAGCCTCGTAGCGAGGGAGTTCAGCGCGTAGGGATTTGAATTGGGTTTGCGAACGGGTGACCTGGGTTTCGTCACCACGCCCGGCGTCTCGCAAGCGCTGAGTGAGCGTGGTGCTTTGAGCTTGCAGGTCCAGCGAATGCTCGGCGATTTGCCGTTCTTCATTGGCGGCGCAAACCTGGGTGTAAGCCCTTACGACGTCAGCTACCAAGGTGATTCGTGCAGTGTCCGCTGCGGCTTGGGTGGCATCGGCGTTGGCCTTGGCCGCTTCAATCCCGCGCTGCAAAGTGCCGAACAAGTCGAACTGATAGGAGGTGGTAATCCCGATATCGCCGACGTTGGCCACCGGCACTTTATCGGCCAGCAAAAACGCCTCGCCGGACTCCTGCAAGCGCTGAGCGCCCATCTTCACCCCACCGCTCCAGCCTCCAGCCGACTGAGCCTCGTCGACCTGAGCGCGAGCCCGGGACAGACTGGCCGCCGCCACGCGCAAATCGGTATTGGACGCCATGGCCTGACGCACTAGCTCATCCAGTCGCGGGTCCTGATACAACCGCCACCAATCGCTCGGCACCGGCGCCGAGACCACGTTGTTACTCTGCCCGGTCAGATCGCCTTGCAGGTCTTCGCGATGCACAGCGGCGTTGTCCGGCAGGTGATAGTCCGGCCCGACGACCTGACAAGCCGAGAGCAGCAGGCCAAGCCCGACGGTTGCCAAACGGGCGGCCGTGTTCATTGCGCAAGCTCCTGCTCGGGCTTGTCACCGATGATCGAAACGGTGGCGGTACGCCCGGCGATCATACGGAAATCTTCCGGCACTTCATCGAAGGCGATACGCACCGGAATCCGTTGCGCCAGCCGCACCCAGCTGAAGGCCGGGTTGACGTTGGGCAGCAGGTTCGAGCCGCTGCTGCGGTCGCGGTCTTCGATACCGGCGACGATGCTTTCGACATGCCCGCGCAGCCGCGCCTTGTCGCCGATGACCCGAATATCGACGCTTTGGCCGACGTGAATGCCGTCGAGCTTGGTCTCTTCGAAATAGCCGTCGATATGGAAGGAATTGCTGTCCACCACCGACAACACGGGGCGGCCCGCCGTGACGAACTCCTGGGCTCGCGGCGCCCGGTCGTTGACGTAGCCGTCTACCGGGCTGCGGATCACCGAGCGGTCGAGGTTCAGCTGCGCGCTGTCCACCGTCACTTGCGCCTCGGCCAGCGCCGATTGAGCCCGGGCGACCCGGGACTGACTTTCTTCCAGTTGCTCACGCGGCACCAGGTTGCCGAGACCGCTATTACGCTTGGCTTCGCGCTGGGCCTGAGCCAGGGTTTCCTGACGGTCGGCGACGGCGGCTTTGGCTTGGCGCAGGGCCAGTTTGAAACGGTCCTGGTCGATGCTGAACAGCACCTGACCGCGCGCCACCAATTGGTTGTCACGCACCTGTACTTGCTGGATCAGGCCCGAGACGTCCGGCGCGATCTGCACGATGTCGGCACGGATATGCCCGTCCCGCGTCCACGGCGCAAACATGTAATACATCACCATGCGCCAGACCACGACGCAGGCGAAAGTCACCACCAGCAGAGTCAGAATCACGCGACCGATGGTCAATAAAGGTTTTTTCATGTCATCAGGTATCGACTGAGTGAGTCCACGGCGCCGAGCAACAAAGCGTAGAGACCCACGTTGAACAATGCCCGGTGCCAGACCAGACGATAAAAGTGCAAGCGCGTCAGCACCCCGTGCACCACCAGGTACAACACATACGTAATGCCCATCAGCACCAGCAGCGTGGGCAGGAACACCCCGCTGATATCCAGATCACCAATCATAAAGGCGCTCCATCGATGCCATGGGGAAGCGGTTCTTCGAGGTCGCCAGCGCCGATGAATTCAACGCCCGGCAACAATGCCAGGCGCAAACCGCTCAATGCGTGCAACAAATGCAGACGGGTTTCATTATCGCCTTGAACGCCTTGGCCGTTCAGAGCTCGGCGTGTTCGATCAAGCGTCATCAACAATGGGCTCGGCGCGGGAAGACGCTCATCAGCCTTCAGGCACGCCTTGAAGTACTCGCCGACCTCGGCCACTACTTGACGCAGCAAGGCCTGCGGCACGCCCGACACCCTCGGCAAGTAGGCCAGCAGATCCAGCAGGTTCAGCGCCACCCGCACTTCACGCAGGGCGATGCCAGTGTCCTGACCGGTCATCGCCAGTCGTGGCAGATGCTGCATCAGCCGGTCGAGCACCTGCACGCCCATGTGTCGGTGCTCGGCCAGGGTCGCCGGTTCAGTCAGGCTGACAATTTCGCGCCAGTTGAAGCGGGTCAGGCGTTTGGCCGCCAGTTCCGAGCCGAACGGGCGGGCGATCAGGGTCCAGACGAACGCGAACAGCAGCCCAATGGGACCTGCCAGATTGGAGTTGGCAAAACTCAGGAAATCCGCGTCGTAAGCGCCCTGGATGCTGATGAACGATGAGGTGTTGACGATGGTCAGCAGCATGCCGAGGTAAAAACGCGGCTGCACGGTGAGCGTACCCACACAGATGAACGGCACAGCGAACGCCAGCACCAGCATCGGGAAGTCATGTAGGTTCGGCAGGATTAAAAACAGGTAAAGGCTGGCGAACAGCACCGACATCGCGGTCCAGAAAAAGAACCGGTAAATCTGCGGCGCCGGGTCGTCCATCGAGGCGAAAAAGCTGCAGGCCACCGCCGCCAGAATCACCGCGCTACCGCCGTCAGTCCAGCCCAGCAGCATCCACAGCACCGAAGCAACGATGATTGCGGTAATGGTCGACGCCACGGAATACAGCATCAGCCCACGGTCGAGAAACGGCGTCAGCCGGCCCAAGCGCCAATGGCGATAGACCGCGCGCCAGATATCCTGGCTTTCGCAGTGAATCGCCTGTTGCAAGCTGCGGCAGTCTTGCCACAAGTCGATCCACTCGCCAAGGCGGTACAGGGCGTTGGAGAACAGCAATTGACGGCGGTCGTCCAGAGCATCAGAGCTCGGTTGCAAGGCTTCGAGCTGACTGCGCAACGCCTGCCAGCGCTCGACCGATGCGTCTTTGGCAGTGCTGTCAAGCCACTCACTAGCGGCGACCAAAAGCGGCGCGAACTTATCCACAAGCTCCGGCGTGCGCCGCTCCAGCGCGTACAAGGCATCGTCCAGCGCATCCACCACCGGCAGCAGGTGAATCATCCGCCCACGCAACTCTTTGGTATTGCGCACCGTTTGCGGCCGCGCGCCTTCGTGGGGCAACTGGCCGATCATCAGTTCAAGGCTGTTGAAGGTTGCGACCATCGAGGAACGCAGGGCGCTGACTTCCTCGGGTTGCACCGTGCGGGCCAGAAAACGTTGGCTGTAGATCGCCGCATCGGCAAACCACTTGCCCGCCGACTCGACGAACACCGGCGCCAGCCGTCGCGGCCAGAACATGCTGCCAATCACCGCCGCGCAGACGATGCCGAGAAAAATTTCCTCGGTCCGCGCTTCGGCCACATCCCACACCGCCAGCGGGTTATCCACCACCGGCAACGCGATCAACGGCAAGGTGTAACCGGCGAGCATCAAGGCATAGCTGTTGGCGGTGCGCAGGTGCAACGAAAGGAACAGCAGAATGCCGGTCCACAGCGCAATCACCACGACCAACAGAAACGGCGTCTGCACAAACATCGGCACGAAAAACACCGCCGCCGACGCGCCCAAGAAGGTACCAACGGCGCGGTACAACGCCTTGGAACTGGTAGGGCCGACGAAAGGGCTGGAAACGATGTAAACCGTGGCCATCGCCCAGTACGGGCGAGGCATCTGCATCAGCATGGCGATGTAGAGCGCGATCATCGACGCAGCGAAGGTCCGCACGCCGTAAAACCAATCCCGTGCAGGCGGCATGCCGCTGAAAAATCCGTTCAAGAAGTTGCCACCGGTAAATGAGTGGCCGACTCAAACGCGCGGATCACCCGCAACGCCGCCTCAAGATCCGCTGGATCGATACCTTCGAGCACCTCACGGCGCAAGCGCACCAGCTCTGCCTCGACGGCCTGAACCAATTCACGACCGCTCTGGGTCAGGCTCAAACATTTGGCACGACGATCATGGGCATCTTCAGTGCGGCAGACATAACCGGATTTGCACAGCTGATCGAGCAAACGTACCAGAGACGGACTCTCCATCCCCGCCGCCTGCGCCACCGTCACCTGCCGCACACCCTCACCCAGGCGCCCGATCATCAGCAACGGGACGGCGCAGGCTTCGGAGATGCCATAGTTGACCAGCGTGGTCTGACAGATCCGCCGCCAATGCCGCGCGGCGACCACCATGGCACTGCTGATGTTCATCTGGAGAGCGTCGAGATTGTTGGGCAAAGGGAAACTCGCACACTGTTAGTTTGCTAACTATCAATATTGCATTGACGGATAAATTCAGTCAAGTTTTGATACAAATTGGTGAAGCGATCGTTCCCACGCGGGAGCGTGGGAGCGATCAGCGGTAAACGTCAGGTCGCCTTCAACGCTTGGGCGGTCAAGCGATGCTGCACTTCTTCCATCATGTCCAAACCATCACGCAACGACACAAACGCGGCATTGATGAAGCGGTAAAGATCCTGATCGTCGATATCGCGGATGGTGACTGAGGTGAGGGTTTCCAGCAGGTCGGTGCCAATGCGGACTGGCCGCTTACTTTTCTTGGCGTTTTTTAGCTCGTTCGTACACAGCGCTACGTTCGCACTTAGCTAAATCAACACCTTCCCCGCCTCCTTCTCAATAAATTCAAAAACCTCCTCCGGCACTCTGTATTGAAACTGCTTGCGCCGATGCTTGGAGACCTTGCCTTCGTTGTCCAGGCACATCATCACCAGCCTGGACAGGTCGCTGCCACGCACATCGAAGCGTTGGTTCACCACGTTGATCACACGGTCGTAACGGTCGAGGAATTCGGTTTCTTCGCGTAGTTCGACTTCCAGGGCGCGACGGGCCATTTGCAGGGTAAATTCGACGCAGCGAGTGGCGTCCCAGAAGCGGTAGATCGACGGGTGGCCGATGAACTCACAGGCCATTTTTTCCGCGTCCAGCCAGGTGACGTTCCAGAACTCGCGGACAGGCTGGGAGAAGTCTTTGAGGGCGGCCAGATAGCTTTGTTCTTCGTGTTTCATTGCGACTGACACGGGCAGGAGCAACCCGTTCTCAAGCGCCCCTGAATGGCAAAGCGTCTGGTGGATCAAAAAGCGGGAGAGTCGGCCGTTGCCATCCATGAACGGATGAAGGAAGACGAAACCAAAGGCCGTCACAGCAGCGGCAACCAATGGATCAACTTGTCGCGAGACCTGATTGGCGAAGGTCATCAGCTCTAGCATCAACTCGCGGCACAGGTCTGGCGCGGGTGGCACATAGCTCACACCGGCTGCGCCTCGCAGACCATTATGCAGATGATTTTGCTCGTGTCGAAATAGCACGGCTTTGTCGAAGGGGTTGGAGACGGTACTGTTTTGCAACTCGACCAAATAGTCTTCGCTCAGCTCGCGGCCTTCATGGGCTTGGCGTAGCAACTGAACGAAGCGTCGGGATTTTTCTTCGCTGGGCTCTTCCTTCTCGATAGCAAAGGAGTCACGGGTTTCGTGGAGGTAGGCCCAATTGATGGCGCGGTCCATCATTTCCGGGGGCAAAGTCGCCATAAAGGCTTTGGCCCGGCTGAGGATGTCGAGACTGAGTAAGGTTTCGAGTTCCGGGGTCCGCTCCACGGTGGCGCAATAGTGAAGGGAGCCAAGGCCGTTGAAGTCGATTCGCCAGCGGCTATTGCGAACGGCTGGGCCAGTTACATAGAGCTGCGGATCGAATAACGCGACAACGCTGCCGCGCACCGGCGTTGAATAGTCGAGTTGTTGTCTTGTGAAGTTTTCCCATAGGAAGCAAGCCTTGCGGATAAAGACGCCATTGGGCGCTTTGGCCAATTCATTCAGCAATTGCTCAGCAGAAATTGTTTCAAGTGCTTGGGCGAGGATGCCAAGGTTGATGCCTTCGTGTTTGAGGGCAAACAGAATATGCTCCAGCATTGAGTCCTGAGCAGGCGCAACGGATTGCGGAACGGCCAGGCAATCGCCGATCAAGGTGATCCGGGTAACAGGCTTGATCATTGCTGTGCGTTTTGGCTCAAAGGCTTTAAGGCCTAGCGCATTACGCAGGTGGGCGTATCCGACAACAGGCATGGTGAGCGTCCACAGAAAAAATTCACTTTGGCGATTAAAGCCCAGATTTTTTTACTACTCACCAGTTTTTTTTACATTTTGCCTGTTTCTCTCAGATTTTTTTACACCCCCCGCCCCTTCCTCAGCAGTACATCCAGTTGATCCACCACCTCTGCCCAATCGGCGTCATCCAGAATCTCGTCCCGCAAAAACTCCGCCTGGCTCTTGGTCCAGAAGAAGGCATCGGCCAAGTGCAGCTCGGGTTTGAGCGGCGAGTGGGTGGCGATGAAAGCGTCGATGCTGACGGGGTCGTCGAGCAGGCCGAGTTGTTTGAACAGGGCTGGGAGGCTGTGGGTAGGTGATTCCATGGGGGACTCCTGGGCTTTAAGTCGTTGAGTTGGCTGTAAGTCTTTTTTCGACTGTTTCACCGTCAATCGCGGGCAAGCCTCGCTCCCACAGGGAATACGCGGTGCCCGCGAAGGTGGTGCGACAATCACTGCCAATCATCATGAATGACTCACCTCACACACTTCGGCATGGGGCACCATTTTCAGGTACTCGTCCATGCTCAAGTGGACAAGGTTGTTGTGGTTGCCGGCCTCGACGTAGATGTCTTTCTGGCGGGTCAGCATCGGGTCGATGACCATGTCCATGCCATAGGATTCGCCCAGTGCAGGCACGGCCCCGCGTTCGCAGTCGTTGAACAGATGAGCCAGCGTGCTTTCGCGGGTGATTTGCCATTCGCCGCTGCCACGGACTTTGCTCAGGTCCAGATGGCGGCTGGCGGGCAGGACGGCCATCAGGTAATGGCCATGGTGGTCGTCGAGAATGACTGATTTCGCCACGCGTTCAGCGGGGATGCCCGCCACCCTGGCGGTTTCCAGGCTGCTCGCCGAGTGCGGATGAGTCACGACGTCATAATCGCATTTGGCCTGTTCCAGGCTCAAATGCACGGTTCTTGCCATACGCATGATGCACCTCGGTGTCCAGAGCAACTGCTTGCGGACGGTGGGTAAACAACTTGATTCACCCTTAAGAGTCTAGGCCGTGCACCGGGTAGCGACCACCCTTATCCCGACAAACTGCTGACCGGTTTGCTGACGTAAATGATCAGAATTCGCTCAGTCCATTGCTCAACTAAACTCCACTTCAGAGCCGACGACAGGATGATGGCCGGCAGGTGCATGACTCTCCGGGTGGGTCATATGAACAAGCGTGGATGGCAGGCGGTGTTGCTGTGGTTGCTGATCGGGTTACCGACCGGGCAGGTGTGGGCTGTGGATCCGGTGATGGTGCTGACGGTGAACGATGTGATCAGCCCGGCCAGTGCCGACTATGTGGTTCGTGGCTTGAACAAGGCGGTCGATGAGCACGTGCAATTGGTGGTGTTAGGCATCGACACGCCGGGTGGGCTGGACACCTCGATGCGAGCGATCATCAAAGCGATCATCGCCAGCCCCGTGCCGGTGGCCAGTTTCGTCGCCCCCAGCGGCGCCCGTGCTGCCAGCGCCGGGACCTATATTCTCTACGCCAGCCACATCGCCGCCATGGCACCGGGCACCAACCTTGGCGCTGCGACGCCGGTACAAATCGGCGGCATACCCGGGCAGCCAAACCCGCCGGCGGCACCACGTACCGACAAGAATCCAGAGCCCGAAGCCACCACGGACACCCTGACCCACAAACAGATCAATGACGCTGCCGCGTATATCCGTGGCCTGGCGCAATTGCGCGGGCGCAACGTTGACTGGGCCGAGCAAGCGGTGCGTGAAGCCGTCAGCCTGTCGGCTCAGGAAGCACTGAAGCTCAAGGTGGTCGACTACGTGGCGGATGACCTGAACGGTCTGCTCAAACAGCTTGATGGCAAGACCTTGAGTGCCGCCGGGCACAATGTGCAACTGCACACCTTCGGCGCCGCACTGATCTACCATGACCCCGACTGGCGCACGCAATTACTGTCAGTGATCGCCCACCCCAGCGTGGCGTTGATTCTGATGATGATCGGCATCTATGGCCTGTTTTTCGAATTCATGAGCCCAGGCTCCGGCGTCAGTGGTGTGCTGGGGGGGATCTGCCTGTTGCTCGGGTTGTATGCCCTGCAGTTGTTGCCGGTGAATTACGCCGGGATAGCGCTGATTTTGCTGGGCGTCGCGTTCATGGTGGCCGAAGCCTTTTTGCCGACGTTCGGGGTGATCGGCTTCGGCGGGATTGCCTCTTTTGTGGTGGGCGCGGTGATCCTGATGGACACCGATGTGCCGGGTTATGGCATTCCACTGCCCTTGATCGTTGGCCTGGCCGTGGTCAGTGCCGCGCTGTTCATGGCACTGGCGAGCATGGCGATGAGGGCACGACGGCGAAAAATCGTCAGCGGCGATGCCGGGCTGGTGGGCAGCATCACGCCAGTGACCGCCGTGCAACCCGGCAACCCTTACAACGGCTGGGTGCAGCTGCAAGGGGAAAACTGGCAAGTGCTGAGCCCGATGCCACTGCGACCCGGACAACGGGTGCAGGTGATCGCCCGTAAGGGCCTGCTACTGGAAGTGACTGCGGCGCAGGCTGCACCGCGAGGAGAATGATCATGGGTCTGGAATTGGGTTTTGGCGCGCTAGTGGCGCTGTTGATTCTGCTGGCTGCGTCAACCTTTCGTATCCTGCGTGAATACGAGCGCGGGGTGGTGTTCCAGCTCGGACGCTTCTGGCAGGTCAAAGGCCCTGGGTTGATTCTGTTGATTCCGATGGTTCAGCAAATGGTCCGGGTGGATCTGCGCACCGTGGTGCTCGATGTACCGCCGCAAGATGTGATCACCCGCGATAACGTCTCGGTGAAGGTCAATGCGGTGCTGTACTTCCGGGTGCTCGACCCGCAGAAGGCGATCATTCAGGTTGAAGACTTCCTCATGGCCACCAGCCAACTGGCGCAAACCACCTTGCGGGCAGTGCTGGGCAAGCATGAACTGGACGAACTGCTGGCCGAACGCGAACGCCTGAACACCGATGTCCAGCAAGTACTCGACGCCCAGACCGATGCCTGGGGGATCAAAGTGGCCAACGTCGAAATCAAGCACGTTGACCTCAACGAATCGATGATCCGCGCCATCGCCAAACAGGCTGAAGCCGAACGTGAACGACGGGCCAAGGTTATTCACGCCGAAGGCGAATTACAGGCCTCGGAAAAGCTCATGCAAGCCGCCGAAATGCTCGGCCGTCAACCTGGCGCAATGCAGTTGCGCTACATGCAGACCCTGGGTGCGATTGCCGGTGACAAGACTTCGACCATCATCTTTCCGTTACCGATCGAATTGTTGAAGGGTATGGCGGATTTGTCATCGAAGGGGTGAGTGTGCAGTCAGGCGCAGAACCCGCACCAGGCCGCCCGCACATGATGAACAGCCGCGCTTTGGCGTTCCCCGCCATGAACTCGCTGGTCTTGTGCCACGCGGTAGGCAGCGGCGCGAATTCGTCCGGCTGATCGCCGGTACTGATTAACCACACCCGCCCCGTCCCGGTGGGTAGCCCAGTCAGGTTGTCGAGGTAGATCTTGTCGGCATCCTCATCCACCAGCGTGCCAAAACCATAGGCATTTGGCCGACTGGAAACCCCGTCGGGCAACAGCGGCGTGTAGAGCAGCGGCTGAGCGTCGGTCCGGTTGTAGTAGACGTAACTCATGTACCAGAGCATGTCGCTGATGACGATGCGATCGCCTGCGACATAGCGCTGGTTCACAAAATCGACCATGACGCTGACCTGATCATTCACGTCGACCGTCGCGTTGGTTTTCAGCCCGACCAGTTCTGTACCCACGAACACTGCGAGCAAGGCAAACGCCACCACCCGAAAACGCGTTTGCAGCCGATCGATGGCAATCGCAAACACCATCGGCAGGCCCAGCGCGTAAGCCGTCAGGTAACGCTCGATAAAAATCGGCGAAATGAACGACACCGCGAACACCAGCAGCAGTGGAAGAACGCTGTAAATCACCAGCAAAATATGAAACCTGTACGGCGTACGATCACGCCAGGCCGTCATCGCGCAGACAATCAGAACCATCAGCGGCAATAAAGCGAAGATCGCCCACGGCAGGCTGTCCCCCTCCTCCTGGATCAAAAACAGCCAAATCATCGAGGGTAACGACGCAAACGTGACGGGCTGCTCCCATCCAACATCGCCGCTGGCTTTGAGTTGGTCCATGTGCTGCAGCAGATCGATCAATCCCGGAATCCAGGGCAGAAAAATCACAACGATCGCCACGTTAGCGAGCCACCAGCCGGGGCGGGTAATGTGCCGAGACTCTGCGCCGGGTTGCAGACGTATCGCCAGCAGATACAGCCAGTGGGAAAGCGCACAGAGGGCGGTGAAGTAATGGGTATAAAAACCCGCCGTCATCAACAGCGCGTAGATCACCAGATAACGCGAGCGCTGTGGTTGTTTTACCCAATACACCAGAGCGATGGTCGCGCCGATTAACAAGGCGCCCAACAGCGAATACATGCGCACTTCCTGGCTATAGCGCACAGCCGTTGGCAGCAAGGCCAGCAGAACCCCGGCCAACACTGCCGCTCGACGCGTGGCGATCAATCCCACCAACCAGACGCCTAGAGCCACCGTGGCGATCCCCGGAAGCGCGCTCAGGCTGCGGATTGAAAAGATCCCGTCGCCGAATAACTCGATCCAACAGTGCAGGAGCCAAAAATACAACGGCGGATGCACATCATGGGCAGCGTGAAACCAGATCCCGGCCAACGAATACTGGCTCAACAGCAAGCTGGAGCCTTCATCGCCCCAGATCGCCGCAGCGGTCAGATCATAAAAACGCGTGAGTGCCGCCAGCGCCAGAATTGGCAACAGCCAGTGCTCACGCCCCCATTGAGCCAGACGCTGCGCTCCCTCACTCCAACTGATCACTGAGTGTTCGTCATGCTTGGCGCCAGGCCCTATTTCTCTGCACACCTCCATCCATCCCCCTGCACTGCACATAAAAATAGAAGCCGCCCACTCTCCCCTATGGGCTCTGAAGCACCTGTAACTCTAGGACAGGGCCCCACAGTCTGCGCCCTGCAAACCGCTGATCCCGACCGATCGCACGCAGACAACATCCGGTAGCGTCGCCGCTCCGCCCTGGCGTGATCGGGCCGTGGAATAAATGAAACGGGATGATTGCACAGGCCCGGGTCATCGGCGAGTTCTCCAGCGACCAGAATGTCACCGCGACCGGCAACAACGTGTCGAACCACCCCCCACACGCTGTGAAAGGGCTGGGTCAGGTCAGCGATTTCCATGAAGCGCTTAGCGCACGAGGCCGTACGTAAATCCGGAACTGCCGCAGGTTGCGATCTTTTCGGCTCCACACGGTCTAGCGTGGGAACGGGTGGATCACCGCTCGTGCAACGCCTCGGCCCGGGCGCGGATGATCGGTTTGAGCAGGTAGCTGAGGATGGTTTTTTTGCCGGTGATGATGTCCACCGAGGCGACCATTCCAGGGATGATCAACAGCGGTTTTTCGTCGGTACCCAGGTGGCTGCGGTCGGTGCGCAGCTTGATCACGTAGTAGGTGGTCTTCTTGTCGTCGTCGGTGATGGTGTCGGCACCGATCTGCTCGAGCTTGGCTTTCAGGCCGCCATAGAGGGTGTAGTCATAGGCGGTGAATTTCACCGTGGCTTCTTGCCCTGGGTGCAGGAAGGCAATGTCTTGCGGACGAATCCGCGCTTCCACCAGCAGGGTGTCGTCCAGTAATCATCCTGATGCCACAGGTCGATGTCTTCTTCGTAGCGTATTTGTTTGTTGAAGAACAGGTTGACCACTTTGAGCTGTTCCAGCTCCCCGACCTGCTTTTGCGTGGCCAGCAAATGCTGCCAGGCATCGATCCGCTACGCCCCTTCACCCAGCGGCCCGTAGAGCGCCTGAGCCCGACGACTGATCAGCGAGAAATCCCAATCGGCATGCAAACTGCCCAGCAGAACGCCGGCCAATAGCACCGCTGAACAAAGCCAGCGCAGGGTCCGAGGGGGAGCTAAACGTACCGCCAATGCGAGGAGTCCGGGGGGGGCTGCGGAAATCGATTGACGGTGAAGGTTCGATAGGTAAAAGACAATGGCACCGTGCAATCACGGCGCTAAACTTAAGTGAGTGATCAGAGAGGTTCAACGGATGGACCCCATAAGATCGCAGCCTGCGGCAGCTCCTACGGGATTTGTGTATACCTGATAATCCACAGGTATAAGGGGTCGGGGTAGGAGCTGCCGCAGGCTGCGATCTTGGCAATCTTCTCAGCGTCGAGAATCTGCGGTTCAGGGACGGCCGGTGGTTTGACAAGTACTAAGGCAATCACTAGTGTGCATTGGATCCAATCAACCTCACCCATTTCAGAAGTAGGGTAGCGTCGTCGTGACACAAAAGCCGAACCCTTTGAGCAGTATTACGGTCAGCGGACCGATACCCGCCCACCTCGCGCGCTCGGTGATTGAGGAAACCCTTCGCTCGGCCATCCTCGATGGTCGCTTGCCGTGCGGGACAGCCCTTCGCCAGCAAGACCTCGCCGATCTGTTCGGGGTGAGTCGCATGCCGGTGCGTGAGGCCTTGCGACAACTCGAAGCACAATCGTTGCTGCATGTTATCGCACACAAAGGTGCCGTCGTCGCGCCTCTGGTTGAGGGCGATGCCGTAGAAACTTACGCCCTGCGCATCCTCCTGGAATCCGAAGCCCTGCGGTTGTCGATTCCCTTGCTTGACGCCGATGATTTCGCCTTGGCCGCGCGTTACATCGACACCCTTGAGACCGAAACCGATTACGCCGAAATTGGCACGCTCAACCGCCTTTTCCACATGACCCTGTACGGCAAGGCCACCAACCGCCGGCTCTTGAGTCTGGTGGAAAGCGGTTTGATCGAAGAAGAGCGTTTTCTGCGTTTCAACCTTGAGGCCATGGGTCTGGGAAAAATCTCTCAGGACGACCATCGGCACTTGCTTCGAACAGCCGAAAAGCGGGACATCGAGCAGTGTGTAAAAACACTCGAAAATCACCTCAACCGAGGCGTCGAGGTCATTACCCGCTACCTGAACAGTCTTGATCCTCTGGGCAAGAAAACTCCGAAGTGAAGCGCGCGGGGAAGGCTGTGCACGCTCAAGACAGTAAGTGGCTGACGGTGTTCAACTCAGATCAACCCACCGACATCCGGTTGATCTGTTTCTCTCAGCCTGGGGACGGTTCCGACCCGTTCTGCAGTTGGGCGGGAGGGCTGAATGATCACATCGAATTGCTCACCGTCACACTTCCAGGCCATGGCGAACGCCAAAACGAAACTCCCGACCCTGAATGGTCACCACTGCTCGCGGACTCATTCGCGACACTCAAATCTTACCTGTCCGAGCCGCATGCCTTGTTTGGTCATGGACTCGGCGCCATTCTGGCCTATGAACTGGCCAGGCTGAGCGAAGCCCAGCGCCCGGGGCAGACCCGTCATCTGTTCATTTCCGGTTGCCGCAGTCCTGGTAGCCAGCCTGTATCACCACTCTTGCACTCACTGCTTTCGTCAGACCGCAGCCTGAGCGTGCCGTTGACCGCCATCTATGGCAGTGAAGACCCGCTGGCCCCGGCTGAAAGCATGGTCAATTGGCGTGAGTTCACCCACCGCGAATTCGAACTCATCGAGGTGGCCGGCAACCATCTCTTCATCACGCCCCAGCGGCAACGTCTCTTGCAGATCATCAATACTCATCTCGGACTGCTCAGCGAATAATCTGCTTACAAACCCCTCCTCTGCACCCATCCAGTGACGCCCGTCCTTTCAGACCTCTGCAGCCACTAGAGGCTGAGCACCAGTTCCCACTTCCAGCATTTAACCCCCTCTCTACCCATGCGCCAGTGATAGCGGAGCCATCCATTTGGGCCCACTCTTGAGTTTGCCGACTAAAAATGGACGAGCGGCGTGCAAATTTGCCTGCACCGCCCTCGCGCAATGGACTAACAGAAGGAGGCTTGCCACAGGAAGGGAAGAATCGGGCTACGGCCGGACACCCTCCTACACCCTCAAATAACTTCAACTCGCCAACCCGAAAGTTGTTCCGAGTGAGGCACTCACTCATTTATTTTAATTCTGACTTAACTAAGCCGGAAGGAACAACTTCATCCCAATAAAACTTGATTACCTAGTTTTATTGTAACTTTTCGCGCCCGAAAAACTGCAACTTACAAATAATATAAAAAACACTTGCCCACTACTTTCCTCATGTATTAATTTTTCTCAGCCGACATAAACTTGCCCAGTCAACTCATGTCGTCGTGATCTGCATCACTGGCACCGGAAGCTGAATCGCAATCTACAGCCAGGCCTACACACCACGGTGTAGAAGGCCATTAACTCTGGCCTTGTCTTGCATAATCAGCCTCAACCTTAGAACCCCATCAACTTTTGCTTGATGCACTTGCTTGCCCTTTAGAAAGTTAACCGCGTTCGTCGTTATTTATAAAAACGCCATTAGTCTTCCGCCCACACACGTTCACCAGTTAGGGACCACACCATGAAAACAAACAAAGAGTTGCTTCAACTAAAAAAAACAGAACTGAGCGCACATCCGATTTTTTCAGAAATAAACTCGCTCCCGATACTCCAGCGTTTTATGGAAACCCATGTGTTCGCCGTGTGGGATTTCATGTCGCTGACCAAACGCCTGCAACAGGAACTCACCTGCGTCCAGCTGCCATGGCTTCCGCCGCAAGACCCTCAAGCGGCTCGACTGATCAATGAGATTGTCCTGGGCGAAGAGTCAGATGATCGAGTCGATCACGGTCACTACAGCCATTTCGAGTTGTACCTGGATGCAATGCGCGAAGTCGGCGCCAGCACCGTGGCCGTCGAACGCTTCGTGGCGCTGCAACGCGAAGGCGTGAGCTACGAAACTGCTCTGCAAAGTGTGGAGGTTGACCCGGCCGCGGCGAACTTCGTCAGGCACACCCTGCACACGGCGCTGCATGCACCGGGCCACAGTGTCGCCGCAGCATTTTTGCACGGTCGCGAAAGCGTCATCCCACAGATGTTCCAACGCATCCTCGATGATTGGGGCATCGGCTTCGAACAGGCTCCGACCTTTCGCTACTACCTGGAACGGCATATTGAGGTCGATTCCGAAGACCACGGCCCAGCCGCGGAAAAACTCCTAGCGCGCCTGGTCAATGGCGATCCGCAGCGCGAAGAGGACGTTTACACCGCCGCGATCGCTGCCGTGCAAAGCCGCATCGCATTGTGGGACGGTTTGCGTCTGAGCATGGGTGAAACGATCGCCGAGGTGAGCGCATGAACGCCGCCGACTACCAATCCTTCGCCGAGGCCTGGGAAGGCCGGGCAACCATCCGCACCCGTCCACGGCGCATGGTCGAGAACGACGACAAACTGATCTATCCACTGAGCCGCCAACCCTTGGTCCTGGGCGAAACCTTTTTGCGCGAGTGCCCCGAGCAACGGGATTTTGCTCTGGTGCAAACGCTCTACAAATTCATCAACGATGTGGTGATTTTCGAAACCGAGATCGTCGACAAAACCGCGCGCAGCATTGCCAAAAATCGCTTCGCGGTGTCCTTCCCATTCGCCTGTCGGTATGACGCCATGACCGTGGTGGTGGATGAGGACTACCACGCGTTGGTAGCGATGGATTTCATGCAACAGACCATCGCCATGACCGGTATCACGCCGATAGAACTGCCGCGTGAAATCGAGCTGAGCCGAGCGATTCCGGCGGCATTGGCGCTGGCTCCGGAACACCTGCGCGCCGCCGTGGAGCTGATCTGCGTGGCGATTGCCGAGAACACCGTGACCAACGATGTCGCAGCGTTCGCCAAGGACGACACGGTCAAGCAATCGATCAAGGGACTGATGGCCGACCACCTGCTGGACGAAGGCCGCCACTCCAGTTTTTGGGCACGGTTGGTGCGGATCTACTGGCATGGCGCAACCGAAGCCGATCGCCAACGCATTGCGCACATCCTGCCGGTGTTCATCACCCATTACCTGACCAACGACATCCAGAAAGCCTTCGACTTTCAGTTGATCGAACACTTGCAGATCAGTGACGCCGCAAGGCTGGCACTGAAGAGCGAAATCTCCGGCCTGGCCTTCCCGATCAATCGCCACCACCCACTGGTCGCCAACATCGTGCGGTTTTTCCGCAGCAGTTCGTTGCTGGATTCGCCGTGCGTGCAGGACGCCCTGAGCGCCTATTTGGTCTAACCGAGGAGAACATCATGAGACGTCTCGACATTCTGCTCATAGGCCAGAGCCAGGCCTTGAACGACCTGGCCCTGGAACTGGAACAACATGGCCACTCACTCGCCCGCCTGATGGATGATCGGGCCCTGAACGAACAACCGGTGAGCGCTGTCGACCTGCTGATCGACGACGGCAGTCTGGCGATCTCGGCACAACGTCTGCGCGACTTAGGCGATTGTGCGCAGCTGAGCTTACGGCTGGGTGTGGGACCGCTGAGCGAATCGGGATTGCCGCAACTCGAAGTACTCTGCTGGTTTGGCTCTGGCACCGCGCAGCGTCTGATTACCCGATTGCCGGCGGCAGATGAACCGTCAGGCAACGGCCAGGCGCTACGCATCAAGGTAGTTGCCGAGTTGGTGGAGAATGTTGCCGTTCTGGTCAGTCGCTTCTCCAGGGATGCCGAGTATTTTCTGCAAGCCGCGCCGGTCAAACCTGGCCGCAACGGGCATCCGGAAAATCTGTTGGCGTTGGAGCGATTGGCCTACGAGCATCGGTTCAACCTCACCAGCCAACCGGACCTGTTGCAACTCGCACAAACCCCAATGATCGAAAGGCTCGAACAGAGCCTCAGTGGACTCACCAACCGGCCAGCGCTGAACATTGCCGGCACGTCCATCAGCTATGGCGACTTGTACGCTCAAAGCCGAGCGATCCAACAGCGACTGCTGCCGCTGCTCGAGCAATACGAGGCGGTCAATGGGCCGTGGGTGGTGGGCATATGCCTGCCGAAATCCAGCGCCCTTTACGCGGGCATTCTGGCAATTCTCGGCAGCGGCGCGGTGTATCTGCCACTCGAGCCAGGCCATCCACTGCAACGCCAGCAGTACATCCTGGAAAATGCTGGTGCGATACTATTGCTTCACGATGGTCAGCATGCGCTCAGCGCCGAGATGCCCGGGCTGGACATCAGCGGCATCGACGCCTGCAACCTGGATCTCTCGCGACCGTTGATGCATCGACGCCCTGACAGCGACGCGCCCTGTATGGCGCTGTACACCTCGGGTACCACTGGCCATCCCAAAGGGGTCTTGCTCAGCCAGCGCAATCTGGCCCACTTCACCGCTTGGTACGCCGCCTATGTACAGCTGACCGAACGCAGCAGGGTTTTGCAGTTTTCGTCCCTGAGCTTCGACTCTTCGCTGATCGATATCTTCCCGACGCTGATCCAGGGCGCCGAATTGATCGTCCCCAGTGACGACGAACGTCGCGACCCGCTGCAACTAGTGGAGTTGATCCGCCGTCAGCAGCTCAGCCATGGATTCCTGCCGCCAGCATTGCTGAGCATTCTGCCCCTCGACCAGCCGCTGGGGCTCGACCATGTGATGACCGGCGGCGACGTCTGCGAACCCTACGTGATCGAGCGTCTGACGCAGCAATGCCGGCTGTACAACCTCTACGGCCCGACAGAAGCCACGGTGCTGATTACCACGCGGCAACTCCAGGCCGGCGACAACAACCGGACCCTGGGCTCGCCGATTGCCAACAGCCAGGTGCTGATTCTCGATGAAGACTTCCAGCCCGTTTCCGAGCAGACCGTTGGCGAGCTGTACATCGTCGGCCCCGGGGTATGCCTGGGCTATTTAAACAACCCGCAGCAGACCGCCGAACGCTACCTGTATTTACCATTGCCCGACGGCCAAAGCCTGCGCGCCTACCGCACCGGCGATATGGCGAAGTGGACTGCCGATGGGATTGAGCTCTGCGGGCGGCGAGATAATCAGGTGAAAATTCGCGGCTTCCGGGTCGAGCCAGAAGAGATCGAACGCTGCCTGCGCGACAGCCAGTTGTTCCGTCAGACTGCGGTGGTCATCGATAGCAATCGACGGATTCTGGCCTTCCTCGCCCAACCCCAGGAAGACCAGCCGGGCAGCGCCCGCAAGGCGTTGAAAGCACACGCAGTGCAGTTTCTACCGGACTACATGCAGCCGGCCGCCTGGACCGAACTGGCGAGCATGCCCTACGCCAGCAACGGCAAAGTAGACCGCAAAGCCCTGCTGGAACTGCCGGTAAGCTTCCTTGAAAACCATCAGCGACGATTGCCCGAAACAGCCGACGAAGCGCAGCTGCTAGAACTTTGGGCCGAGCTTCTGGAGTTACCAGCCAGCGATATTTCCACCGACGAAAGCTTCTTCAATCTCGGCGGCCATTCGATCCTCTTGTCGCGGATGCTTCTGCGGTTGCGCGAACAATTCGGGCGCAGTATTTCGATAAATCGGTTCATAGAAGTGCCGACCATCGCCAAGCTGGCGACGCTGGTCAGAGGCAGCGGCACCGAAGAGGTGCTCAGCAAAAAGGCCATGGCCGACGCCTTCCGCGAACTGGATGTGCAGCCCTTGCCGATCAGCCGGATGGGTGATGTACACAAGGTCATCGTCACCGGAGCCAACAGCTTTGTCGGCGTGCACATCGTTGAAGCGCTGCTGGCCTGGGGCGCGACCGAAGTGGCGTGCCTGGTGCGTGATGGTGCCGAGCAAACGGCCGCCGAGCGTTTTACCCACTCCTTACGCGAGAACCGTCTGGAGCATCTGGATTTGAGCCGGGTGCGGGTTTACGCAGCGGATATCACCCGACCCGAGTTGGGGCTTGTGCCCGAGGTTTACGAACGGCTCGACCGGGAGTTCGGCGCTTTGGTGCACAACGCGGCCAACGTCAATCACGTCATGGACTATGAGTCGCTGGCACGGGACAACGTCGAGCCGATTTTCGAATGCCTGCGATTGTGCGAAGGGCGCAGCAAGAAGGTCTTCAATTTTGTCTCCACACTCTCGGCCTCCAGCACCATCGACGCCGATGGCCGGGTCCTCGAACAGCCTGCCGCGCAGACGCCTCCGATCTACATCAAGAACGGCTACAACTTGTCCAAATGGGTCGGCGAACGAATTCTTGAGCGCGCTCGCGAGCGCGGGGTTCGGGTCAATCTCTATCGGCCCGGCAACATCAGTTTCAACAGCCTCACGGGCGTTTGCCAACCCCACAAAAACCGCCTGATGCTGATGCTCAAGGGCTCGATTCAACTGGGCCAGGTGCCGGAGTTCGCCCTGAACTTCGACTTGATGCCGGTGGATTTTCTCGCCCGTTTCATCGCCTTTCACGCCAGCCGTTACCAACCCGAACAGGCGGTGTTCAACCTGCACAACCCCGAGCCGCTGAGCTGGGACGCGTATGTGGCGTCCTTTCGCGAGGCCGGCCGCGAGTTCCGCATGGTCAGCGTCGCCGACTGGCAACAGCAACTGGGTCGGGTCGATAGCGAAAACGCGCTGTTCGGCGTACTGGGTTTTTATCTCAACGGATTCGAGGAAGACATCGGCGACATTTCGATGATCGGCCACGATAACGCCCAGGCCGGCGTCCGGTTGATGGGCGAGCACTACCCGCAAAAATCCCCCGCGCTGCTGCGCAAGGGCTGCGACTACCTGAAAGAAATCGACTTCATCTGATTCATCAAACCCCAACCAAACTGGAGCACACCATGACTACTCTGCAACCCGACACCCTGATCAAAAACCCTCATGGCTGCCACGTTGTGTCCTCGGTCGAGGTTCCTGCCGACGCATCATGTGTGTGGGAAGTCGTCGGCAACTTCGCCGGCTTTGATAAATTCATTCCCGCGTTGTCGCACATAGAGATGACCGGTGAAGGCGTGACCTCGCTGCGCAAGAAGTTCTTCAAGGACGGCAATCTGGTAGTCGAGCAACTCAACTCACGGGACAATCAGGCACTGAGCATGACCTGGACGACGATCTACAACACCCTGGGTGTCGCCAACCTGTGGGCCGCCATGACCGTCGAGCCGCTGGGTGAGAGCAAATCCCGGGCGACCTGGACCATCATCGCCGAACCGGCTCAAGGCGGCGCCGACGCATTGCCAGGCTTCAAGGACTTCGTTCAGGGCTTTGCCGATGACTCGATGAACAACGTGCTCGAACTGTTTGCCTGAACATGAAAAAGCCCGCTGCGGGGTGTCCCCGCAACGGGCTTCTTTTTTCTTCAAGCAGCGATCAAATCTTGAAGCTGTCGACCAATTGCTTCAGGCGGTTGGCCTGCAGCGACAAGGCATCGCAATCCTTCGAGGTTTCGTTGAGGTTGACCACGCCCCGCTGATTCAGAAGGTTGATCTAGTTGAGGGTTTTCACCACCGCGGTCTGCTCTTCCCTCGCCGCCGCCACCGACTGGTTCATGCCGTCGATTTCGGTGATGCGTTGAGTCACGCGGACCAAACGGGCATCGGCCTGGTTCGCCACTTCGACACTTCCACGGCAAAATCATGGTGAGCTGCGGGACCGATCACCAAGCCTCATATGGCTGGCCTCTACTGGTCCAAAGCCGGTAGGGTCTTTTGAGCTGGATCATTGTTGCCAAGGTGATTGGTAGCTGAGAGCTTCGAGTGTATTGATGATCCAATCGAAGCCAGCCGGACATTGCAGTCCTGGCCTTAAGGTCTCAGGTACATTCTGGGTTTCGGCAACACAAAAACAAAACCCCTGTCTGCTCACGCAGACAGGGGTTTTGGAATTTAATCTTGACGATGACCTACTCTCACATGGGGAAACCCCACACTACCATCGGCGATGCATCGTTTCACTGCTGAGTTCGGGATGGGATCAGGTGGTTCCAATGCTCTATGGTCGTCAAGAA
>NZ_JBVASJ010000046.1:0-38934 GCF_057813935.1 Pseudomonas sp. F220
ATTGATCCAGAGCACCGGCAGTACCGCTGTCGAAATGCACGCCGCCGTGGCATAGACCACTGGTGCCTATTGGATAGAAGCCCGCCTTCGCCTTAGCTAATTGAGTCAACTGCAACAGCGGGTTATTCGTATCCTTGAAAGGATGGCTCCAGCTCTTCACCGGTTGCAGGCCGTCATCTACCGGTTGCGCAGGTGCAGACCGGGGAGCCGAATCGGGGTTTAGTGTCGGTGGGGGCAGAGTGTCCGGCACATCAAATCGAGCTTCCCGCTCGCTGGAGTTTGGCCCAAATAGCCGGGTGAACAAGTTGCCCATGCGATATGTTGCTCCTTGAAAAAGAGTTAGCCAGAGGGAGTCGTAAGTCTCAGAGACTCGGTTTCATGCCCGCTTAGTTGTGGTAGAGGTGGCATTTTCAACGCTTGCTTGGCCGGGCCGCTGAACCCTTGCACACCGCTTTTTTGGGGCGCGCAAGGATTCCAGAAAAGAAGCACAACTGTCCAATGCATAATCAGTCAGCAATTAATGCGTTTGGCGCGCCAATTGATTTGATACGTCTTCAGCACCTAGCGGCACGGGGTGACAACTGTGCCAACCTCTCATGTGGCTAACTTTTGCTAACAGGCCGCGAGCGTGGCCGCCTGAGAACGCGCATCGGCCAATGCGGGCGGGGCTCACGCATTAGATGCGGGGAAATCCCGTATCACATCGCCAGGCCAATTTGCCGCAGGCAGACGCAAACCACGTAAAGGTGATTCCAGGCATTCGCGGCGCCGGTGCTACGCTCTCTCGAAACACGGAGAGCCAACATGACGGATACCAACTGATTGCCAGCCTGTTCGACCGCCTCAATCAAAACCAGCTCGCTCTGGGCGCCGCGGTGGAGGAGCTTTCCAACTGGGTCGAGCAGCGCGGATCGGCGGACATTGCCAACAACGTGCGCGGCGCGCTGGAAACACTCGACGACCACCTGGTGCTCATTCGCCAGGGCATTGCTGAGCTGACCGTTTCCGGCAGCCTGGGGCAGTCGTGACGCTGGATAGGATTCTGGACAGGCTCTGGACGGCTGGATAGGCCGCAGTTCATACAGGTCGGCCCGCGAGCCAAAGCCAGCAAAGGCTGGCGGCAGATCGGGCATGCGGCCGGATAGCTACCTCGTCCAGAAACAGGGGCGAGCCGCGACAGTCACTGACGGGAAAGTGGTCCGCGGCAGAGCCAATCAAACGTGGCCAAAATCCTTGACCAGCCTTGACGGAACCTTGACGAGATTTTAGACAGGTCTTGACGGATTTATCTGGCGCCACCAGCAGCCGGATCGCTTAAAGCCAAGCAGGTCAAGGCTTTGCGAGCATTCGGGCTGCCTGACCAGCATCAGCCCCGTCTGAAATTCGGGAGGCGGCCGTCAAGGTGGGTGCTCGATCAATATCCTGGCGCGATGGGGTGGTGAAATACCGGGCCAGAAAAATGCTTAGCGCGCCAGGCAATACTAGACAGGCCCTAGACGGATTTCCGACGACAGAACACGGGCAAGTTGCCCGCAGCCCAAGCAATACGCCGCTTCCAGCGTTAAAGGAGCCGTGCTGGTGCTTGATGCTCGTCAAGTATTTTCCGGGGCTTCCAGCGACCTGACAGCAGGTCGGAGCAGGTGGTGAACGAGTTGTTCACCCTGGAGCGGAAGCCGGTCGACTTGCCAGCTTGGCCAACCCCCAGTTTCCAGGTAGTTGCTCACGTTCCGCTGGTAACATCTGCAGGTCATCTGCTGGCCCCGCTTCATTCCGGCGCCAGCATCAACCGCGCACCGAGGATAGAGCCGTGTCCGTTATTGACTGTGATTATCTACCCGCCGACAAGGTGGTGTTTCCGCCGGAGCTGGCGCTGCTGATCGTCAGGAAGGCCAGCGCAATGGCGGCAGCATTCGAGGAGCAAGCGCTCGACCAGCTCACCAAGGACGCCCGGCGCGCCCTTTCGCGGGGAGCTGAGCCAAGGCGAGTCATCAGGGAAATGCGCTTGTAGCCGCGAGAGTGAACTGCCGGGATCTCGGTAGTATTTCCAGCACCTGCCATACCGGAATGGGAGCCCAGGTTAATTACGGATAGTCCCGCACACCACCCGTTCGCGAAACATCCCATGAATGACCACTACCCTGGTTCGGGGTGGTGCTGGCGCGGGGAATGGCAAGAACGCCTCTGTGTGGTGGAACTGCCACACGGCGCCAGCACCATCAACGCAAAAGTGTGGCGATGGCTCCTCAAAAGTGAGGAACGAGATAATCGGGCCACTTTTGGTCTGATCCATCAAAGGAGTGGTGGTGATGACCATACCTTTGCACTTGTGGCGCCTTTATCACGATGACGATACCGTTCGTCGGGGGCGGAGCAACGAACCTCGACGGATTTTTCAGCCAGCGTGAAACGGGCCAGAAACACCCCAGCAGACAGCGCCGTGTATCCCCAGGTGTATCCCTTAAAAATATGAACAAACAAATAATCAATAAAAGCAGTAACTTACATATCCAGTTCAAATGTCTGTGTAACTAAAAACGGCTTACCGAAAGGTAGGCCGTTTTTTTATGCCTGGAGAAAAGTACCGCTCCAGAAAGGGTCTATCTCAGCCAATACGCCAGGGCGTCGGCTATCTTTGTACGCCTGAGAATGTCGCGATTTATATCTGATTGCTCATCCGGAACACTTCTCGTGGAAATCCCCCTATCATCACCTCTGACGATGCACAGTTGCACGCCACCCAACGCAACAAGCGTGTGAGGTAAGTGGCTAAAAATGGCGAAGGGAATGAGCCGCCATTTCATCAGGTTTCAGGGAGCGTCATGCCGCAACAACCCTTCAAAAATCATATCGTCAAGCCCGAACCTCTAATGGCTGAAAAGCCTGAGGCAAAGCTCAAGGTTCGATATGCCATCCTTTTTCTAATGGTGGTATGTCTGTCGCTAGTGATAGTGGTTATCTGGGAGAGCTGGAACTCCCACCAGTATCATTTGCATGAAAAAGAAATAGCGATGTCAAACCTTGCACAGACCCTGTCGTCGCAAGCGCAAGCGTCGATCAAGCAAGCCGACACCGTTTTGTTCAGCCTGGTGGACCGCCTCGAAATCGAGGGTATGGGCCACGACCAGTTACCCCGATTACAGCGTTTGCTCAGCTCCCAGCGCAACGAGCTGGCTCAGCTACATGGCCTGTTCATCTATGACGAAAAAGGTGGGTGGGTAGCGAGTTCGAGCGGGATCATGCTGCCAAACGCCAATAACTCCGACCGTGAGTATTTTATCTTTCATCGCGAACATCCGGACCGTGGCCTGCATATAGGACCGTCGATACAAAGTCGCTCCACCGGGGAGTGGGTCATGCCAGTGTCGCGCAGGATCAATCACCCTGATGGCAGTTTTGCCGGCGTGGTGCTGGCAACCCTCTACCTCGATCATTTTCTCCAGCTGTACAACAGCATCGATATCGGCGGTAACGGCGTTATCAATCTGATATCCGCCGACGCCAAAATCGTCGTTCGCCGTCCCTTCAACGAAGCTGAAATTGGGACCAGCATTGCCAATGCTCCGCTATTCACGCAACTCTTGCCCAAAGGGGATTCTGGTACCGCAACCGTTAAATCCTATGTGGATGGTGTGGAGCGAGTGATGGGGTTTCGGCGAGTCGATGATTATCCGCTCATCATATTGGCAGCGCTCAACAAAGACGAAGTCCTGGCGGGCTGGCGACAGGAGTCGCTGTTAAGCGCAGCGATCGTTTCTTTGCTGTTGGTCATTCTGGGCGTGCTCGGCTTTCGACTTATCAGGCTTGTGAAGCAACAAAATAATATTCAAAACGAATTGTTGGGTGCTCAAGACAAGTTGATTGAGGTCAATCGAACCCTCGAGTTATTAGCCTTGGAGGACGCACTGACAGGACTCGCGAACCGGCGTCAGTTCGACCTGTTCATTCAAGCGGAAATGGGGCGTGCCAAGCGTAACCTGGGGAGCCTTGCTTTACTGATGATCGATGTCGATCACTTCAAACGCTTCAATGATCAATACGGTCATTTGGCAGGCGACGAGTGTTTACGCACCATCAGCGCGATCATACGGGAGAACATCAAGCGCCCCGGCGATCTCGCTGCACGCTATGGCGGCGAGGAGTTTGCCGTGGTGTTGCCTGGCACTGACTATGTAGGGGCATTTCTGGTCGCAGAGAAAATTCGGCGTGCCGTTCAACAAGCCGGAATCGAGCACAACGACAACACTGAAGGCACCGTCACGGTCAGCCTTGGCGTGAGCGCATGCAGCCCTACGTCGCAAGAATCAACCGACGACTTGATCGGAGCTTCCGACAAGGCACTCTATGTCGCCAAAGCCAGCGGAAGAAACATGAGCGTTATTGCTAACTGATTTACGTGCCTGGAAGAAATCGTTAAAAATCCGGCCCAGCCTATTGTCCGCTGGGCCGGTTTCACGCCTTCACAAGCCTATGACGACGACGTCGTATTGGTTTTCCATGAGTTACCCGCTCCTTTTTGTCGACCTCATTAGCCAATCGTCGGCAACGCTGACAATGCCCGATCCCATATCTGCCGGGTGCGTAACCAGACCATCTCCTGCCAGTCACTGTCGGCAGGATAGAACTGCTCGAGAAGACCCAGCTTGATTTGCCGCCCAACAGTATCGCTTGGGTCTCCGTGCAGGTGCAGCCAGTGATCATCGCGCAGATGACGGTGAACCTCTGCCCCTGGATAGGTGCCGCACTCGATAACGAAAGGCATCAGGCGTACCTGTGGCAGCGCATCGATCAACGCCTGTGAGGTGTATCCGGTGGCCGTCGCGGCAACGCCGGTATCACTCAGGTTGTTCGCGCCTGTTAGCAGGGTGTACAGCCAGGGACCATAAACTGCCTGGGCATCCGCCAATGCCGGATAGGCGGCCTGGGCAATGGTCAACAGCATGGGATGACCGTATTCCCCCGCGCCGGTATGCAAGTCAAAGCACATGGCGACTTCGGCTTGGGACACATGCGCCTGAATGATTTTGTGCAGTGTCCGGTTCGACCAACTCGGCGCCAGCCCACCGTAAAACAAACCGTCGGGATGGCTGTGCTGGCCGCCCTCGACAATCGACATCACCGCAGGCCAGCCATGCTGACGAATCTGTTCGTTGAGCAGGGCGTCGGCTCGGTCTCGTTGCGGCCCCTGCAATTGGGCGCAGGCATAAATCTCATGAAGCGCCGCATAAGGCTCGTTGCTCGGTAGCGGGCGATCGAAGTTCAGATGGTTACGGTTCAGATCAATATTGTCTTCGTTAACGCGGCGCAGCCAAGCAGTGCCCCATGGATTGATCAAGTGGATCATCACGACCGCAGTATCGGCGGGCAAGGAGCGCGTTGCGAACGTTTGCAGCCATTTTATCTGGCAACTCGAACCGTAAAATCCTTCAACCCCATGGGTGCCGCTAAGCGCCACCAGCAGGCGCTTGGCGCGAGGATCGCCAAGCACCGCAACGTCTGTGCTCAGGGGCTCGCCGAACGGCCCGGGGAGTGGGTGCGAGTACTCGGTCAGACTCGCGCCAGCCGCAGTCGCCGCTGCCAGAAATTGTTCGCGTTGTGAGCGGTAGCTCGCCTGTGTTGGAAAGTCTGTGTGCATGTCTGCCTCTTATTGTTCTGTGAACACGTCTATTTCTATCGACCCTGGAAGCTCAGTAGACGGACATTAAAAACCGCCTTTGAGGCGGATTTCCATCAGTGATCGCCCCTCCAGTGTTTCATCTCTTCTTCAATAAAGTGACTCACCAGGTCGGAGTAGAGCTTTTCAATCAGCTCGGGACTCAGACCCTCGATTTCTGCCCATTCACGACGCTTGGCCAGCATCGCGCTGAAACGTCCCGGTGCCCGCACAGCGGCTTCAGATGTTTTGAATTTCGAGGCGGCCAGAACGTAGTTGAAGCGCGCACCAAGCAACTGAATGACGGCTCGATCAAGCAAATCGATCTCGCGCCGGATGTCTTCCATACCTTCACACTCGTCAGGGCGCATTTGATTAATCACTTCCATGTAGATAGCTCCGGTTTATCGAGAATAAAACGTAAGTTGATGCTGCCGGCTCGATTTAAACACGCAAGATCAGGCTCCGTCATTGCACGGTAAAAACTGCGCAGGCTCTTTCTATTCGCCCTGCCGGGTAGTCCCCATAAACAGGGGCCGACCTTTCATCAAGCCAACCGCGAGTGCTGACAGGATCAGCGCGATGGAGAAACCTTCGCCGGCGTCGACCCTATGCCCGAGAATCATTATCGAACCGATCACGCCAAACACCGGAATCAGCAAAGACAACGGTGCCACTCGGGAAACCGGATACTCGCGTAGCAGCAGGTTCCAACCCCAATAGCAGAAGTGCGTGGCGGCATAGACCTGGAACAAGAGCGAGAACACTGTCACTTGATCAACATGCGTTGCCAACGCCGTGAACGGCGCTGACCCGTGGGCTAACCAGGTGAGTAAAAACAGTGGAATCGGCGGGAACAGGCTGGCCCAAACCACGAAAGCGAACATTTCTCGCACCCCGGATTGCTTGATGATGACGTTACCGATACTCCAACTGAATGCGCTCACTATCAATAGAACAAAGCCCCGCGTCGTCGCTTCGCCAGGACTTCCCTGAACAATACTGAACAACCCCAATGCCCCGAGCACCATGCCCAGGACCTGCCCCAGGCTCAGGCTCTCGCGAAACAACAATACCCCCCAGCCCAAGGTAAAAAACGCGCTGAACTGGATCAACAGGGCGGCGGTTCCTGGAGGCACTCCCTGTTCAATTCCTAAATTGATCAGCGCCCACATCGCCACACCAAAAATCAGGCCGTAAGCCGCCAGCCATTGAAAAGCGACCTGCGGACGCCTGACAAAGAAGACCCAAGGCAAAGCAGCCAGCGTGAAGCGAATTGCAGTCAGCAGGAGCGGATCAATGGCGGCCAAGCCAAGCTTGGTGATTGGAAAATTCAAACCCCAGACAACCGTCACCAACACAGCCAGGATCAAGTGTTTCTTCTGCACAGTAGATGTTTCCAGGAACCCGGTGCCGGCGACATGATGCTCCGGCGAAGGCATCACTATGGCCAGGTACAGGGGTGGTCTGCTTGCAATGCCAGGTCATAAATCATTAAATTCGGGCCATGCGCCAAACCCACATTGATCCCTACGAAAACACGCCACGCGATGCAGTGGTCACCTCCAATGGCTACCCCAATGGGCTGCTCTTCGCTCTGCATACGCACCAACGCGGACAATTCGCCTATGCCGCCAACGGTGTCATCAGCGTCTTCACCAGCGAGGGCAACTGGGTCGTACCGCCACAGCGGGCCATATGGGTACCCGCCGGCATTCCCCACGAGATGCTGATGAGCGGGCCTGTGACCATGCTCAACACTTACATTCGCGGCCCCGCGGTAGCGCGACTCGGCCGGCCTGCGCATTGCCAGGTGTTCGGTGTGTCGGACCTGCTTCGCCATCTCCTCGCACGAGCCATCGACATCCCTGCCCTCTACGCTGAAGAACATCGGGACGGCCACTTGATGGCTTTATTGCTGCATGAAATCGCAGCAATGCCGACACTCTCACTGAACGCACCGCTACCCACTGAACCTCGGCTGGCGAGAGCTTGTCGCAACCTGCTGAACCTGCCCTCGCTGGAAATGAGCATCGACGACATGGCCGATCAAGTCGCTATGAGTCGTCGTTCCTTCACCCGGCTATTTCGCCAGCAAACCGGCATCAGCTTTGTCGAGTGGCGTCAGCAGGCCTGCTTGCTGGCGGCCGTGGTTCGCTTGGGTAACGGAGAACCGATTACACGAGTAGCGATGGATCTGGGCTACAGCAGCCCAAGCGCTTTCACCACGGTATTTCGTAGAGTGCTCGGTGAGACGCCCAGCCGATACTTTTCCAAAGCCCTGCTCTGAACAGATAAAGACCGCATTGAAGACGCTCGCCTAACCGGCCAGCAAAATCACCCAACAAGTTGCGCCTACCTCTGTCGGCCGATACATTCCCCCTCACGCGGCCGTGCCTATCGGCTGCGCTAGTGGCCTGTACGGCTAGTTCGTCAGCTCAAATCCGGATGCCAGAAGTTGACTAACAGAACTAGCCGCACAGGCCACTAAACACCTCTTTTTCCAACGGACGGAGTGCCCCGCGTGTTCTCAGCCTTCAACTTGAGCCACTACCGCTTATCAGCCCTTTCGCTGATAGCTGCCGCTTTAACCCTCACCGCTTGCAACACCCCGCCTTCTGCACCTTCCGTCACCGCTCTACCGGTCGCCCCGGAAATCGCTTCGGGCTACCGCACCGACATGCGCACCCAGCACGCCTCTCACCACATGGCGGCGGCCGCCAACCCGCTGGCGGCCGAGGCCGGGCGTGAGATGTTGCGTCAGGGCGGCTCGGCTATTGATGCCGCTATTGCGATGCAAGCGGTGCTGACCTTGGTAGAACCACAATCCTCGGGCATTGGTGGCGGTGCGCTGATCATGCTCTGGGACGGCAAGGCAGTGCGTGCCTATGACGGTCGCGAGACCGCGCCGGCAGAAGCGACCGAAAAGCTTTTCCTGCAACCTGACGGCAAGCCGATGCCGTTCAGCCAGGCACAAATTGGTGGTCGCTCGGTGGGCACGCCCGGTGTATTGCGTGCGCTGGAACTGGCTCATAAAAAACATGGCCGCCTGCCGTGGGCACAATTGTTCGACCCGGCCATTCGCCTGGCAGAGCAAGGCTTCCCAATCTCGCCGCGACTTCATTCCTTAATTGCATCGGACCCGTTCATGTCCCGCTCGCCAGACATGGCCGGCTATTTCCTGAATGCCGATGGCAGCCCGAAAGCCGTCGGTACCTTGCTGAAAAATCCGGCATTGGCGGCTGTACTCAAACGGATCGCCAAAGAAGGCCCCGATGCATTTTATCGAGGCTCAATCGCCCAGGAGATCACCGCCAAGGTTCAGGGCAACGCCAACCCCGGCAGCCTGTCGATGAGCGATATGCAAGGCTACGCCGCCAAGGAGCGTACGCCGCTGTGCACCGACTACAAACGCTGGCAAGTCTGCGGCATGCCTCCGCCCTCTTCCGGTGGGATAGCCGTCGCGCAAATTCTCGGCACCTTGCAGGCGCTGGAAGCACAGGATAGTCGCCTCGCCCTAGCGTCACTCAAACCGGTCAAAACTACTGCGCCGGCCGGGATGGAACCTGCACCGCACGCTGTACACCTGATAGCCGAAGCCGAACGTCTGGCCTACGCCGACCGCGGGCTCTATGTGGCTGACTCCGACTTCGTCCCCGTTCCGATTGCCGGCTTGATCGCCCCCCGCTATCTGGCAGACCGAGCAGCCTTGATTGGCGAACGCAGCATGGACACGGCCAAGCCCGGCCACCCGGACGGCGTTCGGGTAGCCTACGCCCCAGACCGCTCGCCAATGCGGATTTCCACCTCACAAGTTGTAGCGGTAGACGACTTGGGCGGCGCCGTGTCGATGACTACCACCGTGGAAGCGGCTTTCGGCTCTCACCTCATGGTTCAGGGCTTCATGCTTAACAACCAGATGACCGACTTCTCGTTCATTCCTGAGGAAAATGACCAACCCGTCGCCAACCGCGTCGAACCCGGAAAACGCCCGCGCTCATCCATGGCCCCTACGTTGATCTTCGACCGCCAGAGCGGCGAACTGGTAGCGACTGTCGGCTCCCCCGGCGGCTCGCAAATCATCGAATACGTGGCCAAATCAGTGATTGCCATGCTCGACTGGAATATGGACCCGCAAGCCGCCATCAGCCTGCCCAACTTCGGCAGCCGCAACGGCCCGACCGAACTCGAGCAAGGGCAATTCACACCGGCGCTGGTGCAGGCACTCAAAGACAAAGGACACACCGTGAACGAAATCGACATGACCAGCGGCACCCAAGCCATCGTCCGCGTCCGCGATGCTCAAGGAAGAGTTTCATGGGCCGGCGGTGCTGATCCGCGACGCGAGGGTGAAGCCTTGGGGGATTGAAACGAAAATTTTTCAGTCTGCCGGGTAATAGTGGCGAGAGGGCTTACCCTAATGCCAGCAAGTTAAGCATGCAGCATCCCAAAAAGATCATCCGAACGCGGCCCGAACCTTCGGCAGCTCCTACAGGGATCAGACGGAGGTAACCATGGACATCACATTTGAAGCCACCACGCAGGAAGACGCCGATACCCTTGTCCAGATACGGATTGCATCGATGCAAGAGAGTCTTGAGCGTATTGGTCGCTTTGATCCGCAGAGGGCGCGCACCAGGTTTCTCGCCACGTTTGAACCGGCACTGTGCCGTTTCATTCTCGGTAATGGTCAACGGGTAGGTTTTCTCCAGGTCAGACGCAAGCCCGATCACCTGTTCCTGGAGCATCTGTACGTCGTGCCAGCACATCAAGGTAAAGGTTTTGGTTCGGCAGCCCTGTGCTCCGTTCTCAACAATGCCGACTCAGAATTACTCCCGATCCGCCTGGGCGCGTTGCGCGGCAGTGACTCGAATCGTTTTTATCAACGCCATGGCTTTGTGCAAGTCGACGAAAGCGAGTGGGATATCAATTACATTCGCGAACCCGCCCGGGTGGTATTGCCCTAAGACTTTTAATTTCGAGAGCGTATCCCCCTGCCTTAACACTCCAGCTAATCATTGCGCAGCAGGGGCTGCTGCCAAACCAGCACCTGCGGCACATAGCAATAAGCTGCAGTATCAAATCAGGCCGGCACACCCAAAATAATGTGCGACGCCTTGATCACTGCCGTAGCGCTCACCCCAGGCGCCAGGCCCAGTTCTGCCACAGCCTGACGGGTGACGATCGAATAGACTTCAGCGCCACCGTCCAGCTGGATAACCACTTCGGCGTTGACCGCACCATCGGTGACGCTAGTGACTTTGCCTTCCAGGCAGTTGCGTGCCGAGAGGCGGATGTCGCTGGACTCGGTCATCAGAATGACCCATGGCGCTTTCACCAGCGCGACGGCTTCTTTACCGACGGCGAGGCCCAGGTTCTTGACACTTTCCATGGTCACTACCGCGACCAGCTCGTTGCCGCCCGGCAGTTTCAGGGAAACCTCGGCGTTGACGGCACCTTCCTGCAGTTGGCTGATGATGCCTTTGAAGACATTACGCGCGCTGACCTTCATGATTTTGTGCTCTCAATTAGTAATTTTTGTATACAACTTTGCGCATCATTCGCGATAGCGCCACGGGATTCAACCACCGCGTTCAATTTCACCTCAGACGCACACGTAGAATTTGCCTGACCTAGCGGCTGTATTTCAGCCCCTGACGCGAGGCGTGACGCTCCAGCGCCAGATCGATCAGGCGACTGACCAGTTCACTGTAGCTCATGCCCGCAGCCTGCCAGAGCTTGGGGTACATGCTGATGCGAGTGAAACCGGGCAGTGAGTTGATTTCGTTTATAAGCACTTCGCCGCCATCGGTGAGGAACACGTCGACTCGGGCCAGACCGGAACAGCCGAGTACCTGAAACGCCTCAATGGCGAGGGCGCGAATGCGCTCGCTGGCATCAACGCTGATATTTGCCGGCACCACGACTTCTGCAGCCTGATCATCGATGTATTTACTGTCATAGGAGTAAAAGCCGTTGCGCACCACGATCTCGCCGCAACCACTGGCGATTGGCTGGTCATTGCCCAGCACGGCGCATTCAATTTCACGGCCGCTGACGGCGGACTCAATCAGGATTTTTTCGTCGAAACTCAGCGCCAACGCTACGGCCGCTGCGTATTCCTCCTCGTTGCTGACTTTGCTGACGCCCACCGAGGATCCCTGGTTCGCCGGTTTGACGAACATTGGCAGGCCGAGCTTGTTTTGCGCTTCAGCAAAACTGGTGCGAGCGGTGTTGGCGCGGGTCAGGGTAATGAACGGCGTGATCGCCAGGCCGGCATCACGCAGAAGGCGTTTGCTGATGTCCTTGTCCATGCAGACCGCCGAGCCAAGCACGTCGGAACCGACAAAGGGCAGGTCCGCCATGCGCAGCAAACCCTGCAGGCAACCGTCTTCGCCCAAGGTGCCGTGGACAATGGGAAAGATCACGTCGACATGCCCCAACAGCTCCTGGCTGGAAGTCTCGACCAGTTGCTGGCTGGACTTGCCTGGCACCACGGCCAGCTCGCGGTTCGACTGGTTGAGGGCGATCAGCGCAGGATTTTCCTGGTTGATCAGGAAGTTCGAGGTGTCATTCAGGTGCCAGCGCCCTTGCTTGTCGATGCCGATCAGCATCGGCTCAAAGCGCGAGCGGTCCAGCGCGTCGACAATGTTTTTCGCCGATTGCAGCGAGACTTCATGCTCTGCCGAGCGGCCACCAAAAATAATCCCAACCCGCAACTTGCTCATCGTCTGACCTCCTTGTGAACGTGCAATTTTTTGATATGGCAACCGAATCGAGTGTAAGACTCAGGCCTGTGTATAGCGCATATGAATCAGTGCCACCCGCTCGCCCTGCTTGTTTTTGCGCTCGTCGATGGCGTAAGGCGTAAACCCCAACTTTGGATAGAACAGCAGCCCCGCCACGTTCTGATTGAAGCAGGACAGCGTCACCTCGGCGGCGCGGTGTTTGCTCAGGGCGATCCCGATCATGTGCCTGATCAAGTGCCCGCCGATCCCACCCGCTCGCGCCTCGGGATCGATGATGACGTTGCCAATGGTGCAGGTTCCTTCGATTGCCCAATGGTAGAAGTTGGCGAAACCGACAACCTGGCCGTCCTGTTCAATGACTGTCGAATCTGATCGCTGAGCAATCGAGTTGCGCAGTTGCTC
Source organism: Pseudomonas sp. F220 (assembly GCF_057813935.1). Taxonomy (NCBI): domain Bacteria; kingdom Pseudomonadati; phylum Pseudomonadota; class Gammaproteobacteria; order Pseudomonadales; family Pseudomonadaceae; genus Pseudomonas; species Pseudomonas sp. F220. The sequence goes on from NZ_JBVASJ010000046.1 coordinate 12,802, forward strand.
ATGGGTCAACGGCCAGGTGGCCGCAGGAAAGAAGAAAAACAACTCCTCCTCGTTCCGGGGAAAGCTGCAAATCAGTGGGATGTCCTGTTCCTCTACCGGCCGGTAGCTAAGATTCATTTTCAGTCTCCTGACATTTTGCTCGTGTCGTCGCGGTTCTTCGCTGCGAACCTGTTCTTCAGCGATTGGCCAACAAATGCCCGCCAAACAGCACATAACAGCTGCCGGCAAACCGATCCAGCCATTTGCGGGACCGACTATAGACGCCCGCGACACGGCTGCTGGCAAAGAGCATCGCCACGCTGCAATACCAGCAGAACGATAACGTCGACATGGTGATGACCGCCAGCGCCAGCAGCAGAGGCGGTGGTGACGCGGGCATGGCAGTGGCGAAGATGGTGGCGACGAACAGCGCAGATTTGGGGTTGGTCATGTTGCCCAGAAACCCCAAACGCCAGGCCGCGAACAGCGTGCGTTTGGGCTCGTTCAACAGGTCGCTGTCGCTTCTCGCCGTCACCGGTTGGCGCTTGAACAGCTTCAGGCCCAAGTAAATCAGGTAACAACCGCCAGCGATTTTGAAGGTCAGGTACAGCGTCGGCGCAGCGATAAACAGTGACTTGATGCCCAAGCCACCGGCCAGGCCCCACAACACGGTACCCGTGGCCACACCCAACGCGGCAAACAGTCCATGACGACGGGAGCAACCGGCCGCCAGTTGAGCCGTGGTGAAGAAGTTTGGCCCCGGCGTAACCACCGCGACAGTCCACAGCAGCGCCAGCGACAGCAAGGGGCCCGCGTACATCAGGTGTTGTAGCGCCATCGGATAAACCATCCTTAGTTTGTTGTGGTGAGGTCCTGGCGCAAGGGTAACCGCGCTGGGGGCAAGCAGCTATGCTGAAATCATGCTGGTCATCGTTCTCTATCGTTTCAACTGATTAGCGCACGCTAAGGGAGATTGACCATGAACGGTTTCCTGGTGATTTTTTTTACTCAGCAAAATCGTCGCCACCACGGAAAAATGCTGGGTGACTGGATCGTCGATTTAGCGAAAGAGATGGGTCTACGCGGAGCCACACTGTCCACTGGCATCGAAGGTTTTGGGCATACGGGCCGCCTGCACTCTGCGCACTTTTTCGAGCTTGCCGATCAGCCCCTCGAGATTCGTCTGGCGATTACCGAAGAGGAATCCGTGCGCCTGTTTGAACGCCTGGGGACCGAGGACATTTCCTTGTTCTACATCAAGACCCCGATCGAGTTTGGAACAGTCGGCAAAAAAGCCGAGAATCCCCCTCACCCTTCCGAATGACCGTGCAATCAGAGGAGCCTGCCTCCAAAGACTCCTTTGAGCCCGATGAAGACAGCCGTTTCGCAGTGCGTTACCGTGCTTTTCATTGCGCCATCTGCAAGGACAGCCCCATGGGCAAGCACAACAACCGCACCGACTGGCTCCACCGCGCGCCCCAAACCAGCCGTCTGGAACGCATTGAGGCGTACTTTTCGAGTCACGGTTATGACCTGCACCGTCATGACACTTATGCGATAGGCCGCACGCTGGCTGGCGTGCAAAGCTTTCAGTATCGCGGCGCGTGGCGGCATAGCCTGCCGGGCGGAACCATGGTGCTGCACCCCGATGAAGCCCATGACGGCGAGGCCGGCACCGAGGACGGCTTCAAGTACCGGATGATGTATATCGAGCCGGCGCTGATTCAGCAGATGCTCGGTGGCAAGCCGTTGCCCTTTATCAAGACTGGCCTGTCTGCTGATCCACGGCTATACGCGGCAACCAATGTGTTGCTGCAGAGCCTGGACTGCCCCCTTGATCCGCTGGAAGAGCAGGATGCGCTATTCGATCTGGCGAATGCCTTGAGTACCGTTTCCGGTGTGACGGCGACTCGCCAGAGCTTTGATTACCTGGCGGCGGAACGGGCCCGGGAATTCATGCACAGTGCGCTGCATCGCACCGTGACGCTGGATGAACTGGCCGAGCACAGCGGTCGGGATCGCTGGGGTCTGTCGCGGGACTTTCGCCTGTTGTTCGGCACCAGCCCTTATCGATACCTGACCATGCGCCGCCTCGATCTGGTCCGCTCATTGCTGATACAGGGCCAGCCACTGGTCAGCGCCGCGCTGATCGCCGGTTTTACTGATCAAAGTCACATGACTCGACAGTTCAGCAAAACTTACGGCCTGTCGCCGGCGCGCTGGTTGAAAATGCACGGACGCTGAACGCCGCACAATCGTACAAGAAACACATTGTGGCCTTGGCTATCGTCGACTCAAGATCAGCCAGCGGATGAACCTCATGAACCACTATCAAAGCCTGAACTTTGCGCAAAAACTCAGCCTGTTCAACGAGCAATGGACACCCAAGGTCATCGCCGAAATGAACGACTACCAGTTCAAGGTAGTGAAGCTGCAAGGGGATTTCGTCTGGCATGACCATGCCGATACGGACGAGACCTTCATCGTGCTCGAAGGTCAACTGCGCATCGATTTTCGCGATGGCCAGGTATCGGTGTCCCAGGGCGAAATGTTTGTCGTGCCCAAGGGCGTTGAGCACAAGCCGTATGCCGAGCATGAAGTCAAGCTGCTGCTGATCGAGCCCAAGGGAGTTTTGAACACCGGGCACGAAGGTGGCGAGCGCACTGCGGTGAATGATGTGTGGATCTGAAACCATGGGATGTGGCCGGGGCTGTTTTAATCAGCCCCTCTCCAACCATCAGCCGTGCTCCCTTATCGTTACCAATCCAGCTTGCGATCGACTGCGCAGTCGCAACGCCAACGCCGCGCCCACCAAGGCAATCACCGCACTGGCACCTATCGCCAGCTCGATCCCACTCGCCAGCGTTGCATTGCCCTCGCCGCTCAACCCCGTGTTGGCTAAAGAAACCAACAGCGCCAATCCCATCGCACCACCGATCTGCTGACTGGTGGATGCCATGCCGGCCGCAACGCCTTGCTCACCCGGCGCGATACCTTGCCCCGCAGACACCCACATGGCGGTCCAAGTCATACCTTGGCCAATGCTGAGGATGATGATCCCGGGCAGTAACCGCCAATAGCCCGCGCCGTCAGGCAGCGCGACATACACCAGCGAAATTCCGACAGCGCCAGCCAGCAAGCCGCTGACCAGCGTAGTGCGCAGCCCCAGTTTCAACAGCGAACGTTCGGCCAGCCATATGCCCAGGGTGCAGAGCAGGGTCGGCAGCAGGAACGCCAACCCGGACTGCAATACGCTGTAGCCGTAGACCTGTTGGTAGTACAGCGCCAAGAAGTAGTACTGCACGCCGAAGCTGCTCATGAATATGGCCGTGAGCAGCATCGCCATGCGCAACTCGCGATAGCTGAACAGGCGCAGAGGCATCAATGGGTCGTGGCCTTTGTGCTCGATCCACACGAACACCCCCAACAGCGCGACCGCCAACGCCATGCAGCCAAGGGTGGCGGGAGCCGTCCAGCCCCACTCTGGGCCCTGAACGATGGCGAACACCAACAGCGTACCGCCGACAGTAACGGTCAATGCACCGCTGAGGTCGAAGTGACGCCCGTGTTGCCGTTCTCCATCGGCAGGTATCCAGCGCCGCGCCGCCACGGCACAGGCTCCAGCCAACGGGACATTAACCAGAAACACCGCTTCCCAGCCCCACCACTGAGTCAACACACCACCCAACAACGCGCCCAGGGCCAGACCTGCCGCCGAAGCGCCGCTCCATATCGCGAAGGCACGGTTACGCGCCGGCCCTTCTGCGTAGTGGGTGTTGATCAGCGCCAACGTCGCCGGGAACAACATCGCCCCGCCCACGCCCTGTACCGCTCGTGCCAATACCAACAGCAATGCACTGCCACCCAACCCGCCGGCCAGCGACGCCAATGCATACAGCACTTGTCCCACCACGTAGAGGCGGCGCTTGCCCAACAGATCAGCCGCGCGTCCGCCCAACAGCAGGAAACCACCGAAGGCCACGCTGTAAGCGCTGACCACCCACTGCAATTGCTGCGCGGAAAAACCCAGATGGCTGCCGATCTCAGGCAACGCAACAAACACTATGGTCGCGTCCAGGGCGATGATCAGCTGCGCAGTGGCCAGTAGCAAAAGCATCCAGCCTGAGGGCTTGGGTAAACGGTTGGCGGGCATCGTTGCGCGTCCTGTCCAGAAATGAAGAGGCGCCAGTGTCTTTGATGCTGATTAAATGATAAATACCAAGTCAGACCTTTCAGTGATGACTTTAATCATGGATCTAAACGCCGTCCGCTTGCTGGTCCGAGTCGCCGAGACTCGCAGTTTTACCCGCGCCGCCGGTGATCTGGGGCTCACGCAATCAGGTCTGTCCCGAGCCATCTCGCGCCTGGAAAGCGAGCTGGGCGTGCGCTTGCTGCAACGCAATACCCGCAGCGTTAGCCTCACACCCGACGGCCAGGTGCTCTATGAACGCTGCGCACCGCTGCTCGCCGAACTTGCTGAAGCCGAGAAGCTGCTGCTGGACCGTCGTTGCTCGCCGTCCGGGTTGCTGAAGATCAGCACTCCCTCGTTATTCGGACGCAAAGTGGTGATGCCGGTCATCGGCGAATTGACTCAGCGTTATCCCGACCTGTGCATCGAGGCGGTGATGTCCGACCGCTTGGTGGACATCGTCGATGAGGGCTTCGATGCGGTACTGCGCACCGGAGAAATCCAGGACCAGCGCTTGATCGCCCGCCCACTGCAACCGTTGCGCTGGGTCACAGTGGCATCACCGGCTTACCTCGCACGCCACGGCACGCCGCAAACGGTCGACGACCTGCAACAGCACAACTGCCTGAGCGTGCGCAATCTGCGCAGCGGCCGTTTGGTGGACTGGCAGTTCATACTGGACCGCAAAGTACGCGACGTCAGCGTCAGTAGCCGGCTGATCTTCGATATCGGCGACGCCTTGGTGGATGCTGTAATCGGCGGCTACGGTATTGCCCAACTGATGACGTTCGCCGTCAAGGACGCGATAGGTGATGGCCGCCTGGTGCCGCTGCTGGAGGACTATGCCGGCCGCAGCCGCGCACTTTCTCTGGTCTACCCGCCGTCACGGCAATATTCGCCGAAGCTGATGGCATTTGCCGATGCATTGGGGCAAGCCCATTGGTGAGCCAAGCCTGAAATGATCTTGCCTTGGGCTTGCATCAGAAGGGAGGCCGTAGTCTTTTCAAATGGCCCATGACTTCCCGACTAACGAATAAGGACATTCATTGAACGACTTCCCCACCCTCGAAACTGACCGCCTGCTGCTGCGTGAAATTGTCATGAGCGACGCACCAGCGCTGCTTGATATGCACGGCGACTCTGAGGCCATGAAATGGTTCGGGATCGACCCGATTACCGAACTCTCCCAAGCACAGGCGCTGGTCGAGACTTTCGCCGCCTGGCGCGTTCAGCCAAACCCCGGCACGCGCTGGGGCATCCAGTTCAAGGGGCATGATGCACTCATTGGGAACTGCGGCCTGTTCAAATGGAACCGTGGCTGGAAGAGCTGTTCACTGGGTTTCGCCCTCGCCCAGTCTGGCTGGGGCAAAGGTGTGATGCATGAAGCGCTGCAGGCGATGCTGGCTTGGGGTTTTGAGCAGATGCAGCTCAATCGGCTGGAAGCCACTGTTCACCCTGAGAATCGGGCGTGCCTGAAACTGCTCAAACGCTTGGGATTCGAGCAGGAAGGTCGGCTGCGCGAGGCGGGGTTTTGGCTAGGTGAGCACTGCGATTTGCTTCAGCTGTCTCTTTTGCGTGCGCAGTTCAAGCCAATGCCGTCCCCCGCACGTTGAGCCTTTGCGACTGGATCAGAACCACTGCGTTCAATCCTGCAACGTCTTCCCATCCACAGGGTCGCCAATCTTCAGAAAGTGCCCGCCCGCGACGTGGTGCAGGGTGCGTAGTGCATCCTGCCCTTCAAAGTGCCAGCGGCCGTCGCTGAAGACTCGTTCGTCTGCCTGGGCGGATATCACCTCGGCCAGAAACAGGTCGTATTGTTGATGGTTGTGGGGCTCAGGCAGCAGTCGGCATTCCAACCAGGCGACGCAGCCTTCCAGCATCGGCGCCTCGATGACATCGCCGGCAAAGGTTTGCAGACCATAAGCCTGGAACTTGTCGCGGCCTTCGCCCTGAGACAGTTCAAGCCCGGAGGTCGAGCCTACGGTCTGCACGATATCGGCCTGAGCCGCGCAGGGAACGTTGAGCACAAAGGTGCCCGAGGCTTCGAGCAGTTGTCGGGTCCAAGTGGATTTGTCGAGGACCACGGCAACTTTCGGCGGCTCGAAATCCAGTGGCATGGCCCAAGCGGCGGCCATGATATTGCGTTGCCCATCGTGGGCGGCGCTGACCAGCACGGTCGGCCCGTGGTTGAGCAGACGGTAGGCCTTGGACAAGGGAACCGGACGACGGTGGGAAGCGCTCATGGCGGTCTGCTCCTGAGAAAAGAGCCGATTGTAGCGGGATACGGCTGATGTGACTCGTGACGGCGCAGGCAAGCCCTACGGTAAGTTAAGGCGCAGAACCCGTGGCGTACCCCACGGGCCTGCACGCAGTATTTACACCGACAACTGATTGGCAAACTGCCCCACAGCGCTGACCACTTTCTGCGCGCCGTCCTGAATCTCGACAATCACCGTGCCCGCTTCGGCGGCCAGTGCCAGGCCTTGTTCGGCCTGGAGTTTGCCGTCGCTCATCAAGGCCACGGCGTCGCGAGCCATGTCCTGGTTCTGACGCACCACCCCGACGATTTCCTCGGTGGCTTTGCTGGTGCGCGAGGCCAATTGCCGAACCTCGTCCGCTACCACCGCAAAACCTCGACCTTGCTCGCCGGCACGGGCCGCCTCGATCGCGGCGTTGAGCGCCAGCAGGTTGGTTTGTTCGGCGATGCCGCTGATGGTTTTGACGATGGTACCGATCACCAGTGATTGCTCGTTCAGCGCTTCGATGCCTTCGCCGGCCTGCTGCATGTGCCTGGCCAGATCGCGCATCACATTCACCGCCTGAGTAACCACAGTGGTACCGCGCTGAGCGCTGCTGTCGGTCTGCAACGAGGTGCTGTAGGCGATATTTGCGGCTTCGGCGACGGCTTGTTCCTGATTCACCTGGTCAGTGATCACCGTGGCAAATTTGACGACTTTGTAGAGTTTGTCGTTGGCGTCGGTCACCGGATTATAAGAGGCCTCCAGCCAAACCACGCGTCCATGGCTGTCGATACGTTTGAAGCGGGCGGCAACAAACTCGCCAGCGTTCAAGCGCTTCCAGAACGTCTGATACACCTCGCTGTTGTATTCCTCCGGCGCGCAGAACGTGCGGTGATGTTTGCCTTTGATCTGCGCCAGGCTGTAACCCATCCCGTTAAGAAACCGGTCATTGGCCGTCAGCACGATGCCGTTCATATCGAACTCAATGACCGCCGTTGAGCGCACCAACGCACCGATCAGATTTTCGTGCTCACGGGAGGCTTCAATGGTGCGGGTCAGGTCGCTGGCGTAAATCGAAAAATTCTTTATCCGCCCGTCCGAGCCTCTGACGGGCTGTACGATCGAGCGCAGCCAGGCTTCCTCGCCGTTGCCTCTGAGCAAGCGAACCGCCCCGGCAAAGTGCTCACCGCGGGTCAGCGCGGCTTTGAAGCGATGGTGAAAATCATCCGACTTCACATGAGCCGGGACAATGTCCTCGATGTGTCGCCCAAGTAAATCATTGCTTTTGTAGAGCATTTCTTCGGTGAAATTCTGATTGGCCGATTGAATCCGTCCATCGGGATCAAGGGTGATGACGAGCATCTCGCTTTCCAGGCTTTCTTTCACTTGCACAAGGCTGGAGATTTCTTCGCGAAGAGCCGACAGCTCCTGCTTCAAGCGTTTGTTAAACATGGGGAATGCACCGATGGGCAAGGTTGAGAGCTGCGTTCAGCCTAACCATCGGCCACAGAAAGCTTTTCTGAAGAGCGAGTCGAGGTTGCTCTGCAAAAATAGTGACCGCTTGCCCTTCCAGGTGCGAAGCGCGTGTGGAAGCGGGCTTGCCCGCGAATGACGTCCCTAAACGCCAGAAACCACCGCGCCACAACCAACGCTCGGAATGCGCGAACCGAAATACATGGCGCTACCGGCGCCGACCGCGCCCATTACCGCGCAGTAGATCACGCACACCCACGGGCTCCAGGGCATCAAACCGATCAACAACAGCGGTGTGATGCTCGCCCACAACGCATAGGCAATGTTGTAGGTGAAGGAAATCCCGGAGACGCGGATCCGCGCCGGGAACAGGCTGACCATCACCGACGGCACCGCGCCGACCACCCCGCAACTCAGACCGGCGACGGCGTACGCGACGCCGATCCAGCTGCCACCGGCGATCAGGCAGCTATAGAGCACACCAATGCCCAGTGGCAGCAGCAGGCTGTAGAGCATGACCGTGCGCCAGGCGCCGATGCGGTCGACGATCAGCCCGGCCAATACGCAGCCGATGTTCAGAAAGACGATGCCCAGGCTGCTCAGGGCAAACGTATGGCTGGCGGTCATACCGAAGGTTTTTTGCATCATGGTCGGCGTGATCACCACAAACACCACCACCGCCGAGGTCAATACGCAGGTCAGGACCATCGCCGGCAGCATGGCCTGACGATGGTCACGCAGCACGGTGCGCAACGGCAGTTCAGCGTCGGCTTCGCGGCGCGCCTGCATCGCCATGAACACGGGCGTCTCGCTCAACCAGCGACGCAGCCAGACACCGATCACGCCGAACACTCCGCCCAACAGAAACGGATAGCGCCAGGCGTAATCGAGGATTTCTGCCGGGGTGTAGACCTGCGCCAGCAACGTGGCGGTCAGCGCGCCGATCAGGTAACCGAAAGTCAGCCCGGCCTGCAGAAAACCCAAGGCATAGCCGCGATGGCCGACCGGCGCATGCTCGGCGACGAACACCCAGGCACTCGGGACTTCACCGCCCACCGCGGCGCCTTGCAGCACCCGCAGCGCCAACAGCAGCAACGGCGCGAAATAGCCGATCTGGGCGTAGGTCGGCATGATCCCGATCAGCAGACACGGCAGCGCCATCAGCAAAATGCTCAGGCTGAAGACCTTCTTGCGCCCCAGTTGATCGGCGAAATGCGCCATCAAAATTCCACCCAACGGCCTCGCCAGGTAGCCGGTGACGAAGATCCCGAAGCTTTGCAGCAAGCGCAGCCATTCGGGCATTTCCGGCGGGAAGAACAGCTGGCTGAGGGTCAGCGCGAAAAATACGAAAATAATGAAATCGTAGATTTCCAACGCACCGCCGAGGGCCGCCAGCCCCAACGTTTTGTAGTCAGACCGGGAGAATGGCGCCGGTCGCGAATCGGTAATGGCAGTCATAAAACAAACTCTGGATAGGCAAAACCACGGCGCTAATGGTCTACGTAAATGCCCAGGGGAACAACCCGTTAGACCATAGTCCCATGTACACCAAACAGCCCCGGCAAAAACAGACGGATTGATTTACTGTTGCCACCTGACCAAAAGAGCCGCTACGGCTCTGCGGACACCCCAATAAACATAAAAAATCTTGAGGAATTTCCGTGGCCGCTGATATCGAAGATAGCCGCTATGCTCGCTTTGCCCTGCATTGCTCAAATTTTGCCGAGCGCTGGTTTCCTGACTCCTGGGTGTTTGCTGCACTGGCGGTAATCATCGTCGCCGTGGCGACCATGGCCGTGGGCGCCAAACCGACCGATGCCGCCATGGCCTTCGGCGACGGGTTCTGGAGCCTGATTCCGTTCACGATGCAAATGGCCTTTGTAGTGATCGGCGGCTACGTGGTCGCCAGTTCGCCGCCAGCGGTAAAGCTGATCGATCGTCTGGCGCGCATCCCGAAAAACGGCCGTTCCGCCGTGGCCTGGGTGGCGCTGATTTCCATGGTCGCGTCACTGTTGAACTGGGGCTTGTCGTTGGTGTTCGGCGGATTACTGGTTCGCGCCCTGGCCCGGCGCACCGATTTGCGCATGGACTACCGCGCGGCCGGTGCCGCAGCCTATCTGGGGCTCGGCGCAGTCTGGGCGCTGGGGCTGTCTTCGTCCGCCGCACAATTGCAGGCCAACCCGGCCAGCCTGCCGCCGTCGATTTTGTCGATCACGGGCATGATTCCGTTCACTCAAACTATTTTCCTCTGGCAGTCCGGCGTGTTGCTGTTGGCCTTGATCGTGGTCTCGCTGATCATCGCCTACGCCACCGCGCCGGGTCCGGCTAGCGCCCGTGATGCCAAGGCCTGCGGGGTCGACCCGAGCTTCAACATCCCTGAACCACAGCCGCGCACACGCCCGGGCGAATGGCTGGAATACAGTCCGGTGCTGACGATATTGCTGGTGCTGTTGGCGGCAGGCTGGCTGTTCCATGAGTTCTCGACCAAACCTGCAATCAGCGCGATCTCCGGCCTGAACACCTACAACTTCCTGTTTCTGATGCTCGGCGCGCTGCTGCACTGGCGTCCGCGCAGCTTCCTCGACGCCGTGGCCCGCGCCGTGCCGACCACCACCGGCGTGCTGATCCAGTTCCCGCTTTACGGTTCTATCGCCGCACTGATGACCGTGGTCAAAGGCACCGACGGCCAGACCCTGGCGCACCACATCTCGACCTTCTTCGTACAGATAGCCTCCCACGACACCTACGCCCTGCTGATGGGCGTGTACTCGGCGGTGCTGGGGTTCTTCATCCCGTCGGGCGGCGGCAAGTGGATCATCGAAGCACCGTACGTGATGCAAGTCGCCAACGACCTGAAGTACCACCTTGGCTGGGCCGTACAGATCTATAACGCTGCCGAAGCGTTGCCAAACCTGATCAATCCGTTCTACATGCTGCCACTGCTGGGCGTGCTGGGACTGAAGGCGCGGGACTTGATCGGATTTTCGTTTGTACAGTTGCTGGTGCATGCGCCGCTGGTACTGTTTCTGCTCTGGGCACTGGGGACGACGCTTGCGTATGTGGCGCCGGTGATGCCTTAACTCCGATCTTCAAAACACCACAGATCCATGTAGGAGCGAGCTTGCTCGCGAAAGCGGTTTGGCATTCAACAACGATGTTGACTGTCAGTCTGCTTTCTCGAGCAAGCCCGCTCCCACATTAGCCCATCGTGTTTTTCAACCAAGTGTTCGGTCCCAATCCGGACTTTCCGTTGCAACACTTCGTGTAACCTCCCCGTCACATCGCGCTGCTAGCGTCCCGCCGAAACACATTGCAACAATTTCGCAAAACAGGAGCAGGAATGAACGACGATAAAGATGGAAGCGAAATCCCCTCCCCCGAAGCCGATCAACCCACCGATACCAGCCGCCGCCGCTTCCTGGGTGGTGTTGCAGTACTGGGTGTCGGCGCCACACTGAGCGCCTGCGGCAGTCAGGGCGATGAGCCCGGCAAACCGGTCGAGCGACCGCTGACGCCCGCCGAGCTGGACAAGGCCCTGCACGATCAGGTGAAAAACGTCGTGGTGATCTACGGCGAAAACCGCAGTTTCAACAACCTGTTTGCGGATTTCCCCGGTATCGAAAACCCGCTGTCCACGCTCAAGCCGGAGCAGTATCTGCAACGGGACCGCGACGGCAGTGTGTTGTCGAGCCTGCCACCGGTTTGGGGCGGCGTGACCCAGGTCGGCCCGCAAACCCTCGATGGTGTGACGTATCCCAGCGGCACGCAATTTCAGGAACATCTGCCCAACGCACCGTTCGCCCTCAAAGGCCCCCAAGGCGAAGACTTGCCGCTGGGCCTGGTGACTCGCGACCTATGGCATGTGTTCTATCAGAACCAGATGCAAATCAACGGCGGCAAAAACGACCACTTTGTGGCGTGGGCAGATTCCGGTGGCCTGACCTTCGGCCATTACGCCCAGACCCGCTACTCATTGCGCTTGTGGGATGTCGCCAGAGAGTTCGTGCTCTGCGATAACTTTTTCCAGGGTGCTTTCGGTGGCTCGTACCTGAACCATCAGTATCTGATCAGTGCCCAGGTACCTTTTTATCCCGACGCCGCCAACTCGGTGGCCAAGGTACAGATCGCGACCCTGCAGAGTGATGACCCGACGGACACGCGCCTCAAGCCGTTGGAACAGTCGCCCGCCAGCGCCATGACCGGGCCACCGCAATTCGGTCCTAGCCTGCTGACGCCCGATGGTTATGCCGTGAACACCATGGCGCCACCCTACTGGCCGACCTGGATCCGCGATCCCGAGCGCCCGGACTACGCAAAAGCCGACTTGCCAAGCGTCTTGGTCCCACAGACCCACGAGCATATCGGCGACAAGCTCTCGAAGAAAAACGTCGACTGGGCCTGGTACGGCGGCGCGTGGCAAGCCACGATCGATGCGTACAAGGATTCAGGTGGCATTCCGAAGATTCCGAACTTCCAGTATCACCACCAGCCGTTCAACTATTTCAAACGCCTGGGTCCGGAAAACCCCGTTGAGCGCAGCAAGCGCCTGCGCGATGGCGGTTTGGGCGATGAGTCGAGCACCAACAAGTTTTTCGCCGATGCCGAAGCCGGCAAACTGCCGGCGGTCACGTTCTACAAACCCCAGGGCAACCTGAACATGCACGCCGGGTATGCCGATGTGGCGTCTGGCGACCGGCATATCGTCCGGGCGCTGAAAGTGCTGCAGCAAAGCCCGCAGTGGAAAAACATGGTGGTGGTGATCACGGTCGACGAAAACGGCGGCTGGTGGGACCACGTTGCCCCGCCCAAAGGCGATCGTTGGGGGCCGGGGACGCGTATACCGGCGCTGGTGATTTCACCTTTCTCCCGCAAGGGCACGGTGGATCACACGGTCTATGACACGGCGTCGATCCTGCGGCTGATTACCCGGGTGTTTCAGCTGGAGACCCTTGAGGGAATCAAACTGAGGGATGACGCGATGATTGCCCGGGGCCAGCAACCCATGGGGGATTTGACTAATGCGTTGCACTTTCCGGGCTGATTGATTACTGCGAGCTCGGGATCTTTTCGTGCTGGGGCTGGACCGCCCGGCACAACAGGTTTCAGTATGTATCCGCCCCCGCCTCCGAGGGCCCACGCTGAAAAGGACCTGAGCATGTTCAAACTCGCAGGACTCACCCTCGCCGCCCTCACCCTGAGTGCCGCCGCCCACGCCGATGTAGATCTGAAGCTGGGCAGCACCGAGCGCGTCACCCGGCTGTTCGCCTATCCCAACAACTGCAACGTGATTTGCTTCCGCAACTGGACGCTGGAGCAGACGGTAGAGCACTACTTGACCCAAAGTGTGCAGCGCGATGGCTACAGTACGGCGAAAGTCAGCGTCAAAGCTGATAACGATCAGCTTTACGCGACGATCAGCGGCGTGCCAAACAACTACGAGAAACCGCTGGCAGCGCTGCTGGATGCTGGAGACCTGGCCTACAAAGGTGCAAGCAAGCTGAACGCCGACGGTAAGTGGGCGTACAGCTGGTATCTGTTTCTGCCGCTGGGGATGGCTCTGGAAAACCGAAAAAGTGTCGAGTTGCTGCACTTCCCGCCGGATTACTCGCTGACCCGAGCTCAGGATTATCTGGAATCGGCCACCACCGACCGCTGGGCCACACTGTTGACCGCCAACGGTATTCCTGTCGACCAGACTCCGGGCTATCAGACCATCATCGACATCGCGCCAATTGCGGCTCCGTCCAGCGCCGGCAAAGATCTGGAAGGCGTCTACGACTACTTCAAGGATTACCAGACCACCATGGTCAAGGAAGTCAGCCAGAATGCCAGCGGCGCAGCCTTGCCGATGGTTGCCTTCGGCGCCCCGGTGCGTAACTGGATCAAGCAGCAATATGGTGCGACCGTGAGCGTGCTGGGCCTGGCACAGATCAGCCCGAGCGAGGGCGTGAAAGTGCCGGTTTTGGGCTCCAATCACCCTAGCTATATCTGGTATGCGGCAGATCCTGCAACTTATGACGGCGATGAAGCCAAGGCCGATGCCGCCGGTTTGAAAGTCATGGGACAGGATTTGAGCGCCGCGTGCTGGCAGGCCGGGATGGGCAGCAAACCAGGAAGCGATCCGGATGCGCAGTTGAAAAACTGTACGCAAACCTGGCAAGTCACCCAAAAAGAGAAAACCTGTGAGCTGTTCTACACCTCGATCCGTAATCTGACACCCGAGCAAGCTCTGGCCAAGTGCTCAACGACGCCGATCAAATCTCAGTTAAACCAGCTCAAAGCACCCGCACCGGCGGCCTCGGTGGCCGCACCTCACCTGTAAAACGTAGAGCCCAAGCCTGCGTCAGCCGTTGCTGACGCACAATGGAGCCAATGTCTACTGTCAGATCTGACAGTAGACCCCCCCGTTCAATTGCGAGACCCTTCAGACGTACTCATTTGCTGCAGGACGGGCAGGAAAGCCAAGGTCCAGCGGTTGCAGCACCGAACCGACAAGGACCGTTATGAAAAGCCAGGCGATGGAAAAGACCCGAAGGCCACCCACTAATTGCCTCTATCCCTTCGACGAGTTATCCACGTCGCAGGGCTATCCCTCAACACAAAGTTTCAAGATCGTCCCCGATAAAGACGGGCAAGGCAGAGCAATCGCTGCATTGCTGGACTTTCAACGCATACGCCGGATAGGCAAGGTATCCGGACAACTGCTGGCCACTCGCAGCTCGCAGACACGCCAGATGCTGCCTGGCATCCATGTCTACGATCCCTACTTCAGCGGGTTGCTGCTGCACTCTTGCGACCCCAATGTCTTTCTCGACATGAGCGAACTGTGGTTATGGTCGCTGAAGGACATCACCAAAGGCTCGTTGCTCTGCATGGACTTCGCCAGCACAGAAGACAAACTGGTCCATCAGTTCGCCTGCCGCTGCGGCTCACCGGAATGTCGCGGCTGGATCACCGGTTACGATGAGCCGCCGAATGCCGAAGGGCAGCTCTTTTTACAGCACTGGCGCAGACACAGCCTTTGTTGAGCTGCGGGCGTTAAATCGCCCCGACCGGACGCAGTCGATACTGCGGTGGCAGTTGTTCAAAGCCGCTGATGGTCGCGTTCAGGCTTTTCCAACGACCGTCCTTGATGCCATAGATGCAACCGTGAATCGACAGGCTCTGCCCACGGTGCCAGGCGTTTTGCACAATGCTGGTGTGGCCGACGTTGGCCACTTGCTGGATCACGTTCAGCTCGCAGAGGCGGTCGACCCGCTCTTCTTCCGTGGCCAACAGCGCCAGCGGCTCACGGTGTTCGTAGTAAAGGTCACGAATCGAACGCAGCCAGCCGTCGATCAAACCCAACTGACGATCCTGCATCGATGCACGCACACCGCCGCAACCGTAGTGACCGGTGACGAGGATATGTTTGACCTTGAGCACATCCACCGCGTACTGGATTACCGACAGGCAATTAAGGTCGGTGTGCAGCACCACGTTGGCCACGTTGCGGTGGACGAACAGGTCGCCAGGTAGCATGCCAACGATCTCGTTGGCCGGCACTCGGGCGTCCGAACAGCCAATCCACAGATATTCAGGGGTTTGCTGGCGAGCCAGTTTGGCGAAGAAGTCAGGATCTTCCTGCTTGATCGCATCGGCCCAGCGCTCATTGTTATCAATCAGATCTTGTAGTTCGTTCATGCTATGAAGCCTCAAGAATGATGCGCTGCTTTGACAGCCGACCGCCGGTCGGGGTCACGCTCAGGGTACAGATAGCCAAGCGGAAAAATACCGAGGAATCTTAAAGGGTAGCGCCTGTCCACCCTATAGGCCCCACATTATGAGGAATTGCCATGACCGAATCACGACGTCCTTACGGCGCGCCTCAACCCGAAGAGATCGATGACGACGAAGATCGCATGGGTTCGATGGAAGAGCTGCATTTCGATGAAGACGAACCTCGCGACCGCATTGCCGAGCTGACGCCTGAAAGCGAGCGCCGGCAGGAGCGTCCGCCCAAGCGCGGCCATGAAGCCGGCATGACCGGCGCGACGACGCTGGATCATGAATCAACCGATGACGACCTCAACGCCGAAACCATGATTCTTGAGGACGGCGCCCGCGACGGCAATGAAGCCGGTGAAGACGATCCGGCAGACTGGGACCTGAGCATCGTCGATGAAGATGACATCGGCGGCGGCAATGGCCTGGATGAAGCGGAAATGGCGGAACGTGATCCTGTGGATGGCAATCGGTAACCCACCGATGTCACTGCAAACACGCCCAACCGTAGAAGCTGCCGCAGGCTGCGATCTTTTGACGTTATGACGTCTGTCCTGAATCTACAGCGCGGCGCAGACCGCTAAAGATCGCAGCCTGCGGGAGGTGATCTAGTCAACCAGCGTGCAAGCCATCACCACCGCGTCCTCGCGCCCACCCACTGCCGGGTAGTAATCGCGGCGACGGCCGATTTCATTGAAACCGTAGCGCTCATACAGCTTGAAAGCCGCTCGGTTGCTGTCGCGAAGCTCCAGGAAGCACTCACGAGCCTTCGCTTCATAAGCGCGTGACATCAAATGTTCCAGTAGCAGCAATCCGAGGCCACGCCCCTGACTCTCAGGTTTGACCGTAATGTTCAGCAGATGCGCTTCATCAAGGATTATCTGAACGACGCCGTGCCCCACCTGTTGCTCACCTTCGAACATCAGCCAGATTTGGTACTTGCCCAACCCATCAAGAAAAATCCCTCGGGTCCAGGGGTGACTGAACGCCGCGTATTCAATTTTCAGTACAGCGTCGAGATCCGCCTCGGTCATAGGACGGAACGTTACAGCATCACTCATCATTACTTTTCCAGCGCGCCATCAGCCGACGCATGGCTTGCCAGACATCAGCCTTACGCTGTGGCTCTTCCATTAATAATTCCAGGCCAGGCAGCGCCCAGACCGAGCCCAGACCTTCGACCTGAAGTTCTCGGTTGTAAAATTCTGCGTTCGCTTCACCGGCAAACCGCACTGCTGGCAGGCCAATCAGCCACAGACAGACACAGGGCGCGTCCTCCAGGCGTGCCGAAACAAAGCCCTGCACGAAGTCGCGGGCAGCTTCAGGGCCTTGATCCATAGTGCCGCGCACCAGCAATGGCCAGCGCACCGGCTCGCCAACGATTTGCGGGCTGTCCGGCAGACCGGCGGCGCGCAGCATGTCTTTGAGCAACATATAGGCAGGATCGCG
The DNA here is from genome assembly GCF_057813935.1 of Pseudomonas sp. F220. Lineage (NCBI taxonomy): Bacteria > Pseudomonadati > Pseudomonadota > Gammaproteobacteria > Pseudomonadales > Pseudomonadaceae > Pseudomonas > Pseudomonas sp. F220. The sequence goes on from NZ_JBVASJ010000046.1 coordinate 29,896, forward strand.
AGTCTGAAAAGCTTCGCCTGTGGGTAACTCCACCAGCAGCAGACACCCACCGGCCCGCAGCAATTGCAGGGCAAAACGCGGCGGCGGTACTTGTGGTGCTTTGACCGGAACTGGCGCTGCTTCGACCTCTTGCGGCGGTTTGCTCACCGGACGAGCCGCTGCGGACGTCGGCCTTGGCACTTCGATCTTCGCCCGCTCGGCAGGCTGAGCCACAGGCTCGGCGGCGATTTTCCCACTTGGAGCAGGCGCGACCGGAGCAAGCACAACCGGTTCGACCAGCAACTCAGGCATCACCAGCAGCTCTGGGCGCGACGGCGCGGCAAACGGCAATTCGGTGCGCGGCAGCCAATTGACCACCTGCATGGCGGTCAAATAAGCGCGGCGACGGGACTCGATAAGCAAAGGTCGGCCACTTGTGGATAACTAAAGAGAAGGGATTCTACCGCCCTTCGCCCAAGATCGCCCGCAGTTGATCGATAGAAAACCGACAGTCCGTCTCATCGACAGCCCAGGGGTGAATCGCAACCCGTCTGATGCAGTACAATCGCCGCTTTTAATCGCCAACCAGCCGGTCCTTCCCATGATCGAACCCAAGCGCGTCTTGCGCGCCCTCGCCGAACACTGGGCACTCCTGGAGCCGCTGTGCGAGCACTTCGACCAAGGCACTTTGAGCCTCAACGAACTGCGTTCACAGCTGGCCGCTCAGCAATTGGACAGCACGCCACAGGACATCACCAGCCTGCTGGACGTGTGGATCCGCCTGGATATTCTGGTTCCTGTGGCGAAAAGCCCGAACCGTTTCGAGCTGAACGCGCAGATTCATGACTTCCTCGCCTACCTGCGACGCGAGCACCGTCTAGGCCTGTGTCTGGAAATCGAAGCCTATCTGCGCCATCTGGAGCGGCTGGCCGGTTATATCCAGGACGCCTTCGACATCCGCGACGGCAGTGACCTGGCACGCCAGTTGCGCCTGCTGGACATGCGCGTACGGGATGTTCTGAAGAAACTCGCCAACGACGAACAGGCCCTGGTGGCCGTGGCCGAGCGGGCCAAGACCAGCGACCGGCAGATCCCGTTGCGCCAGCGCTACGCCGAAGTTCTGGCGACCTGGGACGAATACGTCGAGCCGATGATCCAGTTGGTCAACGCTGACGGCGCTTTCGAGCAAGGCGTGCGCAAAGTCGAGAACGTGCTGCTGCGCATGCTCAGCGAACAGCAGCGCCTCGGCCACTTGGTCGATGACGATATGCTGCTGCGCACCCACGCACGCATCCTTGAAATGCAGACCAGCGCCCAGCTGACCCTGCGTCACGCCCGGGAACTGCTGCTGCCGCTGCGCGAAGAAGCCCGCCGGCACAACGCCGTGACCCGTGGCGCGGCGCTCGCGCTGTCGGCCATTCGTCGCAAAGGTATCGATGCGGTGCCGCAAGCGGCGATGCCGATGTTCACCCGGCCGCAAAGCACCTTCCTCGGCAGCGCCAGCCAAGTCGAGGCTTACGTTTACGCGTTGGCCCGTTTCGAACCGAAACCGGCGCGTTTCCCCAAAGCCCACAAGACCCAAAAAGGCGAGCCCCCACGTGCGCCGCGCACCGTTCGCGAAATGCTCGAGCGCTGCGAAGACGCCCTGCCGATGCCAGACCTGATGACCTGGCTGCTGGAGCAGGAACCCGACGGCGCCACCGACGAATTGCTGTACTGGTTCTCGCGCCTCTCGCGCGAGAAACGCTTCAAACGCGAGCGTCTCGAACGCCGCGACTACCACACTCACGAGCACCAGGTCAGCCTGCGCTCCTTCGCCCTGCTCTCGGCCCGCGATGACGCGCCTGAGAATTCTGCGAGCACTCCTCATGCATCTTGATCTTTCCGAACTGTCCCAGCTCGCGCCGATCTTTCGCGAACTGTTCAAGGGTTATCACGTCAGCCGCCGTGACCCGGAGCTTTACGCTCAACTGTCGAACTTCCAGGATCAATACCGCACGCTGTTCAAGGCGCTGGGCTTCGAGTTGGTCTGCGACACCCGTGGTTTCTACTACTTCGTTCCGGACCTGGCTGCCGCGGCAGTGAACAAGACCGCACAACGTCTGGCGCTGTTCACTTTCATCATCGTCGAGCATCTGGCCGATCAGGGCCGCGACCCGGTTGCGGTCCTTGATGGCGGCAGCCTTGGCCGCGATGAACTGCCATCACTGCTGGAAAAATACCGCGACCTGTTCATTCAGGCCGAAGTGCAGACCCAGGAAGAGTTGGAAGAAAAAATCATGCGCCGCATGACCCAGCTCGGCTTTGCCAGCGAAGAAAACGGTATCTACCGGTTCCTGCCGCCGATGCACCGCTTCCTTGACGTCTGCCTCTCGGTCCAACAAGACCGCGATCTGGCTGCCAGCCTGCACAGCGTGTTGCCGTTGCCGGCGCCGATACTGATCGATGACGACAGCGACGAAACGCTTCTGGAAACCGATGACCCGTTGGACCTCAGTGACTTTGCAGAAGAGAGCGAAGAAGACGCACTGGCTCGCGCCATTGCCGATGAACAGGAGATCGACGCATGAGCCAGGAACGCTACGGCATTCGCCGCTTTGCCCTGCTGAACACCGCCGGTTACAGCCTCGGCCTGTTCCCGCTGGAACACCCGCTGTCGGTGTACGGCGCGAACAACCTCGGTAAATCCGCCTCGATCAACGCGCTGCAGTTCCCGATTCTGGCGCGCATGTCCGACATGAGCTTCGGCAAGTACAGCCTGGAGCAATCGCGGCGCTTCTACTTTGCCTCCGACACCAGCTACATCCTGGTTGAAGTCTCTCTGCCCCACGGCCCGCACGTGATCGGTGTGGTCGGGCGCGGCCCGGGCGGCGGCTTCGGTCACCAGTTCTTTGCCTATGCCGGCAAACTGGACCTGGCGCACTACCAAAAAGACGACACCTGCCTGCGGCAGAAAGAGTTGTTCACCAATCTCGAGCGCCAGGGTCTGAAAGCCTACGAGCTCAAGCCCGAAGAGCTGCGACGCTTGTTGGTAGGCGGTCACACGTCTATTCCGCTGGACCTGACGCTGATCCCGCTGCGCTCCACCAGTGAACAGAGCCTCAAGACCTTCCGCGCGCTGTTCATCAACCTGTTGCACATGCGCGAAATCACCGCGGCCAAGCTCAAGCAACTGTTCCTCGATGCCTTCGAGCACAGCCTGCGTTCCGGCAGTGTCGACTACATCGCCGCTTGCGAAGAAGCCTTCCGTGATGTACGCCGGATGGAGCAGGACTACAACTCGCTGGTCACCGTAGGTCCCCTGGTAGAAGCCTTGGCCGCCGGGGTCACGCAGCGCAACATCCTGCGCGGCAAGTTGCATCGCCTGTCGCCGCTGCTCGACTCGTTACTCGGTACCTGGTCGGATTACGCCAGTGCGCGCAAGGAAGAGTTACTGATTCAATCCGAGCACTACCGCAATGAGCAGGACGCTCTGCAAAACGACCAGCGCGGCGGCACTCAGGAACTGATGCGTCTGGAGCGGGAAATCAGCGGCATCCAGCGCTGGCTCGGCGAACTGTCAGTGCTCAAGCATCGCTTCGCCCTGGTTGACGACGTGAAAGTCCTGGAGCAACAACTGCTGGCAGCCAAAGACGCTCACGATGAGCTGGCCGGCGCACTCGCACAGTCTCGACAGTTCAGCGCCGAGGATCTGGAAGAGCGTCTGCGGGATCTGGAAAAACGCCTGAAGTCGGTCAAGCAGCAACTCGATCACGCCGACAACAATAGCTACGCCCGTCTGCGCGAAGAATTTTCGCAACAGGACGTTGAACGCCTGATGCGCTTGTTCAACAGCGCACTGTTCAGCTTGCCGCTGGGCGAGCATGGCATTGCGCTGGACGAGAATGGCGAGTGGGTTAAATCCATGGAGCTGATTCTGGATGGTTTCAAGGGCGAGCGCTTCGAAGTGCCGGGCCTGTCCATTGATCTGTCGCACATCGAGCCGCCAGCGCTGCAAGCCTTGGCCGACCGCGCCGCGTTGCGCGATCAGAAAGAGCGTCTGGACAAAGAACTCAAGCAACTGAAAACCCAGCAGGCCGTCGCGGCGGACCGTGCGGCCAGCAAGACTCAGACCGAAGCGCTGTATCAGCAAGTGCTGGATGCGCAGAAAGCTCTGGAAGATTTCCGTCGCTCACAGACCCTGAGCGCCGAGGAAGGCGAGAAGCTGGAAAACCTGGCGCAAATGGAAGCCGCTCAGGATGAACTGAAACGCTCCAGCGACGCCTTCACCGAACGCGTCCAACAGCTGTCGGCCAAACTGCAATTGGTCGGACGGCAGATCGGTGACATGGAAGCCAAACAGCGCACGCTCGACGATGCCCTGCGTCGCCGTCAGCTGTTACCGGCAGACCTGCCGTTCGGTACGCCGTTCATGGACCCGGTCGACGATTCCATGGACAACCTGCTGCCGCTGCTCAATGACTATCAGGACAGCTGGCAAGGCCTGCTGCGCAGCGATGGACAGATCGACGCGCTGTACGCTCAAATTCGCCTCAAGGGCGTGGCCAAGTTCGACAGCGAAGACGATATGGAGCGTCGCCTGCAGCTGCTGATCAACGCGTATGCGCACCGTACCGACGAAGCCCTGACCTTGGGCAAGGCGCGCCGTGCGGCGGTCACCGACATCGCCCGAACCCTGCGCAACATCCGCAGCGACTACGACAGCCTCGAACACCAGCTGGCCTTGTTCAACCGAGAGATCAACAAGCGTCAGGTGTCCAACCTGCAAAGCTTCCGCATCGTCCTGGCGCCAAACAAGGAAGCCCTCAAGCATATTGACCAGATCATTCACAGCGCCGGTCAGTATGAAGAAGGCGAAACCCTCTCGGTATTCGACTTGAGCCAAAGCGCCGATCAGGACAACAAGAACGAAGAAGCCAAGGAATATTTGGCGCGTCTGGTAGCGGCGAACCATAACCAGCTGGGCCTCAAGGACCTGTTCGAACTGGCGTTCGAGATCACCAAGGTCAACGGCCAGCCGGTCATCCACACCGACATCGACGGCGCGGCGTCCAATGGCACGACCATGACCATCAAGGCGCTGACCAACATGTACTTGTTGCTGCACTTGATGGATCGCGATCAGGCCGGGCGCGTGCGCCTGCCGTACTACCTCGACGAAGCGGCAGACATCGACGAGAAGAACCAGGCAGCGTTGTTGGAAACCAGCCTGCAATTGGGTTTCGTGCCGATTCTGGCCAGTGTGAAACCGCAAGTCTCCGCTCATGTCGCCATCGACCTGGAAGGTGGCAGCGGACCGAACGGGATCTACATCGACGAGGCGGACTGGAAGTACATCCGTCGGCATGACGAGGTGAAAACCATCGTCAACGTTGAACCTGCTGAAGCGGAACTGGACGAGGTTTAACTCGACCTGAGCTGATACCGCAGGAACGAAAAAGGCCGCGATCAAATGATCGCGGCCTTTTTTGTGTTTTCTATTCGGGGCTTATTTACCGAGGGAGATTTTCGGTGCCCAGACCAGCCATTCATCTTCGAATTTGTCGAACAGCGGGAAGGTTTGCTCCGCTCGTGCCGGATTGCCCATGCGCTCGCCATCTGGCGTGGCAAAGGCAATTCCACCCTGGATCAACGTCTCCAGGGATTCGGTACGCACTGTCGCACCTTTGAACAAGCCGAAGTCCACACCGAAACCGCTGCTGTTCCAGAATCGGCTGCCGCTGCGCACCAATGGCGCGTATTTCGGCTCGATCAGGATACGAATCAGCACCCGGTCCGCAGTCTGGCCCAGTTCATAGCCAGTAACCTTACCCACGGTGACCTCTCGGTAAGTCACCGGCACCCCGATCTTCAGCGAACCACGGCGAGCGGCGCTCAGCACCAGACTCAGACCCGCCTCGGACACTGCCGATTCCGGTGGCTGGGCCAACGCTACAAAGTTTTTTTGCGGGCCAAGATTTTTCGCGGCCGGCTGAACTTCCAGGTATTGCCCGGTGACCAGTGTTTCAAGATTGGAGGTCTTGATCAGACCCAGCTCCGGCTTCACCACCCAGAACTGACTACCCACACGGGCAATGCGCTCTGGCACCTCGGTGATACGTGCTGTCAGCACTACCGATTGCAGGTCTTCGCTGAGGTCAACGCCCTCAACCTTGCCGACATCCAGCCCCTTGAAGCGAATCGGCGTACCGCTGCGCAAGCCGTCGGCCCGGTCGACCTTGATCGTCACAACCGTGCCCTTCTGCATCGCCTCTTCATGGTTCGCGTACAGACGGAAGCGTGGAATACGTTTGCTCAACGGCACTTTCGCCTCTGGGGTTTCGAAGGCAATACCGCCGGCCATCAGACTTTGCAGCGATTCGCTTTTGACCTGAATACCGCCCGTCAAACCACCCGACAGGGTGATGCCGCTGGCATTCCAGAATCGAGTCGAACCGTTGACCAGTCCTTCGTATTCTTTCTCGATATGGACGCCGATGACCAATTGCTTGCGAGTGCGCGAGAACTGATAACTCTGCACAGAACCGACTTTGACCTGCTTGTAGAGAATCGGACTACCGACCTCCAGCGAACCCAGATTGTCGGTGAACAGCACCATGTGTAGGCCAGGGGAGCGTAAATCCAGCGGAGGAGCCTTGGCACGCGCTTCGAACTCACGTTGCGGTGCGCCACCCTTATCACCCGGTCGGATCGCAATGTAGTTACCTTTGACCAAAGCTTCCAGCCCGGTGATACCGGCTAGCGAAATTGACGGTTTAACCACCCAGAACTGGGTGCCGGCCACCAGATAATCTTCGGCCAGCGGATCGAGGGTCAATTCCGCGCTCGCACTAGACAGATCGGGATCGACCTTCAAGGCTTTTAAGCTACCGACCTGAATGCCTTTGTACATAACCGGTGTGCGACCAGCCTGCAAACCTTCAAAGTCACTGAGTTTCACCTTGACCCGAATACCGGCCTGAGCAGCCTCGAAGTCTTCATAGAGGCGAAACGGCAGGCTCGGATCAGTGGGAGGGCTGTCTTTGCGATTATCCGGAGTGGCGAACGCGATACCACCCGCCACGATACTGGCCAGAGACTCACTGCGTACTTTTACCCCGGACAAATTGGCATCGATACTGATCCCGCTGGCATTCCAGAAACGCGTGTGTTTGCGTACCAGATTGGCGTAGGTTGGCTCAATAAAGACTTTAATCTCGACGGTGTTCTGGTCTTCAGACAACAGATAGCTTTTAACCTGACCGACCTGAATCTGCTTGTAGAACACCGGACTACCACGATTCAGTGAACCCAGGCGCTCAGCCTTGATGGTCAGGTGCAGGCCAGGCCTGGAATCCGATAGCGGCGGCTCTTTCGCGAGGGCCTTGAACGTTCGGGTCGGCTCACCCTCGCCCGGACTAACGGCAATGTAGTTACCTGAAACCAGCGTTTCAAGCCCGGTGATCCCGGCCAGCGTCACGCTCGGCTTAACCAGCCAGAAGCGAGTGCTGGTCCTCAGGTATTGCTCGACATCCTTGTTCATCTCGACGGTGGCGACCACCCCTTTGGTACTACCCTCGTCATCGAGGGCCAAGGCTTTGACCTTACCGACCGACATGCCTTTGTAGACCACCTCAGTCTTGTTTGCCTGAATGCCTTCGCCGCTTTCAAAGCGGACCTGGATTTCTATGCCGGTCTCATTGTAGGCACGCCAGCCCAGCCAAGCGCCGATAACCAAGGCAATCAGGGGTAGAACCCAAATGGCCGACCAATTGGAAGCCGGTCGGGTTTTAGCTTTAGGCAAATCAGTCATGGTCGTCGTCCGACTCCGTGTTATCCCAAATCAGTCGGGGATCGAAAGTTACCGCTGCAAGCATTGTCAAAATCACCACACTGGAAAAAGCGACCGCACCGAGATTAGCCTCGATGCTGGCAAGCCGACCAAAATTCACCACCGCCACCAGAATGGCAATCACGAAGATATCCAACATCGACCATCGACCAATGAACTCAATAAACCGATACATGATGATGCGCTGGCGGGCCGAGAGCGGCTGCTGGCGTTGCACTGAAAACAACAGCAAACCGATGCCTACCAACTTGAAAGTTGGGACCAGGATGCTGGCGATAAATACCACGGCAGCGATTGGAAACATCCCATGCTGAACCAGTTGGATCACGCCCGACATGATGGTGCTGGGATCGCCGCGGCCTAATGAGCTGACCGTCATGATCGGCAACACGTTCGCCGGTATATAGAGAATTGCGGCAGTAATCAGCAACGCCCACGTGCGCATCAAGCTATTCGGGCGACGCGCATGAACCAGCGCGCCGCAGCGAGTACAGACCTGCTCATCGCTGTCCGGCTCCTGCCTGTTCAACTCATGGCATTCAGCACAAATCAAAATGCCTGCATCAATCGCCCGCATAAGCATCTTCTCCTGACAATGCTTGCCAGATTTGATGAGGCGACATCACCACCTCCAGCCAGACCTGAACCAATAGCAAACTGATAAAACACACCAAGCCGAGGCCGACAGCGATCGCTGCCATGTCTGCCAACTTTACGATGGCCACTAACACGCCCATCAGGTAGACCTCAAGCATCCCCCAATCGCGCAAATGGTGATAAATGCGATAAAGCAACAAGCCGTAACTGCGCCCAATATTCCAGCGAATACTCAGCAGCACGACTAACTGACAGATCAGCTTGAGCAACGGAATCCCCATACTGCAAAGAAACACCACAACTGCCACACCTTGCATGCCGGTATTGAACAAACCGACAACGCCGGTCCAGACGGTGTCTTTTGACGACTGCCCCAGGAGATTGAGCTGCATGATGGGTAAAAAATTCGCCGGAACATATAACAGCAGTGCGGCGATGACCAAGGCCAGGCTGCGCTCCACGACATTGTGTCGATGGGCGTACAACTCATAACCACAGCGCGGACATTGGGCTTTCTCGCCATGAGCGAGCTGTGGTTTGCGCATCAGCAAATCACACTCATGGCACGCCACCAAGTCGTCCAGCGGTAAATCTGACACCCCAGAGGCGTCAACCGGATCTGACATAAAAGG
>NZ_JBVASJ010000047.1:0-38771 GCF_057813935.1 Pseudomonas sp. F220
AAACGATGCATCGCCGATGGTAGTGTGGGGTTTCCCCATGTGAGAGTAGGTCATCGTCAAGATTAAATTCCGAAACCCCTATCTGCGTATGCAGGTAGGGGTTTTGTTTTGCCTGCAGGAAAAGTTGACCTATTCGTCCAAACGTAACGCGTTGCGCGCCAAGGGCATGGAAGTAGGCCTTTATAAAATCCGTCGCCTGATGCGTGCCAATGGCCTGCATTCGGCCTGGAAGCGCAAGTTTGTGCACACAACCGATAGCAAGCATGACCTGCCGATTACCGAGAATGTGCTGAATCGTCAATTTGAACCCGAGGCAGCGAACAAGGCCTGGGTGACAGACATTACCTACATCCGGACCCGTACCGGCTGGTTGTACCTGGCCGTGGTGCTGGACTTGTTCTCACGCAAGATAGTGGGCTGGTCCATGGCCCCGAACATGCCTGCTGAGCTGGTGTGTAGTGCAATGCAGCTGGCGGTTGCTCAGCGTCAACCGCCACCAGGTCTGATTGCCCACTCGGATCGCCGCAGCCAATACGCGAGCGCGGGCTACAGATTGTTGCTGGCGCGAAATGACATGCAGAAAAGCATGAGCCGCAAAGGTAACTGCTGGGACACTCAGTGATGGAGCGCTTCTTCCTGAGTTTGAAGATGGAGCGGGTCTGACGGCGCGATTACGCCAACCACGCCGAAGCGATCCGTGACATCACTGAATACACCGTTGGGTTTACAACAACGAGCGGCTGCACTAGAAACTGGGATATCTGCCACCGACCGTTTATGAACGGGCGATGGCGTCGAAATCACCTATTAAGGTGTCTGGTATTAGTTGACCACTGCATCTCTAACCGGGCCACTATTTGCGTACCGCATAAAGCTCCATTTGGGCTTTATATCGGTTTGGAACTGCAAAATCAGCAACCTCAAAACCACTGTTAGTTAATAGAGCAATTAATCGATCTCGACTGAAATTATGATAATGCTCAATTTCTTGCCAGTAAGGATTGACTTTAGCTGCATCCATGACCTTCCAGCTTGAAGATGTTAAATCAGGCATGCTAATGACAAGCAACACCACCAGGGCGCAGTACTTGTGCCGCCTTGTGTAACGCCTCTTGCGGATAGGGAATATGCTCAAGAACATCCATCATTGAGATGACATCGAGCACGACCTCAACTTTCAACGTCATGAAATCATGTTGCATTGCATTGAAGCCCAGTTCTTGAATCCGGGTTACAGATTCGGCTCGAGCATCCAATCCCACAGCGGCAAAACCGTAATCTCCGGCTGTCATGATCAATGCGCCGTCGCCGCACCCCACGTCCAACCAAATCGGCCGACCAGCCTGATTCGCTACTGCCCGATAGCCACCAAGCAATCCCATGGCCTTATCCACCACTGGAACCCATATCGCTCGCTTGGCGTCATGGCTAGAAGCTTCTGCGAGCTGACTGGCGTTTGCATTGCGAAAGACTTCGGCCAGGCCTGCTTCCGTCCAGTAGTGCCGGTTATGGACATGTCCGCACGACGGGCACTGCATCCACTCTATGGTGCGTGGCAAGGGTTCGTGCCACAAGCCATGCAGAGTACAGTTGGCAGCCCCCAGGGTGACACTGGCGCCCTCGCACAAGGGGCAGGCCGGGTAGGACGCTTGCAATGGCGACGCCGTTGCATCGATGTCCGGAAGACCGGTCAATTGCGGCTCTACTGATCCGCAGTCTGGCACATCGATATGTTCGTCCGCCGCACCGCTACGATGCTGCTGCGTCATCATTTCGATCGCCGTTTCGAAGTTGCGGGTAAAGCGCAGGGTATCGAACAGAGGTGAAGTCAGGCGATTGCTGGCGATCTTGTGGCGAAGGGCCGCCCGATAATCTGCATCAGTACCGATGTGTTTCGCGATGCGTACCATTTCGTCATGATCAGCGCCCACCAATTCCGGCAGATCTATCGCGTTGAGCAGGCTTTCGCTGACGCGCGATGGGAAATGCTGCCCTCGAGAGGTAATCACGGGAACGCTTGCCCAGAGCGCATCTGAAGTGGTGGTGTGTCCATTGCACACCTGCGTGTCGAGGACGGCGTCCGCCAGCTGTAAACGTGCAAGATGCTCTTGGGGCGCAGCAAACGGCGCGAAGATCAACCGTCCCGGCTCAATGCCGGCAAGCTGCGCGTGGCGCGACAGGTTCGCTATCGCAGCTTCGCTTTGACCTAGCAGCCAGAGCACACTGTCCGGCACCTCAGTCAATACGCGCAGCCAGATGGCAAAACTGGAGCGATCAATTTTGTATGACTGGTTAAAGGCGCCGAACACGACCTTGCCATCCGGGAGTCCATGTGCGGCCCTTGTGCCAGGTTCCGAGGCGGCAAAGCGCTTGCGGTCATTGCACTGGTAGGTGTGCGGCAAACGACAAAATTTCTCGGTGTAATGCGGCGTGCTGCTGTCAGGTGTCACAAATCGGTCTGAAACGATGTAGTCGATATCGGCGTTGGCCGCACTGCCAGGGTACCCCAGGTAAGCGGCCTGAAGCGACGCGGGCCGGTAAGCCAGAATGCCCGGACGGCCACCCCCCGGGTAAAGTTTCAGGTCAAACAGGATATCCAGCTGATCTTCTGCGACACGGGCTGCGGCCTGCTTGTCGCTCAGCGAGTGGATTTCGACGTGATGTTCGACCGCGCCGAGAAAGCGTTGCCGGTATTCGGAATTATCGAAAGCGCTGTAGTCGTACGCAAAGACCTCGAAGCGTTCCCGGTCGTGGGATTCAAGCAGGCCGGCACATCAGGTGCATGGTCGTATGGTTGCGGAAATCACATGACAGATAGCTGACACAAATGCGCACATCCGCGACTCAACGCAGCGCTAAGTCTCGCTATGTCATCGACACGGTTATTGAAATCTTTAGCAACAATCCGAACAAGTTAGCGTTGCCCCTTCCCCGTACCCAGCATTTGCTCAGAGCACTGTTTACTCGCCCTAGGCTGGCTGGTTCATTCGGAATCCAGGGGGTTATCCCCTCGTTTTCCTACACGTCAGAGGGGAGGGGCAGCAGCTACACGCTGGCAATTGCCTGGTCGTGATCTGCAGCAAACTGCTCGAGCGATTCGCAGGAGCGGCCGGCGTTCTGTTCTTCGGTCGATGCTCTGAGGTATGCGCGGATGAACATGATGGATGCCTGCCGTAGAGATGCGTGGGCTGACCGGTGTGCCGGTTATCATTGGCGCTGGAGTGCGTATGCAAACTGGAATGTGCAGGCGGCAGTGGATGACGTGGTGAGCGCGCTGAAATTTGCGGGCGCTATCATTGGCGCCGTTGTCGCGCTAGTGGCACTTCTTTAGCCCGCAAGATTGGCCGACTCCGCAAAAGTGTGGAGTCGGTGCCAAGCTATCGTCTATGGCAGTGCTGGCGCCTGACGCTGTTGGTTTGCGCTGGCTGCGTGAGGCTGGCGAGCCGATTTATGGTCAAAGCCAATGAACCCCGTCGCGTCTATTTCCCAAGCACCTTCCTGCGCCAGCTTCAGCACGTACTCAGGGTTCGGCTTCGGTAACCGAGACCATTCATTGCCCTTCCAGACAGTAAAGTGGAAATACGGAAACATCCGGTCGCCGTCGCGATCATTGGTCAAGTGGCCATCACGCCAATACCAATTAAGAGGGAAATTTTCACTGCTGTCATGCCATTTGATCACGCCACCTGGAGTGCTGAATGACTCCGTGAATTCGCTGCGCCGCCGCAATGGATAGAGCTGGCCGACAAACTTGAACAGCGGTTTCGGGAAGTTCTTGTGCCGAATGAAAACCCGACTGAAGTCCTTTTCATCAAATGCGTAGTGCTTATGATCGGTAAACCGTTGCTTCCAGTTCTCAACTTTCATGAACAGCTCACGAGTGCCGGAGTTGTTGCGCATCAAGCACAAGTGGCCCGAGACACGGCGCTCATGAGTGGAAAACAAGTCATAGCGAGCCAAACGTTCGGCGGTGAAATACGAGCGCAAGTCACCATAGACAAGGTCCAGATCACCGAACGCCCAAAAGTCGTACCCGTCCAGATTTTTGGCATGGATAAGCCCTAGCGCTGGCTTGATATCGCACAGCTTGTAAGCTGCGGGCGGATCGAAATTGATCCCCAGCTGCTTCGATACCAACTGACAATATCCCTTGAAACTGATGGGCTCAATTTTGACATTGGGCGGTAGATTTCCCGGGCTGCCGCAGTCACTAAACAGCAACCAGTCAATATCTGAGTTGCGTCGGCAGCTTTCCAGAAAAAATGGCATCCAAAACGGCCAGCGACCAAAATAAGGAATCACAAAAAGAATGCGTGGGTCGGGATGCCTCACAAAGAACTCCATTTTGAATCACGAAATTTCGCAACGTGTGATGCTATTGAATAAAGGTTGCAGGTTAAAGTGAAAAAGCGAAGCGTGGGCCTGGTTTTCAGGAAATAGGGTCCTGCGCTGCGGTGTTATCGGCCACCAGACTAAGCCGTCAGCGATTCCAGTCTTAGCATCAGCGAGGATGTATGAGGGTTGTGGTGCCACAAACAGATGACCTCAGCGATGGCAAATAATTCATCGGTGTCCAATTCAATGATCAGGATTTTCAAAAGCGATTTGTCTTCATCGTGCATGCCAGATTTCCTCGTTGCGGTTGTACTGGTAGAGCGAATCGCCAGCCGTTGAGCTGTCAGAACGCTAATACGTCAGATGGCGCAACTCAGAGGGCGCTCGCAATCCCACTGGCTACTCAGTCGAGCCACGTTGCGAGGTAAATAGGTGATTACTTGCTCGGTACCTATAAGGGAATGCCGCACGTGGCCGATAACCCGATGGGCAGCTCTTCTGCGCAGCTGTCCCGATGCCAGGGAAACCCGTAGATCGAGCCCAAAGCGTGCGGCAGGCAAGAGCAATCGAAGGTCTGTGTAAAGTCGCTTGATAGCCTATGGCTACTAGCTATCATCTGCGCGCCGAAATGGGCAGCGAAGCTGAGCGCGTCCTTGCATTTGCCTTTGGGTTCATCTTCTTACTTGGCTGGAATCTTCGATGCTGGCGTACCACCAAAAAAACTTTTTGATCGTCGATGATTTCTCTGACTTCCGTAATTCGGTCAGGTCCATGTTGCGCGAGCTGGGTGTCAAGGACGTAGACACTGCCGACACGGGGGAGCAGGCGCTACGCATGTGTGCACAGAAGCGCTACGACTTCATCCTGCAGGATTACCATCTTGGGGACGGGAGGAAGAACGGTCAGCAGGTGCTCGAAGACTTGATGGTCGACAAGCTGATCAGCCATGAAAGCGTGTTTGTCATGGTCACCGCCGAGAGCAGCCAGGCCATGGTGCTCAGTGCCCTTGAGCACGAGCCGGATGCCTACCTGACCAAACCCTTCAATCGCGCAGGCTTAGCCCAGCGGTTGGAGAAGCTGGTGCAGCGCAAGAATTTGCTCAAGCCGATCCTGCAAGCCCTCGACCGGGGTAAACCCACCGAAGTCCTGGCTGCTTGCGCCGCCCTTTGCAAGCAGGAGCCGCGGTTTGCTCCGCTGTGCCTGCGTTTCAGGGCTGACGCCCTGCGGGATATGAATCAGCATGAGGCGCTGGAGCGCTTCCTCAATGCCATTCTGGCAGATCGCCCTTTGCCTTGGGCCTATGCGGGGTTGGGTCGGTTGCTGTTCAAGCGAGGCCAGGTCAGTCAGGCACAGACCGTGTACGAAACGGCGTTGAAGGCCTTCCCTATGATGCCGGCGCTCTACGACGGAATGGCTGATGTGCTGGTCGCCCAAGGAAACACCAAAGGAGCACAGCGTGTGCTGGAGGAGGCCGTTCGTTTGTCGCCACTGGCTGTGCGCCGCCAATCGCTGCTCGGCAAACTGGCGTTGGCTAACGAAGATTTTGAAAGCGCGTCGAAAGCCTATCGCCAGGCGGTGTCCCAAGGACAGCAGTCACGTTTCAAGGACCCGGAGAGTAATCTCGGTCTGGCTCAGGCGTTGATCAGTAAAGGCAGTGAAAGAGGGCTGGATACCCGGACCCGGCTGGAGGTCAATCAGACCCTGAGCGCGGTTGCCAAAGAGAACGTCAACGATCAAGGGCTGCAGGTGCGCGCACGGCTGATGAAAGCCACCAGCCTGTTGCTCAACGATGCCGAAACCGCCGAGAAACTGACTGAACAGGCGATGGCCCGTCTTGAGGGGATGGAGCAATTCATGAGCGCCGAGGCGGCGCTCTTGGTTGCCAGGCAACTCCAGCAGTTGGGTCAGGCGGAGGCCGGTGCGTCGATGCTGAAAAGCTGTGCGGAAATCTACGGTGACGACCCAGTGGTGATGCAGGGTATTGCCAAGCTGACCGACGACCCGGCGATTCTCAATTCCGGCAACGCCGCGGCCGATCTAAACCGCCAGGGCGTGCGCAGTTACAAGGCGGGCACCCTGATCGAAGCCCGGGAGCTATTCCGCGGCGCCCTGTTGTTGCAGCCGAAGAACATCAGTATTGCCTTGAACATGGCGCAATCGCTGTTGCACGGTGCTGATGCCAGTTCCGACACGGCATTGCTCGAAGAGTGCCGGACCTGCTTGAAAATGGTGGGCATGATGCCTGAGAGCGACGCGCGCTATCCGCGTTTCCAGAAGCTGCGAAGCAAGGCGTTTGGCGAATGAACGACAGTGATAACGGGCTCGATTTCTCGACGGTAATTGCCTCCACCGTGCACGACATGAAGAATTCCCTGGCCATGCTCATGCAGGCCCATGCTCAGTGGCTTGCACGTTTGCCTGATACCCAGCAGCAAGCCGGCGAGCAGGGCGTAATCGAATACGAGTTCGCTCACCTCAATGGCATGCTGGTGCAGTTGTTGGGGTTGTACAAACTGGGCGTCAACCAACTGCCGTTGAAGCCTGACTACCATGAGCTGGATGACTTCATCGAAGCGCAGTTGGCCAGTCATCAGGACGTGTTCAAAAGCCGCGGCATCGTCGTGACCTATGAGGTCGATCCCTTGAGTCCTCTCGGTTTCTTCGATCGGGAGCTGATCGCCTCCGTACTGGCCAACAGCATCAATAACGCCATCCGCTATGCCCGTCATGCTCTGTTGATCAGCGTGCACGACGAGGCCGGGCAACTGGTGTTGAGCATTAACGATGATGGGGACGGTTATCCGGCGCAGATGATCGAGCGTCAGGCGGATTATGTACAGGGCATCAACCAGGGGAGTGGCAGCACCGGCCTGGGCCTGTATTTCGCCGCGCGCATTGCGCAACAGCATCAGCGCAACGGTGTGCGTGGGCGTACCGAGATCAGCAACGGCGGCCTCTTGGGGGGCGGGTTGTTTAGCCTCTACCTTCCTTGAGTGGCCCCGCTGGCGACAAAACCCGTCCTGCGAAATCCTGAATTATCGTTTCAGCCGTCACTTTATGATGGTCCTGCGCCTTGTATTGCCGCTTTTTGCGTGTGCTGCTTGATATTCCGAACAGCCGAAGCCTATTTTGTACGGGTCGCCGTTAGCGGTTTGCACAACAACAAGGATTGAGTCATGACTACCGATGGCCACAGTTCACTCGCGCAGCGATTGACGGGCATTGATGAGATTGAATGTGTCACACCAGATCTTAATGGTGTGCCTCGGGGCAAGGTGATGACCGCTGAGGGGTTTCTCGAAGGGCGGCGGTTGCAGATGGCGCGGGGAGTGCTGTTGCAATGCATCATGGGCGGTTATCCGCCGGCGCGTTTTTACGGCAGCGATGACGGTGATCTGGCGCTCAACGCTGATCCGAAACATATCCATCGTTTGCCCTGGAGCAAGCAGCCACGGGCTTTGGCGATTTGCGATGCGGATGAGTTGACCGGCGAAAGCTCTCGCCTCTCGACTCGCGGCCAGCTCAAAGCGGTGATCGCGCGTTACGCGGCGCGAGGCCTGGCGCCGGTGGTGGCGACTGAGCTTGAGTTCTTCATATTTGCACCGAACACCGACCCGACCCAGCCATTCCTGCCGCCGGTAGGTCTGGACGGGCGTCGTGAGGAAGGTCATTCGGCTTTCAGCGTCAGTTCCAATAACGGCTTGCGGCCGTTCTTCAGTGAAGTGTATGAGTGCATGGCGGCTCTGGGTTTGCCGCGCGATACGTTCATGCACGAGATGGGTATCAGCCAGTTCGAGATCAATCTGTTGCACGGCGATCCGTTGCTGCTGGCCGACCAGACTTTCCTGTTCAAGCACTTGCTCAAGGAAGTCGCGCTCAAGCATGGTTTGACGGTGGTCTGCATGGCCAAGCCGTTGGCACATACGCCGGGCAGCTCAATGCATATTCACCAAAGCATTGTGGAGTTGGGTACCGGGCGTAACGTGTTCAGCGATGATGCCGGTGAGCCGACCGCGACCTTCCGCCATTTCATCGGTGGCCAGCAAGCGGCTATGGCAGATTTCACCGCACTTTTTGCGCCGAACGTGAACTCTTATCAGCGCTTGTGCCATCCTTACGCTTCGCCGAACAATGCCTGTTGGTCCCACGACAATCGGGCTGCGGGATTGCGGATTCCGGCAAGCTCGCCAGTGGCGCGACGGGTCGAGAATCGTTTGCCGGGTGCCGATGCCAACCCTTATCTGGCGATTGCGGCGAGCCTTGCTGCCGGACTTCACGGCATAGAAAACGAGTTGGAGCCGACCTCGGCGATTCAGGGGGAATTTGAAGTGCCGGAAAGTTTGTCGTTACCTTGTACCTTGCATGCGGCTCTTGAGCGTCTGAAACGTAGCCAATTGGCGAAGGAACTGTTCGGCAAGGAGTTCATCGAAGGCTACATTGCTTCGAAGACCATGGAGCTGAGCAGCTTCTATGATGAAATCACTCCCTGGGAGCGGCGTGTTTTAGCAGCCCAGGCATAACCGACCCGTCGCCGTCGGGCTATCGTTCTTGATAGCCCGATACTCAATTCAAGGAGCCGCTCGGAACGCCGATGCGCCAAATCTGGAAATCCTTTCGAGCGCTTTATTTCGCCTCGCTGATGATGCTTATCGGCTCGGGCTTACTCAGTACTTACCTGGCGTTGCGCCTGGCTGCCGACCATGTCGACGGTCTGTGGGTGGGTGCGTTGATGGCATCCAACTATTTTGGCCTGGTGCTGGGCGGGAAAATTGGTCACCGGCTGATTGCCCGGGTCGGGCATATCCGGGCTTATGCGACCTGCGCCGGGATTGTCGGCGCGGCGGTGCTGGGCCATGGTCTGGTGAATTGGTTGCCGGCCTGGCTGTTCCTGCGGATGATCGTCGGCCTGGGCATGATGTGTCAGTACATGGTCATCGAGAGCTGGCTGAATGAGCAGGCCGAAGCCAAACAGCGTGGCCTGGTGTTCAGTGGCTACATGATTGCTTCCTACCTCGGGCTGGTTTTGGGTCAGCTGATTCTGGTCATGCACCCGGAACTGGGTCTGGAATTGCTGATGCTGGTCGCACTGTGTTTTGCCTTGTGTCTGGTGCCTGTCGCCATGACCCGGCGTATTCACCCGGCGCCTCTGCATCCGGCACCGATGGAGCCGCGTTTTTTTATGAAGCGTGTGCCGCAATCGTTGAGTACCGTTCTGGGGGCGGGGTTGATCGTCGGTTCGTTCTACGGTCTGGCGCCGTTGTACGCCTCTCAGCAAGGGCTTTCCACGGAACAGGTCGGACTGTTCATGGGGAGTTGCATCTTTGCAGGTTTGGTGGTGCAGTGGCCGCTGGGTTGGTTGTCGGATCGCTATGATCGGGCGCTGTTGATCCGTTGTTTTGCGTTTTGTCTGGCGGTGGCCGCGTTGCCTCTGGCGATCATGCCTCAGGTGCCACTTGAGATACTGTTTATCGCCGGTTTCTTGTGTTCATTGGTGCAGTTCTGTCTGTATCCCTTGGCGGTGGCATTTTCCAATGACCATGTTGAAGGCGATCGGCGGGTGTCGCTGACGGCGATGCTGCTGGTGACTTACGGTGTCGGCGCAAGCATCGGGCCGCTGGCGGCGGGTGTGCTGATGAAGCTGTTCGGCAGTCATATGCTCTATGCGTTCTTCAGCTTTTTCGCGCTGGTGCTGGTGTGGCGTATTCGGCCTAAGGCTGTGACCAACCTGCATCAGGTCGACGATGCGCCTCTGCATCACGTGGCCATGCCAGACAGTATGTCGAGCTCGCCTTTGGTGGCGGCGCTTGACCCTCGGGTCGACGAGCAGGTTGTACAGGATCAGATGCAAAACCCGGTAAATCCTGAGCCTGAGCCGGCCCCTGAGTCGGACCCTGATCCTGACTCTGACGCACCGCCTGAGGAGCCAGGAGAGGATCACCCCCACGGCCTCAGTGCAGCAAGGCCCTAGCCGTCTTGAAACGAAAAACGGGCAGTCACCGAAAGGGATTGCCCGTTTTTTATTGAGGTGTCAGGTTCAGAGATCGTCTTTATCGAAGCGGCGTGCTTCACGCTGAAGCTGATAGACGAAACGCTCGACTTGCCGTTGCACCAGACCGCTCATGTTGTGAAAACGTACCCCGGCGAAGGTCGTGTCGATACGCTCTTCGTGATGCAGATAGCGCAATTCAACCGGCGCGGTCATGTTGCCGAAGGGCAGGGCGGCGATGAAGCGGTCATAGACCTCGCCTAACTGCAGGCGGTCAGAGATGTCGCCGTCAAAGCGCAACTTGCAGCCGGTAGCCGAAATATCCAGCAGTTTGCCGTTTACCGGAGCCTTGAGTTTTTCGCCGCCGAGCTCGATGTTGACCAGTTGAGCCAGTTTCAGAGCCGCGCGAAATGCATTGCGACGTTGGTGATAGACCACTTCGACAGGCATCGCGCCGCGATAGCAGCGAGTGCCATTGGATTCGTCGATCGTCAGTGTGCCATTGCCATCCCAGGCAATCCGCACACCGTCATGGAAACCCTCGACGCGGTAGGCTTCGCCATTGAGCAGAAAGCGCTCGCCATCGCGAGGAATCATTTCGTCCAGAGCGAGCGTGTTGCTGTCTCGATCGACTTCGACCAGATAGCTCTGAAAGCGCTGGCTGCGCTCGTGGAAAGTGATGATCAGTGGATCATGGCTCTCTTGCAGCAGCCGCAGATTAGCGGCGATTTCCAAAGGGGTAGTGAGCACCTTCGGTGGCTGCGAAGCATCTTCCGCGTTTAAGGCATTGAACACGGTTCATCAATCTCCAGACAAAATACGACACGCAAAAGCCGGCATTTTGCCAGCATGTTTCGCGCCTTGATAGAGCGCGCTCATCTCTGATTTCAAGCCTGGCTGAGTGGGCGGGGCTTCGCAAGCCTGGAGGTTGATCCGCGGGCATCATAAAGGGCAGGAGGTTCACCACCGGTGAGGATCTTCAGCTGATTGGCTGTGGTGGCTTGCTGGACCTGGATCGAGCGACCGTTGAGTTCGTTGGCTGCCTGACAGTTGGCCAGAAGCTGATTGAGCTCATCGCTCTGAGTCAGCAGTTGATCGCCAATGGACGATTGCCCTGCAAGTTGTTCCAGACCGCTTCGATTGGCGGGCAGGTTCATACTGATGAGGATCTGACTGCGTAAACGCCCATGCTGTTCAAGCAAAATGATCAGCGCCTGTTTCTGCGCGAGAATATCTTCGAGCAACGGCATGTCGCGACCGTGCAAAGCGAGGGACTCCGTTTGCAGCAACTCCAGCAAGTGTTGGGCTGGAGCAAGATCGTCAGTGATCAGTTGCAGTAAATTAGTGTCGTGCATGGCTGGCCTTGGGTTTTAAGCGTCCAAAAGCCTGGCGCAGGCCTTTGGCTAGCGCTGGGCTTCGAAGTTGAGCAGTTTGCTGGCTACACGGTTGCTGTCGACTTTATAGCTGCCATCGGCAATCGCTTGCTTCAACTCAGCCACACGGGCTTTGTCGACAGCAGGTTGATCGCGCAGCGTGTCAGTGACCTTCTGCAACTGTTGAGCCTCATTGCTAAGGTGTACCGATTCCCCGCTTTTGCTGGTACTGGTCTGTTCGACCGGGGTATTCACCGGCGCGGACTTGCCGGCGTCGCCGGTTTCCTTGCTGCCGCTGGTACGCGTACTGCTTGTGAGTAAGGGGGAGCTATTTAGACGGCTGAAATCGATGACCATGATAAAAAACCTCTGGGTATTTGGACGCTTGCCATGTTTTCGGCCATACCCGGAAAAACTTTAGACTCAATTATCGCTGAGATCGCGCGCGCTCGGCTCTTGCCTTGCTTGAGGCTCAGTTTAGGGAACGCCTGAGCGTAGCGCCAGTTCTCTACATGGCAACTTCAACCTGGCCCGGCGCGGTTACACGCGCTTTGATCACGCGTTGAGAGTTCAGATTCTTGACTCTGATCTGTTCGCTCAGGCCGCCGTTGGACAACGCCTCGCCCGGCATTCGGACATTGAGCGTACCGCTGCGGGCGGAGATCACCACTTGATCGCCTTTGCGAACGACTTCCGCCTGTTCCATGTGGACCAGGGTGATGACCTGATCGCTGACCATTGGTCGGACGAGTTTCTGACCGATGGCTTGATCGACAGAGGTCAGATAGCTCTGATTGATCTGGCTGATGTCCCGCTCGCGTAGGGTGACATCCTCGGGAGCAATAATTGCGGCGCGTTTAAGAGGGCGAGTGGTGGTGACAACCTCTCGAAACAGACGGACCTGAGCGGGAACGAAGACCGTCCAGGGGGAGGCTCCGTCGCAGCGCACCTTTACGGTCACACGGCCCAACGGCTGCGCCGGACTCTCCAGTGTCGCTGTCAATTCCTTGTCGCAAAACGGCATGCGCAAGCGAGGATCAAGCTGGCTGACCTGTATCTCATAGCGTCCTTGCGTTTGACTGGTCGCCAGATAGTCTTCTACGGTGAATTCAAGAAAGCCTTGGGTGACGCCGATAAGCATATCAGGCAAGGTGACCGAATCAGCAAGGGCAGGGCTGCCAACGTTGAAAAAGCATAGCGCTGCCAATGCGCAAAGTGATTTGCGGTACGTTGATGTCAGGCGTCGGGAAAATGTCGTTTTTGCGTTCATGGCAGTTAAAAAGCAAGCCCCGTGCCGTTTAGCGATGAATGCGCATCGGATTTTAAGTGTTGGTGTAGGAGTCTGGGCATGGCTGGTGTAATGGATTCGGTGAACCGGCGCACGCAACTGGTAGGGCAGAATCGCCTTGAGCTGTTGTTGTTCCGTCTCGACGGCCAGCAGCTGTATGGGATCAACGTGTTCAAGGTTCGGGAGGTGCTGCAATGCCCCAAGCTGACCCTGTTGCCTAAATCCAATCCTGTCGTGTGCGGTGTCGCAAATATTCGGGGGGCGACCATTCCGATCCTCGATCTGGCAATGGCGACCGGTTCGGGCGGTTTGCAGGATCAAAGCAATCCCTTCGTGATCATCACGGAGTACAACACCAAGACCCAGGGTTTTTTGGTCAGGTCGGTCGAGCGCATCGTTAACATGAACTGGGAGGAGATCCATCCGCCTCCCAAGGGCACTGGTCGCGATCATTATTTGACAGCTGTGACCCGGGTCGACAATCAGTTAGTCGAAATCATCGATGTCGAGAAGGTTCTGGCTGAAGTGGCGCCGGCATCGGAAGCCATTTCGGTAGGTGTGGTGGACGTTGAAACACAGCGCAAGGCGGTTTCCCTGCGGGTGCTGACGGTCGACGACTCGTCGGTCGCGCGCAAGCAGGTCACGCGTTGTCTGCAGACTGTTGGGGTCGATGTAGTGGCGTTGAACGACGGCCGACAGGCGCTGGATTACCTGCGCAAGCTGGTCGACGAGGGTAAGAAGCCGGAAGAAGAGTTCTTGATGATGATTTCCGACATCGAGATGCCCGAAATGGACGGGTACACGCTCACGGCTGAAATCCGCAACGACCCACGCATGCAAAAGCTACATATCATCCTGCATACTTCGTTATCCGGTGTATTCAATCAGGCGATGGTGAAGAAGGTCGGTGCCGATGACTTCCTTGCCAAATTTCGCCCTGATGACCTGGCATCCCGGGTAGTCGACCGGATCAAAGCAGCAGACAACAGCTAGGGGCGTTTGCTCCTGGCGGTCAACACGATTTAAGAGGCGGTACCATTGTCTACGGGTAATTTGGATTTCGAACAGTTCCGGGTCTTCCTGGAAAAAGCCTGTGGCATTTTGCTCGGTGAAAACAAGCAGTATCTGGTGTCGAGCCGTCTCAACAAACTGATGGAACAGCAGGGCATCAAATCCTTGGGTGAGCTGGTTCAGCGTATTCAGACCCAGCCGCGCAGTGGTTTGCGCGAGATGGTGGTGGACGCCATGACCACCAACGAAACCCTCTGGTTTCGTGACACTTATCCGTTTGAAGTCTTGAAGAACAAAGTCCTGCCCGAGTCGATCAAGGCCAGCCCTGGTCAGCGCTTGCGCATTTGGTCGGCGGCGTGCTCATCGGGGCAGGAACCTTACTCGTTGTCCATGTCGATCGATGAGTTCGAGCGGACTAACCTGGGTCAGCTGAAAATGGGTGTGCAGATCGTTGCCACCGATTTGTCCGGTACCATGCTGAACAACTGCAAGACCGGCGAATACGACAGCCTGGCCATTGGCCGCGGCCTCTCTGCGGAGCGGCTGCAACGCTATTTTGATCCGAAAGGGCCGGGGCGTTGGGCAATCAAGGCGCCGATCAAGAGTCGGGTTGAGTTCCGTTCGTTCAACCTGCTGGACAGCTATGCCAGTCTTGGCAAGTTCGACATCGTGTTCTGCCGCAACGTGCTGATCTACTTCTCCGCTGAGGTGAAGAAGGACATCCTGCTACGGATTCACAGCACATTGAAACCGGGCGGCTATCTGTTCCTGGGTGCTTCCGAGGCGCTGAATGGCTTGCCAGATCACTACCAGATGGTCCAATGCAGTCCTGGGATTATTTACCAGGCGAAGTGATTTGCCAGCGGCATAAAAAAAACGGGAGTCCTCAGGGGGGGGCTCCCGTTTTTTTTGCCTGTCGATACCCAGCAAACACTACATGCCAATGTGGGGTAATCATTGCCCGTGCAAACGGCAGAAAAGCGGCAGGCGGCGGAAATCAGTTGCCGCTTTTCTGGCATTGCCGCCTTGCCGATGCCTGCAAAGCCCCGGATTACGGCCTTTGGTGAATTGGCACGACGCTTGCTAAGTTCATCGTACGAAAAATCTGGTCACCCAAAGGTTTCCCGACATGAGCATCAGCTTCGATAAAGCGCTCGGTATCCATGAACAAGCGCTGGGCTTCCGCGCTCAGCGTGCCGAAGTTCTGGCCAACAACATTGCCAACGCCGACACCCCGAACTACAAGGCTCGGGATCTGGATTTCTCTGCCGTGCTGGCCGCGCAGAATGAAAAGACCAAGAGCGGCACTTTCGCTTTGAACATGACCAATAACCGTCATATCGAAGCCGAAGGTTTGGGTAATGGCGACGAGACGCTGATGTATCGCACGCCGATGCAACCGTCGATTGACCAAAACACCGTGGATGCACAACTGGAACAGTCGAACTACGCGCAAAACGCGGTCAACTTCCAGGCCAGCTTCACGCTGCTCAACAGCAAATTCAAAGGGCTGGTGTCAGCCCTGCGCGGGGAGTAACCCATGTCTCTTGCCAGTGTTTTCAATATTGCCGGTAGCGGCATGAGTGCTCAAACCACTCGTTTGAACACCGTCGCCAGTAACATCGCCAACGCCGAGACCGTCTCTTCGAGCATCGACCAGACCTACCGCGCTCGCCATCCAGTGTTCGCCACCATGTTCCAGGGTGGTCAGAGCGGCGGCAGCGATTCGTTATTCCAGAACCAGGATGCCGCCGGCCAAGGTGTGCAGGTGCTGGGTGTGGTCGAGGACCAGAGCAACCTCGAAGCGCGTTACGAACCAAACCATCCGTCTGCTGACGCCAAGGGTTATGTCTACTACCCGAACGTCAACGTGGTAGAGGAAATGGCTGACATGATTTCTGCCAGTCGTTCATTCCAGACCAACGCAGAAATGATGAACACCGCCAAAACCATGATGCAGAAGGTCCTGACCCTCGGTCAGTGATAAGGGGTTATTCAAATGGCGAGTGTTAACGACACCACCAGCGGCCTGAGTCTCAATGACATCTTAGCCAACTCTTCGAAAAAGACCGCTACCACCAGCAGTGATGGCTTGGCGGCGGCAACCAGCAGCGCGACGGGCAGTCAATCGTTAGGTAAAGATTCTTTCCTGAAGTTGCTGGTTACCCAGCTGAAAAATCAGGATCCGCTTCAGCCGCAGGACAACGGTGCGTTCGTGGCTCAGCTGGCGCAGTTCAGTAGTCTGGAAGGTATTACCACGCTGAACACTTCGGTTAATGCCATCTCTGGCACCTTCAAATCGTCGCAGGCCTTGCAGGCTTCTTCGCTGGTGGGTCGCTCGGTGGTGGTACAAACCGGATCGGCCTATGTCGATACGACCAAGAGCATGACCGGCTCAGCGGTGATCCCTACTTCGGTTGCTGGCGCTACCGTGACCATCACTGATAAAGACGGCAATGCGGTAAAAAACATCGATCTGGGTAGTCAGGCCGCAGGCAATGCCACCTTCGTTTGGGATGGCACCAACACGGCGGGCGCGAAGGTTGATCCGGGTACTTATACCTTCAAGGCAAGCGCCTCCATCGATAATAAGGCGACAGACCTGATTACCTATCTGCCGGCGACAGTCAACAGTGTGACCTTGGGTCAAGCCGGCGGCGAGATGATGCTCAACCTCGCAAGCATGGGCACCATCGCGCTGTCCAAAGTACAAACTATTGGTCTATAGAGCCGACTAACGCGGCACAAGGAGTGGAATATGTCTTTCAATATCGGCCTTAGCGGTCTCTATGCAGCCAATAAACAACTGGACGTTACCGGCAACAACATCGCCAACGTCGCGACAGCCGGCTTCAAATCGTCCCGTGCAGAATTCGCCGATATTTACTCGGCAACCAAATTGGGCACTGGGAGCAAGACCGTGGGTAACGGCGTAAGCCTTGCCAACGTTTCTCAGCAGTTCAGCCAGGGTGATGTGAACAACACCGGCAATTTGCTTGATATGGGGATTCAGGGCTCCGGTTTCTTTGTTCTGAATGATAGCGGTTCGCTGAGCTATACCCGCGCCGGTACCTTCAAGGTCGACAAGGATGGCTTCATCACCAATAGCGCCGGTACTGCTCGCCTGCAAGGTTACGGCGTGGACGCCAACGGCAAGATCATCAATGGCGTGTTGACCGACCTGCGCATCGACCAGTCGAACCTGGCGCCGAAGTCTACCGGGGCTGTCACGTCGAGCATTAACCTCAGCTCGACGTCTCCGGTTATTGACCAGGCCGTTGTTGGGAACGCATTTGACCCGACGAAAGTCGAGACGTACACCAAGTCGTTCAGCACCCCGATCTTCGACAGTCAGGGTAACCAGCACACGATGGATCAGTATATGGTCAAGACAGGTGCCAATAGCTGGGACGCCTACACCTTGGTTGACGGCCGTAACCCGGACGGTTCCGTGTTTAGCGCGGCTACCCAAGCACCCGTTGCGATGACTTTCGGTGCGGATGGCAAGCTGGTTGCCGTTAATCCGCCTGTCGCGCCAGCCGTGAGTCCGTTCACGGTAGTCGGCAACACGATCACCATGGGGCCTGGGGCATGGACTCCGGGCACTGTTACCAATGGCGTGTGGGCTGCTAACGGTGCAGGTGGTAACGCGACCGGTGTCGGGATCGACATGACCAAAACTACTCAGTTCAACGCCGACACCGCTCGTTCGCTGCCGACTCAGGACGGCTACGCCACTGGCCAGATCACCAACCTGACCATTGATGGTACTGGCACGATGTTCGCGAACTTCAGCAACAGCAAGGACCGGGCTATCGGCCAGATTTCCTTGGCCAGCTTTACCAACGAGCAGGGTCTGCAGCCATCCGGTGGCACCAGTTGGAAACAAACCTACTCGTCGGGCTTTGCAGCTTACGACACAGCTCAAACCGGTACCTTGGGTTCGGTGGTTTCCAACTCCCTGGAAGACTCCAACGTCAACCTGACCAACGAGTTGGTGAACTTGATCAAGGCGCAAAGTAACTATCAGGCCAACGCCAAGACCATCTCGACTCAAGCCACCATTATGCAGACCACTATCCAGATGGTTTGATGCTGGTTGCGTAGTACCGATTCGCAAGAAGGCCCCTCGCTGCTGGGGCTTTTTTGTGGGCGTCATTTAAGCGCTTTCCTGTAGTCGTTGCCGCCAGGCTACGTTCGGCTCGGGCCGCGTTCGGGAGAAACGCTTGAGAGCCGGCCGATGGCGCTATCAGGAAAAACGCTATCGGGGCGCAAGATTAAATTCCGGCCAAAAGAAAACCCCCGACAAACCCAAATCCAGCCAGGGTCTATCGGGGGGTTCAAGTAAGCGCCGTTAAACGCTTACTTTGCTCAGCTTATTGGCAAGCTTCGCAATCCGGCTCGTCGATGGCGCAGGCTTTTGGCACTGGCGCCGGGCCGGCAGGTGCTGCCAGGACCGAGTCGTCACCGTGGTTGCCGCCGCTGGAAACAGCGTTCAGCTTGTTGGTGCTGATGGTCGACTTCTCGGTGCTGGTCGCGGCCAGGGCACGGAGGTAGTAAGTGGTTTTCAGGCCGCGGTACCAAGCCATGCGGTAGGTCACGTCGAGCTTCTTGCCCGATGCGCCGGCGATGTACAGGTTCAGCGACTGAGCCTGGTCGATCCACTTCTGGCGGCGGCTGGCGGCGTCGACGATCCACTTGGTGTCCACTTCGAAGGCAGTCGCGTAGAGCTCTTTGAGTTCTTGCGGGATGCGCTCGATCTGCTGCACGGAACCGTCGTAGTACTTCAGGTCGTTGATCATGACCGAGTCCCACAAGCCGCGGGCTTTCAGGTCGCGAACCAGGTACGGGTTGATCACGGTGAATTCGCCCGAGAGGTTCGATTTCACGTAGAGGTTCTGGTAAGTCGGTTCGATCGACTGCGATACGCCAGTGATGTTGGCGATGGTTGCAGTCGGTGCGATGGCCATGATGTTGGAGTTACGAATACCTTTCTGTACGCGGGCACGGACCGGCGCCCAGTCGAGGGATTCGTTCAGGTCGACATCGATGTACTTCTGGCCACGTTGTTCGATCAGGATCTGTTGCGAATCCAGCGGCAGAATGCCTTTGGACCACAGCGAGCCCTGGAACGTCTCGTAAGCGCCGCGCTCATCGGCCAGGTCGCAAGATGCCTGGA
Source organism: Pseudomonas sp. F220 (assembly GCF_057813935.1). NCBI lineage: Bacteria > Pseudomonadati > Pseudomonadota > Gammaproteobacteria > Pseudomonadales > Pseudomonadaceae > Pseudomonas > Pseudomonas sp. F220. Next base: position 19,173 of record NZ_JBVASJ010000047.1, read on the forward strand.
TCGCGTAGTAGCTGACCGCTTCCATCGACTTGTCGGCGAACTCGACGGCAGCGTCGGAACCATAAGGGATGTGCTGCAGGTACAGCGCGTCCTGGAAGCCCATGATGCCCAAGCCGACTGGACGGTGCTTGAAGTTGGAGTTCTTCGCTTGTGGCACCGAGTAGTAGTTGATGTCGATCACGTTATCGAGCATCCGCACGGCGGTGTTCACAGAGCGTTCCAGCTTGGCGGTGTCCAGCTTGCCGTCAGTGATGTGGTTCGGCAGGTTGATCGAACCCAGGTTGCAAACAGCGATCTCATCCTTGTTGGTGTTCAAGGTGATCTCGGTGCACAGGTTCGAGCTGTGAACCACGCCAACGTGCTGCTGTGGGCTACGCAGGTTGCATGGGTCTTTGAACGTCAGCCATGGGTGGCCGGTTTCGAAGAGCATGGAGAGCATTTTGCGCCACAGGTCTTTGGCCTGGATGGTCTTGAACAGTTTGATCTTGCCTGGGTACTGAGACAGGGCTTCGTAGTACTCGTAACGCTCTTCGAAGGCCTTGCCGGTCAGGTCATGCAGATCCGGTACTTCGGATGGCGAGAACAGGGTCCACGGGCCGTCATCGAAGACGCGCTTCATGAACAGGTCAGGGATCCAGTTAGCGGTGTTCATGTCGTGGGTACGACGACGATCATCACCGGTGTTCTTGCGGAGTTCGATGAACTCCTCGATGTCCATGTGCCAGGTTTCCAGGTAAGCACAGACAGCGCCTTTGCGCTTGCCGCCCTGGTTGACGGCTACGGCGGTGTCGTTCACCACTTTCAGGAACGGTACGACGCCTTGGGATTTGCCGTTGGTGCCCTTGATGTAGGAGCCCAGCGCGCGAACCGGAGTCCAGTCGTTGCCCAGACCGCCGGCGAATTTCGACAGCATGGCGTTGTCGTGGATCGCGTGGTAGATGCCCGACAGGTCATCCGGCACGGTGGTCAGGTAGCAGCTCGACAGCTGTGGACGCAGGGTGCCGGCGTTGAACAGCGTCGGAGTCGAAGACATGTAGTCGAAGGACGACAACAGGTTGTAGAACTCGATGGCACGGTCTTCTTTGTTCTTCTCTTCGATCGCCAGGCCCATGGCCACGCGCATGAAGAAGATCTGCGGCAGTTCGAAACGGATACCATCCTTGTGGATGAAGTAACGGTCGTACAGGGTTTGCAGGCCCAGGTAGGTGAACTGCTGGTCACGTTCGTGGTTGATCGCCTTGCCGAGTTTTTCCAGGTCGAAGGTGGCCAGAACCGGGTTCAGCAATTCGAACTGGATGCCCTTGGCGATGTACGAAGGCAGGGCCTTGGCATACAGGTCGACCATTTCGTGGTGAGTGGCGCTGTCGGCAACTTCGAGGAAGCTCAGGCCTTCGGCACGCAGGGTGTCCATCAGCAGGCGAGCGGTCACAAAGGAGTAGTTTGGCTCACGCTCAACCAGAGTGCGTGCGGTCATCACCAGAGCGGTATTGACGTCTTTGAGCGCCACGCCGTCGTAGAGGTTTTTCAGTGTTTCGCGCTGGATCAGAGCACCGTCGACTTCATCCAGACCTTCGCAGGCCTCGGTCACGATGGTGTTCAGGCGACCCATGTCGAGCGGTGCAAAGCTGCCATCGGCGAGGGCGATGCGGATCGATGGGTGAGCTTGTACCGGCTCGTCGGTGGTGGTGCGAACGGCACGCTCTTTGGAGCGGGCGTCGCGGTAGATCACGTAGTCGCGAGCGACTTTCTGCTCGCCGGCACGCATCAGGGCCAGTTCGACCTGGTCCTGGATTTCTTCGATATGGATAGTGCCGCCCGATGGCATGCGACGCTTGAAGGTTGCGGTGACTTGTTCGGTCAGGCGGGCAACGGTGTCGTGGATCCGCGACGAGGCAGCAGCGGTGCCGCCTTCAACTGCGAGGAACGCTTTGGTGATGGCGACGGTGATTTTGTCATCGGTGTAAGGAACGACAGTGCCGTTACGCTTGATCACGCGCAGTTGGCCAGGCGCGGTGGCGGACAGATCCAGATTCGAATCAGTGGCCTGCGGCGCGGTGCCCTGCGGGTTCTCGCGAGTTGTGTCTGTTTGCATGGGTGTCTCCACGTTCTCTATGTTTGTTTGGGCACCATCACGATGCCCACCGTTCCGTCCTGAAGCACTACAACCGACGAGCGTCGGGCATAACAACTTCGGGACAGTAGGAAGGAGCTCTTTCGGGCGTCGCTTCCATGCCGAAGTCTTTGGTTTCCAGCCACAGGGCTCAAAACCGAATTCCTGGTGGGTGACAGTATTTGTACTGCAACACCCGTACCGTTTTCGCGGCCAGAGGCTGGAAAACAGTTGCCATCCGCACGCGCGGTTTGGTCTTCTGAAAAAGTGTTTGGTTCAACCAAACAGGAGCAAGAAAAGCACTTGAGTTTCTTGTCTGATTTGTGTTTGGTTTTTTTGCGTAAAACCCTACATGTAGGGTTTTTTTTCCGCCGGGCTACAAGATAATGCGTTTTGGGGGGCGATTGCAACGTGCTGCCTGTGGATAAAGCTGTGCGTAAATTGTGTATGAAACTGCCAAACGTAGTGTAGGCCCCGACCGCACTGGAGTAGACCGTTTGTCACTGAATTTTGCCGCCGAAAACAGCTTTGGGCGGATTTTTGCGGGCGCGAACCCTATCACAAAAAAACGCTGTTACCGAGCGCATTTGCCTGCTTGTGTTCTCAAGGGGGGGCATTGCTACAATCGCCCCTTCTATACGCTGTCTTATCCACCCTTATCATTACAAAAAGACGGGTGGATCCTTCCTTATTAGTGTTCTTGGCAAGAAGAGGTCACCCGTGGAGCAAGAAGCCTGGCAGGTATTGATTGTCGAGGATGACCAACGTCTGGCTGAGTTGACCCGCGAGTATCTGGAGAGCAACGGACTGCGGGTTACTATCGAGGGCAATGGCGCGCTGGCAGCGGCGCGGATCATTGCCGAGCAACCGGACCTGGTGATCCTTGATCTGATGCTCCCCGGCGAAGACGGCTTGAGCATCTGTCGCAAAGTGCGTGAACGCTATGACGGGCCGATCCTGATGCTGACCGCGCGTACCGACGACATGGACCAGGTGTTAGGCCTGGACATGGGCGCTGATGACTACGTCTGCAAACCGGTGCACCCGCGCCTGTTGTTGGCACGGGTCCAGGCCTTGCTGCGGCGCAGTGAGCCGCCGCAAGCAATGGCCCCTGAAAGGCGTCTGCAGTTCGGCCCGCTGGTGGTGGACAACGCGTTACGCGAAGCCTGGTTGCATGACACCGGTATTGAGCTGACCAGTGCCGAGTTCGATCTGCTGTGGCTATTGGTGGCCAATGCCGGGCGAATTCTTTCCCGCGAAGAGATTTTCACCGCGCTGCGGGGCATCGGTTACGACGGTCAGGACCGCTCTATTGATGTACGGATCTCGCGCATCCGCCCGAAGATCGGCGATGACCCGATTCATCCGCGGCTGATCAAGACCATTCGCAGCAAAGGTTACCTGTTCGTCCCCGAAGCTTGCGTAGACGTGCCGTTGTGAACTCGATTTTCCTGCGTATCTATGGCGGCATGTGCGCAGCGCTGATTCTGGTCGCGGTGCTTGGCGTGCTGGCGCTGAACCTGCTCAATCAAGTGCGCAGTGAGCAATACCGCGAGCGTCTGGCTCATGGTACGTTTTCGTTGATGGCTGACAACCTGCAACCAATGAGCGAGATCGAGCGGCGTCGGGCGCTGGTGGTGTGGGAACGATTGTTGGGGATCCCCCTGGCCTTGCAGACCTTCACCCAGACCAACCTGGATCTGACCCAGCGCAATCGTGTGCTGCGCGGTCAAGCGCTGGTTGAGCAGACCGGCCCGCACGCGGCAAAGGTCTATCGTTTGGTCAGCGATAAAGAGCAACTGGTGCTCACGGGTGAAGTACAACAAATCAGCGAGCAACTGGCGCGGGCAACTATTTATCTGTTGGCCGATGAGCTGGTGCGTTACCCGGTAGGCGAGCAACCGCAACGCCTGGCTGCGCTGAAGGAGGCCAAGGGTTTTGGCTTCGAGTTGAATCTGGTCACTCTGGATCAGGCGGACATGGACGAGGACCAGAGTCGGCGGGTCTCTGAAGGCGATACGGTGATGGCGCTGGGCAAAGGGGGCGATTCGATCCGTGTGTTTGCCGGGATGGTCGGGACGCCTTGGGTGCTGGAAATCGGTCCGCTGTATCAGATGAACCCTTATCCGCCTGAATGGTTGGTGTTGATTGCTGCGCTTGGCTTGAGCCTGATCGGTTTGATTGTGTATTTACTGGTGCGGCAACTGGAGCGGCGTTTGAGCGGGCTGGAATCGGCCGCGACGCGGATCGCCAAGGGCAGTCTGGAAACCCGGGTGCCGGCCCGCGGCGCCGACTCGGTCGGGCGCCTGGCGGCCGCATTCAATGGTATGGCCGAGCACTTGCAGCGCTTGCTGGCGATTCAACGCGAACTGGTGCGGGCGGTGTCCCATGAGTTGCGCACACCGGTGGCGCGTTTGCGTTTTGGTCTGGAGATGATCGGTTCTGCCACCACGCCGCAAGCCCGGGAAAAATACAGGGTAGGCATGGACAACGACATCCAGGACCTCGACCGGCTGGTGGACGAAATGCTCACCTACGCACGCCTGGAGCAGGGCTCGCCAGCGCTGAATTTCCAGCGGGTTGATCTGGATGCCTTGGTCAACCAGGTAATCAGCGAGTTGGCGCCGTTACGCGCCGACGTCAAAGTTCAGCGCGGCTTGTGTCTGTCTGCCGCTGACTGTGACGACGCGTGGGTCGAAGCCGAGCCGCGCTACTTGCACCGGGCATTGCAGAATCTGCTGAGCAACGCCATGCGTCACGCCGAGTCGCAGGTCTCTATCAGCTATCAGGTCGGCCAGCAGCGCTGTCGGGTGGATGTCGAGGACGATGGCCCGGGGGTTCCGGAAAACGCCTGGGAAAGAATCTTCACGCCGTTTTTGCGCCTGGACGACAGCCGTACCCGCGCCTCCGGTGGGCATGGCCTGGGGTTGTCGATTGTGCGACGGATCATTCACTGGCACGACGGCCGAGCGCTGATCAGCAAGAGCAAAAGTCTGGGCGGGGCGTGTTTCAGTTTGAGCTGGCCGCGGCACCAGGAGAAGCGCTGAGTCGGGTCCTTGGCTTCTCTATTGGCCGATAGATTGCCATCGCGAGCAAGCTCGGCTCCTACAGTATTTGTGTTGGTCGCGGGATATGGGCACAACCTATAGCCCTGTAGGAGCCGAGCTTGCTCGCGATGGCGGCCGGACAGGCGCTAAAAAACCTCAGGCCTCGATACTGACCAGGCTCAGCAGCTGCCCATCCCCTACACAAAACTGCGCATCAAGCTCACTGCCGTTGCGCCATTCGCTCGAAAGGTCGGTCAGCAGGCGCAGACGGGCATGTCCGTTTTCGTTCCATTCAAGCACTTCGGCATGCTCGAAATAGAAGCGTTGCTGGACGATCGGGTAGAGCGCCTTGAACAGGCTTTCTTTCACCGAGAACGTCAGGGTCACCAACAGGGCAATCTGTTCCTGGGGGCCGGTGGCCATGCGTTGCAGCTCGGGCGGGGTGAGAATTTCTCCTGCCAGTCGCTGGGCGCGCTCTGAGTCGAGCAGGTTTTCCAGGTCCATCCCCAAACCGCGCCAGTGCTCCTTGCGCGCAACAATGGCTGCGGCCCGGCCGGTGCTGTGGGTGATCGAACCGCAGATATGCGTCGGCCACACCGGCGCGCGGTCCTCACCAATGGCCGGGATGCAATCGAGCCCCTCAAGCTGCTGCAAGGCGGCCCGGGCGCAGACGCGCCCGGCGAGAAACTCGGCCTGACGCTTGGCCACCGAACGCTGAATACTCGCAGGCGGCTCGATAGCGCTGCGCTGGAAATCATCGGGCGCCAACAGCGACGGATCGAAGTGAGTCCCCAGCAGCACCGTGTCAGGCAGGGCGACAGGTAACGGCCAGTGGGCGTCGAGTGGGGTGCAGCAGATGGGAAGGGCGGGGTGTGGATTCATACCGGACATTTTGCCGGGTTGCGGCAAAGCTGGGTAGTGGCCTGATGTGAACCCTGTGTCGCCTGTGTGGGAGCGTGGCTTGCCCGCGAAGGCCGTTATGCGGTCTTGCTGATCACCCAAAGATCTTCTTGAAGAACGCCTGCATATCCGCCCACGAACGCTCATCGGCCGCCTTGTTGTAGCCGATGTCTGGTCCGCCGTGCTCGCCGTGGCTCAGGCGATCGGCATCCGGGTTGCTGAAGCCGTGCTTGGCGCCTTTCAGACTGACGAATTTATAGTCAGCACCAGCCTCGTTCATTTCGGCCTTGAAGGCGCTGACGTTGTCTGGCGTGACCATGCTGTCCTTGGCGCCGTGCTCAACCAGTATCTTGGCTTTGACACTGCCCAGTGTGGCCGGGGTGTCAGTCACCAGCGCTCCGTGGAAACTCACCACGCCGGCCAGCGGCACGCCTTGGCGTGCGGCATCCAACACGATTTTGCCGCCGAAGCAGTAACCGATGGCGGCGAGTTTGTTCGGATTGGTCTGAGGCTGTTTTTTCAATAGTTCAAGCCCGGCCTTGAAGCGGGCGCTGGCTGTCGCGCTGTCTTTCATCGCCGCCTGCATAAAGGCCATGGCGTCTTTCGGGTGCTCGGTATTTTTACCTTCGCCATACATGTCGATGGCCAGCGCACTGTACCCCAGCGCGGCCAGGTCGCGGGCGCGGCGCTTGGCGTAATCGTTAAGCCCCCAGAATTCGTGGACCACCACAACGCCGGGGCGAGCGCCCTGGATGCTGTCGTCATAGGCGTAGTAGCCGATCAGCTTGCTGCCATCGGAGCTTTGATAGGGGATTTCCTGGGTCTTGATCGCTGCTTGGCTCAGCCCGCTGAAGGCCAGTAATAAAAACGCAAGGAATACGCGCATGGTCAGATCTCCTTTAAAAGACGTCCAAAGAGCCTAGTCGATTTGATTCAATTTAGGTTCAGAGAGCGTTCAGGGGGAGGAGGTTAACCTTGCTCCGTACCTAAACAGTGCAAAGTGCATCAGGAAATCAACGATGACGACGTTCAAGAAGCTGATTCTGGCCTTCATTGGCCGTGATAGCGGCATAGGCTATGCAGTGGGCGCGCAGACTGGCGTCCTGCAGCAAGTTTCGCAGACCGCTTCAGTTGAACTGGGTTACCGTTACCAGCACAGCAATGCCAGCACTGAGATGAGCGAGAGGGGTGGGAGAGCGTTATGAAACTGCTGGTCGTCGAAGATGAGGCATTGCTGCGTCATCACTTGCAAACCCGACTCACAGACAGCGGTCATGTGGTCGAGGCCGTGGCAAATGCCGAGGAGGCGTTGTACCAGACCGAGCAGTTCAACCATGACCTGGCAGTGATCGATCTCGGTCTGCCGGGAATGGGCGGCCTTGATCTGATTCGCCAGTTGCGCTTGCAAGGCAAGACGTTTCCGATCTTGATCCTCACCGCCCGCGGTAACTGGCAGGACAAAGTCGAAGGACTGGCCGCCGGCGCCGACGACTACGTGGTCAAGCCGTTCCAGTTCGAAGAGCTGGATGCACGGTTGAATGCCTTGTTGCGCCGCTCCAGCGGATTTACCCAGTCGACCATCACTGCCGGGCCCTTGCTGCTTGATCTGAATCGTAAACAAGCCTCCCTCGATGAGCAGCCTCTGGCCTTGACCGCCTATGAGTACCGGATCCTCGAGTACCTGATGCGTCATCATCAGCAGGTAGTGGCCAAGGACCGCCTGATGGAGCAGCTCTACCCGGATGACGAGGAGCGTGATCCGAACGTTATCGAAGTCCTGGTCGGGCGCTTGCGACGTAAACTGGAAGGGCCAACCGGGTTCAAACCGATCGATACCGTGCGCGGCTTGGGCTACCTGTTCAACGAGCGCTGCCGGTGATCCGTTCGCTACGCTTGCGCTTGATGCTGGCGGCGACGACCCTGGCCGTACTGTTTATGCTGGCGCTGTTGCCGGCGATGGAGGGTGCGTTCAGCCTGGCGTTGCAGGATTCCATTGAGCAGCGTCTAGCCTCGGATGTGACCACGCTGATTTCTGCGGCTCGGGTCGAAAACAATCGCTTGTTGATGCCGACGCAGTTACCGGATGAGCGTTTCAATCTCACCGACAGCCGTTTGCTCGGTTATATCTATGACCGCGCTGGCCAATTGGTCTGGCGTTCGAGGGCGACCCAAGAGGAAAACATCAACTACAAGCCACGTTACGACGGTCACGGCAGTCAGTTCGCGAAAATTCGCGAGGCCAATGGTCAGGAGTTCTTCGTCTATGACGTCGAGGTCAAATTGCTCGGCGGCAAAAGCGCGGCGTTCAGTATTGTCGCCCTGCAACCAGTGCGTGAGTATCAGCTGACCCTGGAAGGGCTGCGGGAAAACCTCTATCTGGGTTTCGGCGCTGCGCTATTAGTGTTGCTGGCGCTGCTCTGGATCGGTTTGACCTGGGGCTTGCAGGCATTGCGGCGCTTGAGTCAGGAATTGGACCAGATCGAGGGCGGGACCCGTGAAAGCCTCAGCGAAGAGCACCCCCGTGAACTGCTGAGATTGACCGGCTCGCTGAACCGCTTGTTGCACAGTGAGCGCGAGCAGCGCAGTCGTTATCGCGATTCTCTGGACGACCTGGCCCACAGCTTGAAAACCCCATTGGCGGTCTTGCAGGGGGTGAGTGAGGACATGGCTCAGCGACCACAGGGTCGGGATCAGGCCAGGGTGCTGCAAACCCAGATCGAACGCATGAGCCAGCAGATCAGTTATCAATTGCAGCGCGCGAGCCTGCGTAAAAGTGGCCTGGTGCGTCATCAGGTCCTGCTGCGGCCGGTGCTGCAAAGTCTATGCGACACGCTGGACAAGGTCTATCGCGACAAGCGGGTGCAGGTTTCCTTTGATCTGCCGGAGCGTTGCTATGTGCCGATCGAACAGGGTGCCTTGCTCGAGATGATGGGTAACCTTTTGGAGAACGCCTACCGTCTGTGCCTGATCGAGGTGCGCATCAGCGTGCGAGAAGCCTTGAGCTGCGTTGAGTTGTGCGTGGAAGACGACGGCCCCGGCGTACCGCCGGATCAGCGCGCACGGATACTTCAGCGAGGAGAACGCCTGGACCGCCAGCATCCGGGGCAGGGCATTGGCCTGGCGGTGGTCAAGGACATCATTGAAAGCTACGGCGCACGGCTGACGCTGGGTGATTCGCCGCTCGGCGGGGCGGCGTTCCGGATTCATTTTTCGGTGGTTTAGTGGCTGGCTTTGCTGGCCCCTTCGCGAGCAGGCTCGCTCCCACATTTGATCTGCGGCGTTCGCAAAAAATGGGTACACAGGATATCCACTGTGGGAGCGAGCCTGCTCGCGAAGGGGCCAGTGAAAGCCGCCGAGAACTTTTTGTCGAAACTCAGTTCTCCTGCGCGCGATACGCCTCTGGCGTCAATCCGGTCCATTTCTTGAACGCCCGGTGAAAGGCCGAGGGCTCGGAAAATCCCAGCTGCCCAGTCGATGCCAGATCACCAGCAAGCATTCGCTTAGAAAGTGCTCCGGGTCCCAAAGCTGCGAGTCGTCCAGGCTCAGGCGGACCATTTCCCCCTCACGGGCCAGGCTCAAACGCGGAGCCTCTGGGAATAGGCTATAAAATAATAAGCCGCTACTGAGTGCTTTCTCCAGATTGCGGCAGTGAATCAAGGCGTGGCACATCATGGCGAAGGTGCCGCGTTTGCTGGGGCCATGACCAAATCCCAGGTATTCGTCATCCAGCGCCTGCCAGAGCAGTTGCAGCAAGCCAGTGAATTGCTCGGGTGCGAGGCGTGCTTTGGGTTCCTCCAGCAACTCTGCGCTGATGCCTGGTTGTTGCAGCAATCCCGAATAGTCGAAGCCCTGCCTGCGCGCTCCGCCGAGGGCCGCACGGGCAAAATGACTGGCGATGGTACGTTCGCGCATGAGGGTAGATCCGTCCATTGAGGGACGGAAGTTCGCCACGCACCCGGTGACGAACAAGGCGGATATCCGCCAAATTGTAGGGCGATGGTCGGTTGATGGGCGGATATCCGCCACTTCGGCGAAGTGGAATGTTTCGGTTGGTGTTGCTGACCCCTGATGCCTAAAGGCCTTTAGCGGTTTTCGGCAAGGTGGCACGGGCTTTGCGATAAGGGGGAGAGGTCTGCCAGCGCGCAGCTCGACAAAACAAATCCCTCCAGTGCAGGAGGGTTCGCACTTTAGGTGTTGTGGGCGTCAGATGGATGATTGCCGGGCAACACTCTTGAGGAACTTTGCAATGACGACTCGTCAGCCACTGTACAAATCCCTGTATCTGCAGGTGATCGTAGCCATCGCTATCGGTATTTTAATCGGCCACTTCTATCCTCAGGCCGGCGTGGCGCTAAAGCCGCTGGGTGACGGGTTCATCAAACTGATCAAAATGATCATCGCGCCGATCATCTTCTGCACCGTCGTCAGTGGTATCGCTGGCATGCAGAGCATGAAATCGGTGGGCAAGACCGGCGGTTACGCGCTGCTGTATTTCGAAATTGTTTCCTCCATCGCCCTGCTGGTGGGTCTGGTAGTGGTCAACGTCGTCCAGCCGGGTGCCGGCATGCACATCGACGTGGCTACCCTGGACGCCTCCAAGGTCGCTGCCTATGTGGCTGCCGGTGCTGATCAAAGCGTCATTGGCTTCATCCTGAACATCATTCCGGCCACCATTGTCGGCGCATTCGCCACCGGCGATATCCTGCAGGTGCTGATGTTCTCGGTGATCTTCGGTTTCGCCCTGCATCGCCTGGGTGCCTACGGCAAGCCTTTGCTGGACTTCATCGATCGCTTCGCCCATGTGATGTTCAACATCATCAACATGATCATGAAGCTCGCGCCAATTGGTGCCTTGGGCGCCATGGCCTTCACCATCGGCGCCTATGGCGTCGGTTCGCTGGTGCAACTGGGCCAGCTGATGCTCTGCTTCTACATCACCTGCGTGGTGTTCGTGCTGGTGGTGCTGGGCGGTATCGCTCGCGCTCACGGCTTCAGCGTACTCAAGGTGATCCGTTACATCCGTGAAGAGTTGCTGATCGTACTGGGTACTTCGTCTTCGGAATCTGTGCTGCCGCGCATGCTGATCAAGATGGAGCGCCTGGGTGCGAAGAAATCGGTAGTGGGTCTGGTGATCCCGACCGGTTACTCGTTCAACCTCGACGGTACTGCGATCTACCTGACTATGGCTGCGGTGTTCATCGCCCAGGCGACCGACACGCACATGGACATCACTCACCAGATCACCTTGCTGGTGGTGCTGTTGTTGTCCTCCAAAGGCGCTGCCGGTGTGACGGGCAGTGGCTTCATCGTGTTGGCTGCGACTCTGTCGGCTGTCGGCCATCTGCCGGTTGCCGGTCTGGCGCTGATCCTGGGTATCGACCGCTTCATGTCCGAAGCCCGCGCGCTGACCAATCTGGTGGGTAACGCTGTCGCCACCCTGGTGGTGGCCAAGTGGGTCAAGGAACTGGACGTCGACCAGATGCAATCCGAGCTGACTTCCGGTGGTCGCGGTATCTCCAACACCCGTGAAGAAGACGATCTGGGCGTGGCTGAAGGCCCGACCCCGACCCCAACGTCTGTCAAGTAAAACGGCGTTGTCATGAAAAACCCGCTTCGGCGGGTTTTTTCATGGCTGGGGTTTGAGCGCAACGGTCAGTCCGGCTGATGCTTGCGGTGATTGCCGGCTGCCGACTCTGGGGGCAATCGATCTGGATTGTGGAGCGCTCATGCAAGGTCCTCTGGCATCACTCAAAGTACTGGATTTCTCCACCTTAGAAGAGTTGAGGTGGGCCAAGGTAATTGTTTAGTGCCTGTGAGATCAATCGCGAGCAAGCCCGCTCCCACATTTGATCAAAACCTCGGTACGACGCAAATCCAGTGTGGGAGCGGGCTTGCTCGCGATTGCGGCGGCATGGCCGCCACGCAGGTCGTTACTCCACCCTGGTCTCACCGCTAAACACCAATGTCTGCCGACACCGACGACACAAATATCGTCGCCCTTGATTGACTAATCCATGTCGCTGGGACGAGAACGGGAAGTCGCTGCCAGCGCAAGGGCAGCGGTAGATGTAACGGGTCACGTTGCGGCGCTTGATCGCGTAGGTGTGGCAGCGGTTGGGCGGCAGCTCGTACACCCCGCGCATGATCAATTGCCACTCTTCGCCATGGGGCTGGATACGCTCACCGAACAGTTGGTGGGCGATCAGGTGCGCGACTTCGTGGGGCACGGTCTGTTTGAGGAAATCTTCGATGTTTTCCCGGTACAGCTGCGGATTGAAGCGCAGCAGGTTTTCGTGCAAGTGGGCGACGCCAGCTTTCTGGCCGCGCAACTTGAAACTGACCACCGGGCGTTTGAAAGGTCGTTTGAAAAAGGATTCGGCTTGTTGGAAACAGTCTTCGACGCGGGTATTGAGTTGCTCGGGCATGCTGTACGGATCTCCAGAGATGCGGAGTATGCCGCAAACCTTGCGCATTCCGAATCGCTCAGGCGCCGAATGGTCGTCGCGCAAATAAAAGGCCACCTTGCGGTGGCCTGTGTTGGCAGATTTCTGTTTGTTTTGTAGACAGCGTCAGTTGCCCCCTTTAGTTAGTGTAGACCGGACCAACGCCCAGGCCCCAGACAATGACGGTGAAGGCCATGATCGCGACTAGCACGACCAACCCTACGGCCAGCACCGAGCTTGAGAACAGAAAACCCTCATCCGATGGAATGTTCATGAAGGTCGGCAAGCCCACATACAACAGGTACACCGTGTAGCAAATGGCGGCGGTACCGACGATCATTCCCAGCCACATGTGCGGATACAGCGCCGCAAGACCTCCAACAAACAGCGGCGTAGCGGTGTAGGTGGCAAACGCGACACAACGGGCCAGACTTGGGCTGGCGTCGTAGGTACGGGCCATCCAGTGAACGAAGGCGCCCATCACTGCTACACCGCCGAGCATGGCCAGGTAGGACATGATCGTCATCCACAGTGCACTTTCCTGAGTAAGCATGACCGGGGCGCGGCTACCGATGACCCAGCCGACCTGAGTGGTACCGATAAAGGCTGAAATCGCTGGAATCGCCGCGAGAATCAGCGTGTGGGTGAGGTACATGTGGCTGATGCTTTCTTCGTCGTCGCCACGGATATCTCGCCATTCTTGATCGGGGTGGGTGAAGAGCCCCACAACGTGATGGATCATGCCAGTCACTCCTTTTGTTATTACCATCGCCCCCCAGCGGAGCGCCTACGGGCCAAACGGCCTGAGTAAGTAAAGGTCTGTATATGTGTGCGACCTTATGTCGCAGTATAGAAAGGAGTTGCTGGCAACGGTGCGGCCCTTTAGAGCAAATCGCGCTGTAAACGCGAGGCTTAATCGCTGCATCTTCTGGAAACATGCAAATCCTGTGGCGAGGATGTAGGAGCGAGCTTGCTCGCGATGGACGTTTAACGATGATGCGTGCTTGCTGGATAAACGCGTGGCCCTCAGATCCATCGCGAGCAAGCTCGCTCCTACATTGGGTTTGCCCTTGCCACAGGGTATGCGTTACCCATGGGCAGGCTCTTCGCCCACGCAGAATTTTTGCGTAAAATACCCGGCTTTTCGTCACACACCTTCGCGGATTTCAAGCGCCATGGGCACTCTTACGGTCAACCAGAACAAGCTGCAGAAACGCCTTCGTCGGCAGGCCGGTGAAGCTATCGCCGATTTCAACATGATCGAAGAGGGCGACAAGGTCATGGTCTGCCTGTCCGGCGGCAAGGACAGCTACACCATGCTCGACGTGCTGATGCACCTGCAGAAGGTTGCACCGATCAAGTTCGATATCGTTGCGGTGAACATGGACCAGAAGCAGCCGGGTTTTCCCGAACACGTGCTGCCGGCCTATTTGAAAACGCTGGGAGTGGAATACCACATCGTCGAAAAAGACACGTATTCGGTGGTCAAGGAGCTGATTCCCGAAGGCAAGACCACCTGTTCTCTGTGCTCGCGCCTGCGTCGCGGTACGCTGTATACCTTCGCCGACGAAATCGGTGCGACCAAAATGGCCCTCGGTCATCACCGCGATGACATCGTCGAGACCTTCTTCCTCAATATGTTCTACAACGGCTCGCTCAAGGCCATGCCGCCCAAACTGCGCGCCGATGACGGTCGCAATGTGGTGATCCGGCCGCTGGCGTACTGCAACGAGAAAGACATCCAGGCGTATTCCGACTTCAAGCAATTCCCGATCATCCCGTGCAACCTCTGTGGTTCTCAGGAAAACCTGCAACGTCAGGTGGTCAAGGAAATGCTTCAGGAATGGGACCGCAAGAGCCCGGGCCGGACGGAAAGCATCTTCCGCAGCTTACAGAACGTCATCCCCTCGCAACTGGCGGACCGCAACCTGTTCGATTTCACCCATCTGCGGATCGACGAAACCGCAGCTTCGCGGTTCGTCAATGTGCTGAACCTTTGATAGATCGAGAAGCCTGCCAGGCCTCTCGATCTATCATTCAAGGTGTCGTTACCTTGGGGATAAACGCAACGCTGCCGTAGTCACGAGAGTGGAACATCCGCTCACCATTGTTAGGTTTAGTGAGAATCACCTGATGGTCGGCGGCGAGGTAGTTCAGCGGCAACTGATCCGCGTCCTTGTATTGCGTGACGATGATAGTGCGCTGCGGGTCCCAGTGCTGACCGCTGGTTTTTTCCAGCCATGCCAGAAGCGTCGCACTGTCGCCTTCACGCGGGAAGTCTTCGGTATCGCGAACGTAGTAGAACGGTGCCCCCTGATTCTGCATGTACATTGGCAGTTTGTTATCAACCTCGACCATCACCATGCGCCACTGATTCCAGGGTGCGCTCTTGCTGGCCTCGGCGCGTACGTCCTCGCTGAACCGGACGACCCCGCCACCGAGGTTGGTCCAGGGATAGATGATGCCCAGCACCACGATCAGCAGCGCTGCGGCGGCACCAAAGCCTTTCTTCCAGCCTGGACCGCTGACCTTGCCGGCAGCGCGTTTTTCTTCAATACGGCGGACGACCCACCAGGCGGCTAACAGTTGGGCGAAGGGCACCAGTGGCAACACATAGTAGCTACGGCGACTGCCGCTGGCGGTGAAGAACAGGAACAACAGGCCCAGGCTCCAGATCAGCCAGCGCGTGTTGGGTTCGGTTTGCCGCCAATTGCGTAGTGCCACCCACAGCCCGAGTATCCAGAACGGCGCCCAAGGCAAGGTATAGACCGGGAGGTAGATCAGGTAGGTGTAGATCGGGCCGAATTGGTCGAATGGCTGGAAGAAACGCACCACGTTTTCCCGGAACACCAGGCCTAGGCCGCTTGCGCCGTAAGTGGGAGCGCCATAGAAGTGCGAAAGGACGAATGGCACCATGTAGACCAGGCCGGCGATCAGCAGGGCCAGGCACAGCCGCGGGTTGAGGTGGCGCTTCCAACGATTCTCGCTGAGCACGTGTGGCAACAGCACCAACCCCGGCAAAATGAAACCGATCAGCCCCTTGAGCAGCGAGGTTGCTGCCAGCAGCAGGAAGAACACCGTGTAGCGGCCCAGTCGCGTGTCATCCGGGCCGCGCCAGTACCACCAGACGGCGGCGAGTATGCCGAAAACAGTCAGGATATCGGCCGTTGCAACCCGCGCCCAAAAGATGAAATAGAAGGTTGTCGCCAGCATCCACCCGGCGATCAGGCCAGTGCCTTTGCGAAACAGTTGCTCGCCGATCAAATAGACCAACCAGATACTCAACCAGGCGGCGATGACCGAAGACAGGCGTAGCGACCAATGCCCCAGCCCGCCCATCAGCCAGGCCGTGGCGGTAATCAACCAGTAGGAGGGGAGCGGTTTGTCGTAATACGGCATGCCGTTGAGGTAGGGATCGAAGTAGTCACCCGACTGCAGCATCTGCAGTGAGATGTTCGCCCATCGGGTCTCAGCCCCCCAGAGCTCCCTCGTTCCTAAACCCAGTAGCAGTATCAGCGCGGATACGCCGAGCAATATCACTAGCGCTTTTTTGTCACTGCTCCAGACTTTCATTCAAATATTTCCCAGGGCGACAAATGGGCCCGTTGAGAGTGAAGGCCCCCCGTGGGGGCCCGTGAACGATAGGTGCGCCAAGATTTATCAGCGTTTCGTCATGTATGCGTAAGGGATTTGCAAAGTCCGGGTCATTAGGACTCAGGCAAAATCATGGCTGACTCTTCGGGAAGATCATAATCACGATATTGCCTTGCTCATAACGCTTGCCGCCCAAGGGCAGCAGTTCGACTTCCTGCATTTCCACCACGCTTTTGACCCGCATGACCACGCCAACCGAGCCTTGTTTCAGGGCTTCGGTCATCCATTGCTGGACGTTATTCGAATCGACCTGACGGTTGGCCGAGTCCGGATATGTCAGGCCGTATTTCAGCTCGCCTGCGGTGTTGAACAACTCGACTTCAGGACGCTTCAGGCTCCAGGAAAGAGCAGAAGCGACCCCCAGATCGTTACTCAACACATTTGTGGTTTGCTTCAGTTCGTCGAGGTGCTCGTTGATGAACTGGTCGGGCATCTTGTTAAAAACAATGCTGTTGGGCATGCCAGCAGGTAACAACGCGATCAGCAGCCAGATGCCCAAGGCAGGGGCGGCCCACAACGTCAATGGTCTGACGGCCTGCAGCGCGTTGGCTATGATCCAGCCCATCAGGACGATGAATGTCAGCGACAGGCTCAGCATCTCTTGCTGCCCGTAAACCGGTTTCGTCAATTGCAGATAGATCAGCGCGATCAGCGAAACACTACCGATGACAAGATTGAGTACCCCATTGATACGGATAGCGCGGCCTTGCGCTTGTGTTATCCGGTCTATCAACGTGTTGCCCGTCAGCACCGCCAGCGGCAGCAGGCAAGGCATGATGTAAGTCGGCAGTTTGCCCCGGCTAAGGCTGAAGAATACCAGCGGCAGCACTAGCCAAAGCAGTAGGAAGCCGGTGCCTGGTTGTAGCTTGCTCTTCCACGCCTGGATAAACGTAGAGGGTAGCAATGCAGCCCAAGGCAGGCTGGAGACCACTAGCATCGGCAGATAGAACCACCATGGGCGAGTGTGCTGAGCATCCTCTGCGGCGAAGCGACGAATGTGTTCATTCCAGAAGAAAAACTTCCAGAAGTCAGGTTCGTGAGCATGTATGGTCAGCGCCCAAGGCAAGCTGACGATGACGGCAACGATGACAGCCAACGGACCGTAGCGCAGCAGTTCCCCCAGGCGCCGTTGCCAGAGCATATAGGGCAGGGCGATCATCGCTGGCAGCAGCCAGGCGAGAAACCCCTTGGTCATGAAACCCATGCCGCAGGCGAGGCCGAGCACCGCCCACGATGTCAATCGGGCCCGCTGTGTGGTGCTGTCGATAGCAAACCACAAAGCAACCAGGCTCAAGTTGACCCACAAAGTGAATTGCGGATCGAGATTGGCATACCCGGCTTGTCCGGCGATGAGACCGAAGCTCATGTAAAGCAAGGCCGAAGCAAAGCTCTTGCGCGGATCGTTCCAGAGGCGTCGGGCGATCAGGTACGTCAACAGCACGCTCAGCCCTGTACTTACAGCAGAAGCGATGCGAACTCCGAACAGGTTATCGCCGAATATCGCCTGACCTATGGCAATCATCCAATAGCCGGCGATAGGCTTCTCGAAATAACGAATACCCATGAAGTGCGGGGAAACCCAGTCGCCGCTCAGCAGCATTTCCTGGCTGATTTGGGCATAACGGGGTTCGTCTGGAATCCACAGTCCGTGAGAGGCCAGTGGCAGTAGATAGAACAAGCCAAAGGCTAATAGCAGTAGTGGCAACGCCCAGCGTCTGATCATGCGCTTTGTGCTCCCAGCCAGCTTTTGTGAGTGTTCAGGGCACTGCATGGCAGTGGACCCTGGGGCAAGCTGTCGATGTGCACCGACAGCAGGTTGCCGCAGAAATGAAGATGAGTGTCACGCTGACTGGTTTGGGTCACCAGTGGATGCAAATCGTTAGCCATCAGAATCCGTTCTACCTCTGTATGTGTTGTTTTAGGATTTGGGTTTTCTGCTGCTCAGACCTTAAAACGCGTGCCTGAAGCCTAAGTACTGCCATAGATGAAAGGTTCGACTTAATCAAGACAACTCAGGATTGTAAACAAAAAAAGTCCGCGGCTCACCGCAAATAATTACATTTTTAGAGTGTGTATTCGCAACCCTCGAGTGTCGTCGCGGGGGGATATGTGTACGAATAAGCGACCCTCTAAGTTGTTGTCGTAAAGTGGGTGTTAGTTGGTATTCCTGAGAGAACAAATAAAGTGTGGCACACCCGGGCGGTCACTTTGCTGATGGGCTTGATTGTGCGGCGGTTAAAAATAGTAACAAATTATTTAATGATCTTTTTTAGTGTAGACGCCCAATCTTGCTCATTCATGACACCCAGTACGTTTAGCTGGCCGTCAGCTGCGACGGAAACGAACAGAGAGCTGGTGTATTCGCTTGTCGGTGCATGTTTAAAACCCAGCTGACGTTCGAGGTCGCTGATGCATCCACTGTGGGTAACCAACACAAGATTGCGGTGGGCGGCTTTGTGGGCGAGTGCATCATCTCCCAGGGTTTTGCCGCAGCTGGCCAGCCAGTCTTGAGCGGAGGCAGGCTGTCCGAACATGGACTGTGATGTCTGCAGCGTGCGGGTCGCTGGGCTGCTCAGTACATCAGCGTTTACCATCCCGATGGTTTGGAAGGCCTTGCCCACCTCTGCTGCGGCGATGCTGCCGACACGGGTGATACCGTCTGCCGGGCCGAAGCAGGGATTACTGGAGCGGTCGCAGCGTTCAGCATGCCGAACCAGCACGATAACGTCGCCGGACTGCCAGTGCTCATAAACACCAGCGGTGCTCATGTGGTCGCCCTCTCCCAGATTCAGCGGCGTTTTGGGCCATAGCGCGAATCCGGTGACCAGAATGATGCTGACCATGGCGGCACCCGCCCCAAGTAGCACCTTCTTGAGTCTGGTTGTCATGATTCTTTTTGCTGGCGATCCGGTCGGGACAGCATTAGCCACATTTTCACCTTTGTGTGATTTTTGAACGAAAACTTCCAACGCGCACGAAGATCTTGAACAGTGACGTGAAAGCAAATCTAGAGCAGCCCAGGTGGGGGATTGGTGAAAGGAATGTGAAAAATTTGGAGGAGTATTCAGGCTTTTCTTGTGGTCAGAAAACGTTTATTCAGGCAGGACCGAAACCTGGCTTGATGTCGCATCCACGCTATTTCATTTTGCTGAGGAAATTACGTTTGAGGTTGACGATATCTAACAGGCTCTAGGGGACTAGGGCTGTAGTTTGCAAAATGAAAAGTATCGAATTTGAGAGCGATTAGTTAAGCGCAATGGCGAAGCAGGCCACGCGAGCGGTCTGAATAGGGTCGCCATTCATGGGAAGGAAAATATCAGCTAGTGTGCTGTCTCAGAAAAAACGTTCTCTTTGGACTGTGATGCCATCGCCTCTCGCGCACGCTGGATCTTGCGCAAGATGTCTTCACCTTTTGCATTCCAGACGTATAGGCTTGGCTGAGCAT
>NZ_JBVASJ010000048.1:0-37205 GCF_057813935.1 Pseudomonas sp. F220
GCTCGCGATGGTCGTTAACGATAACGCGTGTTTACTGGCTAAACGCGGCGCTCTTGAGTCCATCGCGAGCAATCGAGCGTCGACCGGCTGCTCCTACAATTCCGTCACTGAACGGCATTAGGGTCCAGGCCCGGAACGGTGACAGCCCCGAGCCTGACGACCTGTTCTCAACGCCTTGGCAACGGCGACGGAACAGGTCACGACCTTGTTTTCAGGTGACTACTTGATAGCAGGGCACATAGGCCGCGCCGCCCGGTAACTTCATGCGGTGTTGCTCGACGAACGCTTTCAGCAAGAGGTCCAGGGGCCGCATGATGGCCGCGTCGCCATGGATTTTGTAGGGGCCATGCTGCTCGATCAGGCGGATGCCCTTGTCTTTCACATTGCCGGCAACGATGCCGGAAAAGGCACGCCGCAGATTGGCCGCCAGCTCGTGAGGGGGCAGCTCGCGGCTCAGCTGGAGGCTGGCCATGTTGGCGTGGGTGGGGTCGAACGGGCGCTGAAAGCCTTCCTCGATCTTTAGCAGCCAGTTGAAATGAAAAGCGTCGTTGCGCTCTCTGCGGAACTGTTTGACCGTCTTGAGCCCCTCGGTCATTTGCCTTGCCACTTCAGCGGGATCGTCGATGATGATCTGGTAGTGGTCCTGTGCAGCTTCCCCCAGGGTCGCGCCGACGAAAGCGTGTAGCTGCTGCAGATAGGGCGCTGCATTCTTTGGTCCGGTCAGGATGACGGGGAACGGCAGATTGCGGTTGTCCGGGTGCATCAGGATGCCGAGCAGATAGAGAAATTCCTCGGCGGTGCCGGCGCCGCCGGGGAAAATGATGATGCCGTGACCAACGCGTACGAAGGCCTCCAGGCGCTTCTCTATGTCCGGAAGGATCACCAGCTCGTTGACGATCGGATTAGGCGCCTCGGCTGCGATGATTCCAGGTTCCGTCAGGCCCAGGTAACGGCCGCCGTTCATCCGCTGTTTGGCGTGGGCGATGGTGGCACCCTTCATTGGCCCTTTCATCACACCAGGCCCGCAACCGGTGCAGACATCCAGGCGACGCAGGCCGAGTTCGTGACCGACCTTCTTGGTGTACTTGTACTCTTCGGTGTTGATCGAATGGCCGCCCCAGCACACGACCATCTTCGGCTCTACCCCGGGGCGCAGGGTCCGGGCGTTGCGCAGCAGGTGGAAGACGTAGTCGGTGATTCCCTGGGAATTGCTCAGGTCGATGCGCTGGCTGTCCAGTTCGTTCTCGGTATAGACGATGTCGCGCAGGGCGCTGAACAGCATCTCGCGGGTGCTGGCGATCATCTCGCCGTCGACGAAAGCATCCGCTGGCGCGTTGAGCAGTTCCAGGCGGACTCCACGATCCTGCTGGTGGATGCGAACCTCGAAGTCCTGGTAGGCATCAAGAATGGTCTTGGCGTTGTCAATGTGGGCGCCAGTGTTGAGGATCGCCAAGGCGCACTGGCGAAACAGCTTGTAGATACTGCCTGAGCCGGCTTCGCTCAGTTGCTGGACTTCGCGTTGGGACAGTGTCTCCAGGCTGCCCTTGGGGCTTATTGAAGCGTTGATTACATGTCTTTGGGCCATTCTAGATTCTCTGTGAGCGATACCACCGAGCCAGGGAAGGTCAGTTGCATCAGGATGGTGATCACCGAACGCAGTCGCGCGCAGCGGGTATTTTTCAGGCAGGCGGGCGGGAAAGCAAACGCCGCGATGAGATCCCCCTGGTGACGAACGCCTCCACCAAGACGGAGGAAGCGGTAACTAAAGATCAATGAGCAGTGTCCTCATCTTACTCCGGCGTTGTATGGACCGGCGCGAAAGCGCTACAGATAGACCTTTTCGGCCAGCTGGGCGTATCGACTACTTTGCTCGTGAGCTGGTTGGGGCGAGCAATAGTGTGGGTTTCAGGCGTTTCTTTACTGGCTCTTTCAGGTATGGCGTCAACTCTATTAAAGCAGAGCGACTTTTTTGGCTGAAAGCCATCATGCCTGAATGACTGCTGTTGGAATGTCCGCCCAGGAGACGAAATCCTGGTGCCTGCAGGCATGCACGTTATAGTTGAGGTGATCCGAATTAACGGGAGGGGGTATGCGCCAGATCGTTAACAAAGAGCCATGGTGGGCTGCGCCACCGAAACCTGGTCAGGATGAGTCTGAGTTGGAATGGGGCTGGCTGGTAACATACAGCGAGGGAGAGCCGCGATTTGAGTTCGTGAAAGAGCGGCCTTCGGAAAGCGAGATCCGTAATCGCAAGAGCTGCCGGATCACTCCTCAGTCGAATTGATCCGGCGTCTGGGCACCGGGCAATCTGAATCGCCCCGGTTTCGAGGCTCCAGGTTCAAAGGGAAAAAAGGCGCCCGAAGGCGCCAAAAACCACCTTAACCGAGGGAGGCCAGGTGAAGCCGTTCATGTGTATGCCGCGTTGGTAAGTCGCTGCCTGAACGGAGTTTCGTGTCGCACCCGCAAGGGGTGCAGGCAGTCTATTTGCCGAGTTTTACTCGGGTCCAGCCGCGTGTCATCAGCCGCTGGGTGGCGATGGGCAAGTCGGGTATTGCATAGAGCGTGGCCATGACATCTTGGGGTGGATACGAACCTGGATCGTTACGAATAGCCTCATCAACCAACGGTGTCGCCGCTGCGTTGGCGTTGCTGTAACCGACGCTGTTGGTGATCTCGGCCATGATGTCCGGGCGCATCAGGAAATTCATGAACAGATACGCATTGTCGACGTTCGCCGCATCCCTGGGGATGGCGACCATGTCATAGAAGCTGCCCGCACCTTCTTTCGGGATGCTGTAAGCGATCTTCACCGTGTCACCGGCTTCCTTGGCGCGCGCCTTGGCCTGGAGCACATCGCCGGAGTAACCAACGGCGACGCAGATGTTGCCGTTGGCAAGGTCCGAGATGTATTTGGATGAATGAAAGTAGGCCACCGATGGGCGAACTTTCATGAACAGCTCTTCAGCCTCGGCGATTTGCTGTTTGTCCTGAGAGTTCACCGGGTAGCCCAGATAGTGCAGGGCGACCGGCAACATTTCAGTGGGCGAATCCAGGAAGCTGATACCGCAGGATTTCAGTTTTGCCGCATTTTCGGGTTTGAACAGCAGGTCCCAGGAATTCACCGGTGCGTCTGTGCCCAAGACTTCCTTGACCTTGTCCGGGTTGAAGCCGATACCGATCGAGCCCCACATGTAGGGGAAGGCGTGGCCGTTATCGGTGTCGCTGGCGGAGGCGTTTTTCAACAATGTCTTGTTGAGGTTTTTCCAGTTGGGCAGCTTTGACTTATCCAGTGGCTGGTAGACCCCGGCCTTGATCTGCTTGGCCAGAAAGCTGTTGGAGGGTACGACAATGTCGTAACCCGATTTGCCCGCGAGCAATCTGGCTTCAAGGGTTTCGTTGCTGTCGAAGACGTCGTAGGTCACTTGGATGCCGGTCTCGTCTTCGAACTTCTTGACGGTGTTCGGGGCGATGTAATCCGACCAGTTATAGACGCGTAGCACCTTGTCATTGGCCTGGGCGCCGGTAGCGAAAGCGCCCAATAAGGACAGTGTCAGCAGAGTCCTGCCAAGGGTTTTCATGGGTACAACTCCATTTCCATTTCTTGTTGTGCAAATTCCAGTCGCGGTGAAACGCGACGGCGTTAAGCCGTCGCCCCGATCTGTTGGGTAACAGGTCGTTGTGAAGCAGGTTGTTTCCAGGACTCGCTTGCGGTCTGGTCCATGGCTTCCTGAATGGCGCGTTTGCGATTGGTTTCGGCCTTGCGGCTGAAATACCAGACCATGAACGTGACAATGGAGACAGAGAGCAGAATCAAACTGGCCACTGCGTTGATTTCCGGTTTCACGCCCAGACGCACGGCGGAGAAGACTTCCATCGGCAACGTCGTCGAACCCGGACCCGACACAAAGCTCGCCAGCACCAGATCGTCCAGTGACAGGGCGAAGGACATCATGCCGCCAGCCCCAAGGGATGGCGCGATCATCGGGATGGTGATCAGGAAGAACACCTTCAACGGCCGCGCACCGAGGTCCATGGCCGCCTCTTCGATGGACAGGTCCAGCTCACGCAAGCGTGCTGAGACCACCACCGCCACATAGGCCGCACAGAACGTCGTGTGGGCGATCCAGATGGTGATGATGCCGCGCTCTTGCGGCCAGCCAATCATTTGCGCCATGGCCACGAACAGCAGTAACAGCGACAGGCCCGTGATGACCTCCGGCATTACCAGCGGCGCAGTGACCAGACCACCGAACAGCGTGCGACCCTTGAAGCGGGTCACGCGGGTCAGCACGAAGGCTGCCAGGGTGCCCAGCGCCACCGCCGCCACCGACGTGTAGCAGGCGATTTCCAGCGAGCGCACCACTGAGCCCATCAGTTGCGTATTGTCCAGCAGGCCCGCGTACCACTTCAACGACCATCCGCCCCAGACGGTCACCAGCTTGGAGGCGTTGAACGAGTAGATGACCAGAATCAGCATCGGCAGATAGATAAATAACAGGCCGAGTACCAACATCAGTCCTGAAAATCCGAAACGTTTCATGCCCGTCCCTCCATCTCTTTGGCTTGGCTACGGTTGAAGAGGATGATGGGCACAATCAGGATCGCCAGCATCACCACGGCCAAGGCGGACGCCACCGGCCAGTCTCGGTTGTTGAAGAACTCCTGCCACAGCACGCGGCCGATCATCAGGGTTTCCGGACCACCGAGCAGTTCCGGAATCACGAACTCACCCACTACAGGAATGAACACCAGCATGCAGCCGGCGATGATGCCGTTCCTGGCGAGCGGGACGGTGATTCTCCAGAAGCTGTTGAAGGTGCTTGAACCCAGATCCGACGCTGCTTCAAGCAGGCTCTCGTCATGCTTGACCAGGTTGGCATACAGCGGCAGAACCATGAACGGGAGGTAGGCATACACCACCCCGATATACACCGCGGTGTTGGTGTTCAAGATTTCTATCGGGTTCTGAGTAAGGCCGGTCCACATCAGGAATGCATTCAGCAGACCGTTATTGCTCAAGATACCCATCCAGGCGTAAACCCTGATCAGGATCGCCGTCCAGGTCGGCATCATGATCAGCAGGATCAGCACCGTCTGCGCTTCCTTGCGGGCCTTGGAGATGCCATAGGCCATCGGGAAGCCAATCAGCAGGCACATCAGCGTGCTGAAAAAAGCGACTTTCAGCGAGCCCAGGTAGGCCGAGATGTACAGCTCATCACCGGCCAGCAGTGCATAGTTACCGACGTTCAGGAGTAGCTGGAATTTCTGCTCGGCGAACGTGTAGATCTCCGAGTAGGGTGGGATGGCCAAGGCTGCTTCGGAGAAGCTGATCTTCATCACCAGGAAAAACGGCAGCATGAAGAACAGGCACAGCCACAGGAAAGGGATGCCGATGACGACTTTACGACCGCTCGGTATCAGGCTCTGAATCCGTTGATTAATAGTAATAGAGGTCATGAACGCAGTACCACGCCGCTGTCGTCTTCCCACCACACATAGACTTCGTCGTCCCACGTTGGGCGTGCGCCTCGGCGTTCAGCGTTGGCCATGAACGACTGAACGATCTTTCCTCCGGGCAGTTGCACATAAAACACCGAATGCCCACCCAGGTAGGCAATGTCGTGAACCTTGCCTTTGGACCAGTTGTACCGGGCGTCGGGTTTGATCGTGGTGACCAGCAACTTCTCTGGGCGAATGGCATAGGTGACGGACTTGTCTTCTACCGAAGTACTGACGCCGTGGCCCACATAAATCTTCTGCTCAAGCTCCGGGCTCTGAATGATCGCGTGGCCTTCCTGGTCTTCGGTAACGAAACCGTCGAACGCATTCACGTTGCCGATGAATTCGCACACCATTCGGCTGACAGGCGCTTCGTAGATATCGACCGGGCTACCGATCTGGGCAATCCAGCCCAAGTGCATGATGGCAATGCGCTGGGCCATGGTCATGGCCTCTTCCTGGTCGTGGGTCACCATGACGCAGGTCACACCGACCCGCTCGATGATCTCGACCAATTCGAGCTGCATTTGCGAGCGCAGTTTTTTGTCCAGCGCGCCCATGGGTTCGTCGAGCAACAGCAGCTTGGGCCGCTTGGCCAGTGAACGTGCCAGCGCCACCCGCTGACGCTGACCGCCAGACAGTTGATGCGGCTTGCGCTTGGCGTACTGGGTCATATGAACCAGCTTGAGCATTTCTTCAACGCGGGCTTCGATCTCGCTGGAAGGAAGCCGATCCTGCTTCAGACCAAAGGCAATGTTTTGGGCTACGGTCATGTGGGGAAACAGAGCGTAGGACTGGAACATCATGTTGATCGGCCGTTCATAGGGCGGCATATCGGTGATGTCTACGCCATCGAGGTAAATCCGCCCTTCGGTCGGACGCTCGAAGCCTGCCAGCATGCGCAGGAGTGTCGACTTGCCTGAGCCTGAGCCGCCCAGCATGGCGAAGATTTCACCCTGGTGGATTTCCAGGGACACATCGTCCACGGCGGTTGTCTCGTCAAATTTCTTGGTGACGCGGTCGACTTTAACCAGCACCTTTTTGGGGTGCGGATTGCCTTCAAGAGCCTTCCTGTAAATGCTGGAGGCGTTTGCCATGTGAAACTCCCAACAGGTGTTAGTAGCCGGGCCAAAGCGGCCTGACTTAATAGGTGGATGACAAACCCGCACCAGGCAGGTTTATTCCGCGCGGCCTCCTGGCCACTTAACGCTGCTTCTTGTTCTCGTAAACACGCTCTGGCCGCTGTAGGTGCGCGCGTTGGCGCACCGCCAGGGTCACAGTGGCGAGGGCATCAATGGGTGTTGTCTTGCTCGGGCAGTCGCCTGTCAGTGAGCGTTGCGAAGCGCGGCGCGTTGCCGGCACGCGTCGCCAAACGCCTGAAAAATACTCAAGTAAGGAGGGTTCGACAGGACCTGCCATTCCGGGTGCCATTGCACGCCGACGGCGAATACCTTGCTGCCGTCGATCGGCCCTCTATCAACAGAGAAGGCCTCAATCAGTCCATCGGGCGCGGTGGCTTCGACCCGTAAACCGGGTGCCAGCCTGTCGATGCCTTGGGAATGAATGGAATTGACCTGAATTACAGGGGGCAGGTCGAGTGCCGCAAACACGCCGCCCGGTTGAACGTGGACGGCATGAGCCGCCGCGTACTGGACGTCGAGGCTGGCGTCATCGGCTTCGCGATGATCCATGAACGTGCCCGTCTCGTGCACCTTCTGATGAAGGCTGCCGCCAAACGCGACGTTCATTTCCTGGAAACCCCGACAAATCCCGAGCACCGGAATGTCCGCAGCGATTGCTGCACGTAATAAAGGAAGGGTAGTGCGGTCACGCTGAGGATCATGCGCGGTACCCGCTTCGCTCGCGGCGCCCTGATAGTGGAACGGCTCCACATTGGATGGCGAGCCGGTAAACAGCAGGCCGTCCAGATGCTCAAGCAGCTCGTCTATCTCCGTCAGTTCAGCCAGAGAAGGAATGATGACGGGGAGCCCATATGCGGCAACGCTGACAGCACGTAAGTACTTGTCTCCGCTCATATGGTAGGGATGCAGCCCGATATCTTTAACGCACGCAGTAACACCGATCAATGGCTTGATTGCCATTTTTATTCACCTCGAAAAACACACTTGAACGAGCTTTTTCAGAGCTTAGCCTTGTTGATTTTAATTAACAACTCTCATGTAAAAAATTCTAAACGCCGTGCGTCCGATGTTCAGGATTTTCGCTCGCTCCAAGGCTTGTTTGGCACTCTTGTGCCCTAAAGAGGCCAGAAAAATAGCATTGAAAGGTCGAGTGTTCGCTATTGACTTCACCATGGCTTTCGGATTGACTGGGCTCGTGAAAGTGAAGTGAACATAATAATTAACAGCTAATAGGTGCATCATGTCGGTCCCTCTGCGTACCGTTCAACTCAACGAAGCAAACGCATTCCTTAAGAAATATCCTGAGGTTTTGTACGTCGACCTTCTGATTGCGGATATGAACGGTGTGGTGCGCGGCAAGCGCATCGAGCGCACCAGTCTCCATAAGGTTTACGAGAAAGGCATTAACCTGCCGGCGTCACTGTTCGCTCTGGACATCAACGGTTCCACGGTGGAAAGCACCGGCCTGGGTCTGGACATCGGCGACTCCGACCGGATCTGCTACCCGATTCCCGGCACCCTGAGCATCGAGCCTTGGCAGAAGCGCCCCACCGCGCAACTGTTGATGACCATGCACGAACTCGAAGGCGAGCCGTTCTTCGCCGACCCACGTGAAGTGCTGGCCAATGTGGTGCGCAAGTTCGACGACATGGGCCTGACCATCTGCGCCGCGTTCGAGCTGGAGTTCTACCTGATTGACCAGGACAACGTGAACGGTCGTCCGCAGTCGCCACGCTCGCCGGTATCCGGCAAACGTCCGATGTCGACTCAGGTGTACCTGATCGACGATCTGGACGAATACGTCGACTGTCTGCAAGACATCCTCGAAGGTGCAAAAGAGCAGGGCATTCCTGCTGACGCCATCGTCAAGGAAAGTGCTCCGGCGCAGTTCGAAGTGAACCTGCACCACGTTGCCGATCCGATCAAAGCCTGCGATTACGCGGTGTTGCTCAAGCGTTTGGTCAAGAACATCGCCTATGACCATGAGATGGACACTACCTTCATGGCCAAGCCTTACCCGGGCCAGGCAGGTAACGGTCTGCACGTACACATCTCGATCCTTGATAAAGAAGGCAAGAACATCTTCACCAGTGAGGATCCCGAGCAGAACGCCGCACTGCGTCATGCAATCGGCGGTGTGCTCGAGACCCTGCCGGCGCAGATGGCCTTCCTCTGCCCGAACGTCAACTCGTACCGTCGCTTCGGCGCACAGTTCTACGTGCCGAACTCGCCGAGCTGGGGGATTGATAACCGGACCGTTGCGGTACGCGTTCCGACGGGCTCCTCTGACGCCGTACGTATCGAGCACCGAGTGGCCGGCGCAGATGCCAACCCGTATCTGTTGATGGCTTCGGTACTGGCCGGTATTCACCACGGTCTGACCAATCAGATCGAACCTGGCGCTCCGGTCGAAGGCAACTCCTACGAGCAGAACGAACAAAGCCTGCCGAACAACCTGCGCGATGCCTTGCGCGAGTTGGCCGACAGTGAAGTGATGGCCCGCTACATCGATCCGCTGTACATCGATGTGTTTGTGGCGTGCAAGGAAAGCGAACTCGCCGAGTTTGAAAACTCCATTTCAGACCTTGAGTACAACTGGTACTTGCACACGGTCTGACGGCCAATACCCGTCATTTAAGGTGAAACACCCATCAAATGTGGGAGCGAGCCTGCTCGCGATGAGGTCGGCACAGTCAACATAGATGTCGCCTGACACACCGCTATCGCGAGCAGGCTCGCTCCCACAGGGGGGCTGATCCTTAACAGACTGGCAACTATTTCTCTGCGTCGAGTCACTTCAATGGCAAACACTCGCAGCGACTGGGAGCAACGCTTTCAGTCCTTAACACTAGAAGGTCGGGCATTCATTAACGGCCAATACTGCTCGGCACTCAGCGGCGACACGTTCGAATGCATCAGCCCGGTGGACGGTCGCTTTCTGGCGAACGTTGCCAGCACCGATGAAGCCGACGCCAATGCGGCGGTGCAGGTTGCGCGTCAGGCATTTGAATCGGGCGTCTGGGCCAAACTGGCCCCGGCAGAACGCAAGCGCATCCTCATTCGTTTCGCTGATCTGATCCTGGATCACAAAGAGGAGCTCGCGCTACTGGAAACGCTGGATATGGGCAAGCCCATCAGCGATTCGATGGCCATCGATGTGCCGGCGACCGCCAATGCGATCCGCTGGAGCGCCGAGGCGATCGATAAGATCTACGACGAGGTTGCGCCGACGCCGGCGGATCAATTGGGGCTCATTACCCGTGAACCGGTAGGCGTGGTGGCGGCGATTGTGCCGTGGAATTTCCCGCTGATCATGGCCAGCTGGAAGTTCGCACCGGCGCTGGCGGCGGGTAACTCCTTTATCCTCAAGCCGTCGGAGAAGTCGCCACTCACGGCGATCCGAATTGCCCAGCTGGCGCTGGACGCGGGGATCCCCAAGGGGGTCTTCAACGTACTGCCCGGCTTTGGTCACACGGTCGGCAAGGCTCTGGCGCTGCATATGGATGTCGATGTACTGGCATTCACCGGCTCGACTGCGATTGCCAAGCAGCTTCTGATTTACGCCGGGCAAAGCAATATGAAACGCGTCTGGCTGGAGGCTGGCGGTAAAAGCCCCAACGTCGTGTTTGCCGATGCGCCCGATTTGCACGCTGCTGCGCAGGCTGCTGTCAGTGCCATCGCCTTCAATCAGGGCGAAGTCTGTACGGCGGGTTCTCGGCTGCTGGTCGAGCGCTCGATCAGGGAGCAGTTCATCCCGTTGCTGGTCGATGCGTTGAAGGCCTGGAAACCCGGGCATGCGCTGGACCCGGAGACGAGTGTGGGCGCCGTCGTCGATGCACGGCAGCTTGAGTCCGTACTCAGGTACATCGAAGTCGGCAAGGAGCAGGGGGCTCAGCTGATCGCTGGAGGCAATCGCACTCTTGAAGACACCGGTGGCCTGTACGTTGAACCGGCGATTTTCGATGGTGTGACCAACGCGATGACGATTGCCCGGGAGGAGATCTTCGGCCCGGTGCTGTCGGTCATCACCTTCGATACGGTGGACGAGGCGTTGCAGATCGCCAACGACAGCATCTTCGGTCTGGCCGCTGGCGTCTGGACGCGCGATCTGAGCAAGGCCCACACCTTTGCCCGAGGCCTTAGGGCGGGCAGTGTCTGGGTCAACCAGTACGACGGTGGCGACATGACCGCGCCCTTTGGCGGTTTCAAGCAGTCGGGTAACGGTCGCGACAAATCCTTGCATGCGTTCGATAAATACACCGAACTCAAAGCGACCTGGATCAAGCTCTAAATCTTTTCACAACGGCGGTCGCAGGCATCAGCACGCGGCCGCCCGGGAACTCAATGATGCAATTACATGTAAACAGCTACTACGCCGCGACCCGGAACAACACGGGCGATTTTCCAGTCCTTGATCAACTGGTCGAGTGTGATGTCTGCGTGATCGGCGCGGGCTACACCGGCTTGTCATCGGCACTGTTTCTCACTGAAGCGGGCTACAGCGTGACAGTACTGGAAGCCGCCAAAGTCGGCTTCGGTGCCAGCGGTCGCAACGGCGGTCAACTGGTCAATTCGTATAGTCGTGACGTCGATGTCATCGAACAACGCTATGGCGACAAGACCGCAGAAGTACTGGGGAGCATGATTTTCGAGGGCGCGGATATTATTCGCCAACGAATCAAGCAGTACGACATCCAGTGCGATTACCGTCCCGGTGGGATTTTCGCGGCGCTCAACAAGAAGCAACTGAAAGGTCTTGAGGAGCAAAAAAGCGGCTGGGAGCGTTACGGAAACCAGCAACTGAAGATGCTCGATAAGGCTGAGATTGCCAGGGAAGTAGGCTCGGACAGCTATGTGGGTGGCCTTCTGGACATGAAGGGCGGGCACGTGCATCCCTTGAACCTGGCATTGGGTGAGGCGGCAGCCATCATTCGACTGGGCGGGAAAATCTTCGAGCAGTCGGCTGCTATCGACATCACCTACGGTGAGCCGATTATCGTCAGGACTGCCAAAGGCGTGGTGAAGGCCAAGTACCTGCTGATTGCCGGCAATGCGTATTTGAACCAGGACCTGGACCCCCGGGTGACTCGCAAGAGCATGCCGTGCGGCTCACAAATCGTCGTGACCGAGCCGTTGTCGCCGAGCGTGGCCAAAAGCCTGATCGCCAACAATTACTGCGTCGAAGACTGTAATTACCTGCTCGATTACTTCCGGCTCACCGCCGACAACCGTCTGCTCTATGGCGGTGGTGTTGTCTACGGTGCCCGCGAGCCAGATGACATCGAACAACTGATCCTGCCGAAAATCCTCAAGACCTTTCCGCAACTCAAAGGTGTGAAGGTTGATTACCGTTGGACAGGCAACTTCCTGCTGACCATGTCGCGCATGCCGCAATTTGGGCGCATTGAAAAGAATGCCTACTACATGCAGGGCTACAGCGGGCATGGTGTGACCTGCTCACACCTGGCCGGGAAGCTGATCTCGGAAATGATCCGTGGTGATGCAGAGCGCTTTGATGCGTTTGCCTCGCTACCGCACATGCCAATGATCGGCGGCAGAACCTTCCAGGCTCCGCTCACCGCGATGGGGGCTGCGTACTACTCAATGCGTGACCGGTTCGGTATCTAGTTGGAGTGACCACGGCGGCCGGCTCGATACTGGCCGTCGCCTTTTTTGTCCGTCATTTATGGAACCTGCTGAGCTGCGCGAACAAACGTGATTTAATACTTGGCTTTCACGTCTCTGGGACAGGGAAACGGCGAATGTTCCAACAAATCGCCAGCTATCCCCCCACAATACCCTTAAGTACTTTTCGCATAAGGCTGTCATGGACACGGGCACACGACTCAAACTAGTGCGCGAAAGCTATAAGCTGTCTCAGCGCGAGCTGGCCAGACGTAGCGGCGTCACCAATGCCACGATCTCCCTGATTGAGCAGAATCGCGTAAGCCCTTCAGTCAGCTCTCTCAAAAAACTTCTCGAAAGCATTCCCATGTCGTTGGCGGATTTCTTCACCTTCGACCAGCCCCCTCGGGAGGGTCGTTACGTCTTCCGCTCTAATGAACAGCCCGACCTGGGCCGTCACGGGGTGCGCCTGCTGCTTGTGGGTGCGGTCGTGCCAAGCCGGCAGATGCGCTTTCTGCGTGAGCAGTACGCGCCAGGGGCGAGTTCCGGTGAGGAGGCCATCGTGCACGCCGAAGGCGAGGAGTGCGGGCTGGTGACGCGTGGCACCGTCGAGCTGACGATCGACGGACAAGTCAGCGTGCTCAATGCCGGAGACGGCTACTACTTCCCCACCACCTTGCCTCACCGCTTTCGCAATATCGGGCAGGATGAGGCAGAGATAATCAGCGCGAACACGCCTGCGAACTTCTGATATCCAGCGCACGGAACCTCAAGTTGGGTACACCTGCGCATCCGTAGGTGTATGCATATCCCTGTAGGAGCTGCCGCAGCCTGCGATCTTTTGATCTTGGGTGCCGCCGAAAAGATCGCAGGCTCCGCCAGCTCCTGCGTCGACCGAGTACATCGGTGAAATAGCCGAAACACACGATCCCGTATGAGCTGCCAATAGGTTCGGGCCGCGTTCAGACGATCTTGCTGTCTTTCACGCAGTCAGGCCTGATCTGGGGCATCACGTACAGCAAGGAAAAGGTTATAAAGTCAGATCGCATTGGTATAAGTGATTATAAGAAAAATCGCTATGCTGCTGGCCAGATTTTATGTGATCGCGCTTGATTTGTAGGACGTGATAATGGATTTCGGCAGTGTTGGTTTTATCGTTGCAGGTTTAGTTGTCGGGTTTATTGTGGGTATGACCGGTGTGGGGGGCGGCTCTTTAATGACGCCCATTCTTCTATGGTTTGGCATTAATCCGGCAACCGCAGTGGGGACGGATTTGCTGTATGCCGCAATCACTAAGTCTGGTGGCGTACTGGTTCATGGAAAGAACAAAAATATTGACTGGAAAATTACCGGCTGGCTGACACTTGGCAGTGTGCCGGCGGTAATGCTTACACTGTGGTTTTTGAAAAATTTACACACTGATCCCCAAGCAATGAATGCAGTTATCAAGCAGGCATTGGGCTTTGTTTTATTGCTAACTGCGCTGGCCATTTTCTTCAAGAAACAGTTACTGGCATTTGCCCAAAAGCATGCGGGTGACCGCTATCACCTCAGCGGCCCGGGCTTGAATATGCTAACGGTGGTCACTGGCGTGATACTCGGCACAATGGTGGCACTCACCTCCATCGGTGCCGGCGCATTGGGAACTGTGGCACTCTTTATTTTGTACCCTTTTCTGGCCACTAAGCGTTTGGTGGGTACAGAAATCGCACACGCGGTGCCCCTGACCCTGGTCGCCGGTTTGGGCCACGCAAGCATGGGTAATATGGACTGGTCTTTATTAGGCCACCTACTGATAGGGTCACTGCCAGGGATTTACGTTGGCAGTCATATGTCGGGTCGTATTCCCGACGGAGTATTGCGTCCTTGCCTAGCCGTAATGCTGGTTTTTATTGGTTATAAGCTGGCATTTTGATCCCGCTGTAATACTTACCCTGAACATCGCCCGGGCCACCGTCCCCGGGCTCGAAATCAGCGGTCAATCACCCTGCCTGAACACCAGTGCCTTCAAGCCGCTTTCAGGGTCGGCGTCGGCAAATTCCGGTGGGTTTTCCAGGCGTTGTTCGAAGCGCAGGTCCGGGGCTTCGCGGGTTACGCCGTCGATGAGGAAATCCGAGCCTATGGCTGGGTCGTTCATGCAGGCCAGTACGGTGCCATGGCTGCTGAGCAGCTCGGGCAGTCGGCGCAACACGCGCTGGTAGTCCTTGGTCAGCAGAAAGCTGCCTTTCTGAAAAGACGGTGGGTCGATGATCACCAGATCGTAAGGGCCACTGCTTTTCACCTTGCTCCAGGACTTGAACAGATCATGGCCGAGAAAGCTCACCTTGCTCAGGTCGTGTCCGTTTAGCCGGTGATTGTCGCGCCCACGGCTCAGGGCCGCGCGGGACATGTCCAGATTGACCACGTGATCCGCGCCGCCTTCGATGGCGGCAACCGAAAACCCGCAGGTATAGGCGAACAGATTCAACACACGCTTGCCGTGGGCATTGGCCCGCACCCAATTGCGGCCATAGCGCATGTCGAGAAACAGGCCGTTGTTCTGTTTCTTGCCAAGGTCCACCCGATAACGCAGGCCTCCCTCGGTAAGCGTCCATTCCTCGATCATTTCCCCCAGCAGCCATTCGGTGGTGCTTTGCGGCAGGTAGCGGTGTTGCAGCAGTAACGTATGAGCACCGGATTTTTTCCACGCAGCCGACTCCGTGATTTCCATCAGCAGTCGCCTCAATGCCTCCAGCTGCGCTTGGTCAGGTTCCTTGAACAGCGAGACCAGGACCACGCCCTGCATCCAGTCGACGGTCAGTTGTTCCAGCCCCGGCCAGCGTCGGCCCCGGCCGTGGAGCAAGCGGCGGGTTTCTTCGGGTACAGCTTCCAGGGCCGTCAGCAAATGGTGATGCAGGGTGGACAGGGCGTCAGGATTCATCTGGCAGGGCCGGCAATTTGAAAGGGCGGCATTTTAAACACAATTGCGGCGTTTGAGCCTCTACAAGGTAAACCGCCCTTGCTTGAACGCATGCAACGTTGGCGACGCCTCGTTGTGTGGCGGGCACATCAACCTCCGCACATATTAAGAAGGTCTGATGGGGCGCAGCGCTTGCCCGCCCCATTAAACGATCATTCTCCCGTTAGTTTTTGAACGCCGAGTGCTTGCGTCCTTGGTCACACAAGGCGAAAACCACCACCAATACCGACGCGATCGCCAGGATGATGACCACTCCATCTGTGGAGTGCGTCGCGGACGCGGACACCAGCGACAACGCGCCCAGCGGCGCCAGACCGCCCGCGATCGCGGTACCGATTTCGCGCCCGGTGCCAAAGCCGGAGGAGCGGGTCTGGGTGGGGAACTGGCGGCTCAGGAAAGAACCCTGCGGAGCGAACATCATGGGTGCGAGGATGCCGGTGCCAATGCCGATGGCCACATAGATCATCAGGCTTTCACCGGTGTTGAGCAGGGCCAGGAACGGGTAGGCAAACAACAGCGAGAACACGCCTCCGAGCATCAGTACCGTCTTGCTGCTCCACTTGTCGCACAGCCAGCCGAAGAAGGGCACGGCAACAATGGCGATCAAGCTGGCGATAGTGACCGACAGTGACGTGACATGAACATCAACGCCCTTGAATTGGGTCAGGTAGGCCAGGGAGAACGTTTTGAAGATATAGCTCAGAGCGTTGTAGCCAACGGCAACGAAAAATACGACCGCCAACCCTTTCAGGTCGTTCTTGAACAATGCTTTCAAGGGCGACGCCTTGGCTTTTGCCGTTTCCTTGCTCAGTTCCTTGAACTCGGGCGTTTCCGGAATGCTGTTACGTACCCAAAGACCTACGCCGACCAACGCAATGCTGCAAATGAACGGGATGCGCCATCCGCCTTCCAGCAGGAACTCATTGCCGTTGATGGTCAGCAGATAAACAGTCAGCGATGAAAGCAGCAGGCCCAGGTTCAGACCCAATGCCGGCCAGGCGCCCTGACTTCCGCGTTTTCCTTCAGCGGCATGCTCGTAGGAGGTGACGGCCGCCCCGGACAACTCGGCTCCCGCCCCCAGACCCTGGATGATCCTTACCGCGACCAGGACGATAGGTGCCCATATGCCGATCGAGGCGTAGCTAGGGATCAGGCCGATCAGTGTTGTGCAGACGCCCATCATGCAGAAGGTCACCACCAGCACTTGCTTGCGGCCGAACTTATCCCCCAGATAGCCGAAAAGAATCCCGCCAAACGGGCGAGCAATAAACCCGATGGCAAACGTGGAAAAGGCCATCAGTGTTGCCGTTTTCGGATCGCTGTTATCAAAGAAGATTTTCGAAAAGACAATCGCCGCCATCGTTGCGTACAAGTAAAAGTCGTACCACTCCAGCATTGAGCCAAAAATGGTGGCCGCGGCAACTTTACGCAGACGTTTTTTTGTTTGTTCCGGGGTTTCCGCTACAGGGCTGATCGTTTTAATTGCCGTCATTCTGTATGTCCTTGTGAGTCATTATATTTATTTTCAAGTAGTGGCTTAGTGCGCTCTATTCGGGCTCAGGAGCCAATAGAGGTTGGGTGGTATTAGCTGGGTTTGAAAATTCGGTCGGCAATCATCGAGCCTATGGGAATGGCCGAAGTCGCGGCAGGAGAGGGCGCATTACACACGTGGAGCATGCGTGGCGTTTCAGCGAATAAAAAATCATGCACCAAGGTGCCGTCGCGCATGACGGCCTGGGCACGAATACCCGCCTCATACGGCAGCAGATCGTCAATGTTCAGTGAAGGGCAATACTTTCGGCATTGCTCCAGGTAGCCGGATTTGAACAATGAGTTCTTCATCTCAACGCTACCGGAGCCCAAGTTTTGCCAGATGGTTTTCCAGAAACCGGGGAAGCTCGCGTACTGGGCCACATCGCGCCAGTTGATCGAAAACTTCTTGTAGTTCTCACGGCCCAGACCCAGTACGGCATTTGGGCCAACGGTGACACTGCCATCAATCATGCGGGTCAGGTGTACCCCCAGAAACGGTAGCTCCGGATCGGGGATGGGGTAGATCAAGTGATTGACGATGTTGTTTTTCGCTGCTGGCAGCCGAAAGTATTCGCCGCGAAACGGGATGATCTGGTGATCGATCTTGATACCTGCGAGTGTCGCCAGCCGGTCGGATTGCAGGCCGGCGCAGACCACCAGCTTCTTCGCACGCCAGACACCGTCATGGGTGCTGACCGTCACGTTGTCGCCGTTTTCCTCGATGGCGGTAACGGTCTTTTCCAGGCAGATCTCACCGCCACTGCGGCTAATGACGCGGGCCATGGTTTCGCATATTTCTCGGTAATCGACGATGCCTGTGGCATCGAGAAATAGCCCGCCTAGCCCGATGATATTCGGCTCGCGGCGCCGCAGTTCATCCGCGTCAAGACGCTCGACTTTCATTCCATTGAGTTGCGAGCGCGCATACAGGGCTTCCATCCGCTCGACTTCGAGGGCCGTCGAGGCCACCAGCAACTTGCCGCAGACGTCGAATTTAATCCCGTGTTCCGTGCAGAACTGTTTGGTTGCCTGGGCACCACGCTTGCACAAATCAGCCTTGAGACTGCCCGGAGCGTAGTAAATGCCGGCATGGATCACGCCACTGTTATGGCCTGTCTGGTGCTTGGCCAAAAGGGTTTCTTTTTCCAGAATCACCAGCGATGCGGTGGGCTGGCGTTTGAGTAACTCCATCGCGGTGGCAAGGCCAACGATTCCGCCGCCGATGATGCAAAAGTCATAAATCATTGTTGTAGTTACCTTAGATCAGTTAGCGCTGGTCTAGTTATCAGGTTGTCAGACTAATGGTTTTGTTAAAAGCATGCAGGCCGCAGCACGCTTTCAAGGCTTCAGGGTTGGATCGATTCAGTCCGTGGCGGGAAGCTCAAGTTGCAGGCGCTTGGCCGATGCGCGCAAGTGAGCGTCGGCACAGGCCGCAGCGGCATGCCGATCACCATCGGCGATGGCCTGGTATAACGCCTGGTGTTCGTGGGCAGCATCTGCCGAACCGCCGACAAAGCGCGAAGCCGAGTTTTCCCAGGCCGTTTGGCGTGCCGCAGCCAACTGGCTTCTCAGGAAGTCATGAAAGGCCACGAAATAGTCATTCTTGCTGGCTTCGGCGATTGCCCGGTGAAACTCCACATCCGCCAAGGCCGCAGCTTCGAAGTCGGTGCGTTTGTCATGCATTTCCTGCAGCGCGTCCTTCATGCGTTGCAGATCTGCGTCGTCTCGGCGCTGAGCGGCAATCGAGGCCGCCTGGGTCTCGATCCACAGACGCATCTCGAACATTTGCGTGAGCTCTGGCCTGCGGCCATTTTTCTTCGGGAAGCGGAAAACCGTCCCGGTGGGTGTCTGGGAGATAAACGAGCCAAGGCCTCGCCGCGCGATCAATACGCCATCGGCTTTCAGCTGAGCGATAGCCTCGCGAACCACTGAGCGGCTGACGTTCAGCTGTTCCGCCAACTGCTGTTCGGTCGGCAAGCGCGACTCGGGAGCAAGCTGGCCGGAGTCGATCTCCGCGCGAATAGCGCTGACAACACGCACGACGAGAGAATCGGGACGCTGTAGCTCAAGCATAAGACAACCTTGGTAGTCAGGTTGTCAGACAATAGACTGTCTGATTTTCAGTTGTCAAGATTGGGCGCGGTCACTGAGCCATCTGTGCTACCCGATCACGCGGGGGACGCAGCGCGTAGAGGTTGCAGGGAATTAATATAAGGTACTGAAAATAAACAGTATTTTTTGATGTTTGTTGTCAAGTGAACCGATTTCGCCTCACCCGTGAATTGAAACTTGAATGGGGTGCACTCATAGCTTGTAGCCGATCTGTCGCAACAAATTCTTGCGCCACAGGATGTCTTCGTCGCCTTCAATGTCATTGGCGCAGAAGCCATCCACCACGCCCAGGACAGCTCGTCCCTGTTCCGTCTCAGCGAGAATCACTTCAGTCGGGTTGGCAGTTGCACAAAAAATATGGCACACCTCTGGAACCATTTTGATGGTGTTCAACACGTTCAGTGGGAAAAAACCGTCCCCCAGGAAAATGATGAAGCTATGGCCGGCGGCAATGGCTATCGCATTCTTCTGGGCAAGTTCGATCATGGCGGCATCGGTGCCAGACCATCGCACCAGGCATTTGCCAGAGGCTTCACAAAAGGCCACGCCAAACTTGATACCGGGCACCGCGCCGACCAATGCTTCGTGGATGTCCTCGACGGACTTGATGAAGTGCGTCTGACCAAAAATGAAGTTCGTCGCTTCCGGCTTATCAATTTTCACAGTGATGATTTGCATCCCATACTTCTCCTTTCGCGATGTTGTTTAACAGTGCGGAAATTATGAAGTGCTATCACGGAACCCGAATCAGGCCATCGCATGCCTTATACTTGGGTACTCGGCCCTGGCGAGTCAGTGGCGCGGAATGGGGAGGGGGCGCCACTGCGAGCACGACACTCGTCGAGGAGCACTGCATGGGCTGCCATCCCGGGTTGCACAATCAGTTCCGGCAACAGACCAAGCATAGCTACTCATTAGCTCTCGCTCCGCCCACCGATTGATTCTACCCAAGCGTGGACAATTCGAGCGTACTGCCGAGTCGACAGATGTTGAGAGTCGCGTAGGCGGCTCCGAAACAGAAAGTTTTCATTGCGCAGCACTGCTTGGTGAATCCACTTCTCGACCGCGTCTCTTGTCTGCTCGGTGATCTCGAACTGTACGGGTCGCTGAGTTTTCTGCTGCATAACGATTACCCGTGACGACACTCGATCACCATGTGCAATGTCCCGTACACGTCTTTGACTGGCGTTTGGTATGTTCATGACGAGAACCTCCCGGTGAAGGAACTCAACCATGTGCCTGTCGATTCGAAAGGAGCCGCACACCCCCTATTGGTCATTCAGCGACCCAATAGCCTTTCATGCATCTGCAAATCAACGTGCACTATATGAACTAAGGGGGCGGTACCATTCAAGCCTTGATCCAGAACTGTTACGTTACCTGGCTTTCTGCTACCAGGTTGCTAAATAACCACTCACTGAAGCTCCGCGCCAGCGGGTTGTTCTCACTATCACGGTGGGTCAGCAAGGCCCAGTTGGGGCCACGAATGGTTTCCTCGACCAAGGGTTGTAACAGCCCATTGGCGCGCGCTTGCCGACTCAATAATTGGCTAACCAAGGCGATACCGAGCCCGGCACAAGCGGCGTCCAACAGCAGGCCGGGGTCGGAGAAGTTCAGCCCCTGATCCTTCTGACCTACATCTATGCCAGCCTCCACCGCCCAGTGACTCCAGTCCATTTCCCGCTCACCATGCAGGGTTGTGCGCTGTTCGTTGGGCACTGCCAGCAGGCTGGGGTGGCAAGCTGGGTACAGACGGTCAGCGTGCAGCACCTTGAAGCTGCATTCGGCCTGGGAGCTGATGTCATCTCGCACAGCGAGGTCGATGGTCTGGCTCGTCATGTCTGGGACTTCATCGGTACTGAATATCCAGAGATCAACTTCCGGATGCTGGCGGCGGAAATCTTCCAGGCGTGGCAGTAGCCAGTGACGGGCGAACGTTGGGGTGGTGTTGAGCACTAGTTGGTTGGGTTTGTGGTACTGCCCAAGGCGGCGAATTCCGACGGCAAGTTGCTGCAGCAGCGCCTGGGTGGTACTGAGCAGGTCGTGACCCGCATCGGTCAGGCTGACGCTGCGTCCATTGCGAAAGAACAAGGGTTGTTCAAGGTACGCCTCAAGGCTACGAATCTGCTGACTGATTGCCGACTGTGTGAGGTGCAACTCTGCGGCTGCCTTGTGGAAACTGCCCAGCCGGGCGGCGGCTTCAAAGCCGCGAAGGGT
The DNA here is from genome assembly GCF_057813935.1 of Pseudomonas sp. F220. Lineage (NCBI taxonomy): Bacteria > Pseudomonadati > Pseudomonadota > Gammaproteobacteria > Pseudomonadales > Pseudomonadaceae > Pseudomonas > Pseudomonas sp. F220. Next base: position 21,088 of record NZ_JBVASJ010000048.1, read on the forward strand.
GCCGAGAGGCGGCCAGTGCTTGAGCATATTGATAAGTTTCTCTAATCATTTCTCTGCAAAATCCATCGTTTGTTTACCTGTTTTTGCAGACGTAGCATGCATGCCAAGACCGCATAGGCAGTTTTCATTGAACACAATGACTTAACTCAAAGGTACTTGTCATGCAGCAGAGTGAAATTCAAAACAGTGGTTGGTTGATGCCGGCGGAATGGGTCAAACACACAGCGACCTGGATGGTTTGGCCGCACAACAAGGCACTCTGGGAGTCTGGTTGGGGCGTGACGTTGCCTCTGGTGCAAGAGGATTTCGCTCGCGTGGCCAACGCCATTGCCCGTTTTGAACCGGTAAAAATGGTCGTTGACCCTTCTGCTGTAGCGAGTGCAAAAGCATTGTGCGGGTCGAACATTGAGCTGATCGAATTGGCAGTGAACGACAGCTGGTGCCGGGACTCCGGCCCGAGTTTTGTCTGCCACCCGCAACAGGGTCTGGCCGGTGTCAGCTGGCGCTTCAACGCGTGGGGCGGTAAGTCGGCCCATGACCTAGACGAAAGCCTGGCTCGCCGCGCACTCAATCACCTCGGTGTGGAGTGTTTTGGGACCCCGCTGAGCAACGAAGGCGGCGCCATTCATGTGGACGGCGAAGGCACCCTGATCACCACTGAGTCGGTATTACTCAACCCCAATCGTAACCCAGGCATGAACAAGGCTGAGATGGAGGAGATCTTTACTCGTCTGCTCGGCGTGAAGAAGACCGTCTGGCTGCCGGGCGATCCAGACTATGTGACCGGCGACATGACCGACGGCCATGTTGATGGCGTGTGCGCTTTCGCCCGTCCTGGCGTGCTGCTGGTGGACGCCACTCACGACAGGAACTCGGTGTATGCCGAGGTTGTACGAGAGAACCGTCGCGCGTTGGAGCTGGCAACCGATGCCCACGGTCGACCGTTTGAGCTGATCGAACTGTATGAAGCCACCGATGCCGTGGACACCGAGGCCGAAGTTTTCTGCGCCTCCTACACCAACTTCTACATCGCCAACGGCGCCATCATCATGCCGGCCTATGGCATTGATGCCGACAAGGTGGCTGCCGACGTGTTGGGTCAAACGTTCCCCGGGCGGGAGGTGGTGCCGGTGCGGATCAATCATCTGGCCCATGGCGGCGGCGGTGTGCATTGCATTACCCAGCAACAGCCAGCCTGGCCACTGAAGGGTTAATGCCATGACCATTCTGACTGTTGCCACAACTCAGATGCCCTGCACCTGGGACTTACAACACAACCTCGATCAGGCTGAGCAGTTGGTGCGTGAGGCGGCCGCCAAGGGCGCCCAGGTCATTCTGCTGCAGGAGCTGTTTGCCACTCCATATTTCTGCATCGAGCAGAATCACAAACACCTGGTGCTGGCCGAGGAGTATCAAGACAGCAGCGTACTCAAGCGCTTTGCCGCGCTGGCCAAGGAGTTGGGGGTGGTGCTGCCGCTGAGCTGGTTCGAGAAGGCGGGCAATGCCTACTTCAACTCGCTGAGTGTGGCCGATGCTGATGGGCGCCTGCTGGGCGTGTATCGCAAGACACATATCCCCAACGCCATCGGTTATCAGGAGAAGGAATATTTCAGCCCTGGCGATACCGGCTTTCGTGTCTGGGACACCGCCTTCGGGCGCATAGGGTTGGGCATCTGCTGGGATCAGTGGTTCCCTGAGACCGCCCGTTGTCTGGCGTTGATGGGCGCCGAAGTCTTGCTGTTTCCCACTGCCATCGGCTCAGAACCTGGCTGTGCGGCGCTGGATTCACGTGACCATTGGCAGATGACCATGCGCGGCCATGCCGCCGCAAACATCCTGCCGGTGGTGGCAGCCAACCGCATCGGCCGAGAAGTGGCGACCACCGATCCGACCCTGCAGATGAACTTCTACGGCTCGTCCTTTATCTGCAATCACAAGGGCAAGCTGTTGGCCGAGGCTGACCGCGACAGCGCCGGCGTGCTGGTACACAGCCTGGACTTGTCCGCCATGCGCGAAGAACGCCTGACCTGGGGTATCTACCGCGACCGCCGTCCAGAAATGTATGGGGCGCTGTTAAGCCTGGATGGTCGACACATAAATGCTCGCTGGAATACTCAAGGGGTTTGACATGAACGTTACCAACAAACTATTGCTCTGCTCCTTGGGATTGGCTCTAAGCGGTGCCTTGTCGTCGGCGCAGGCGGAGGAAAAGACCCTGAAGTTGTACAACTGGGCCGATTATTTCGCCGAGGACACTCTCTCCAGGTTCACCGCCGAAACCGGGATCAAGGTGATCTACGACGTCATGGATGGCAGTGAGACGTTGGAAGCCAAGATGATGGCCGGCGGCAGTGGTTATGACCTGATCTTCCCGGGCGACACTGTTGGCGAACGTCTGATGCGCGCCGGCAGCCTGCAGCCGCTGGACAAGTCAAAGCTCACCGCCCTGGATGACATCGAGCCAGGTCTGCAGAAGCTACGCACGCATTATCTCTACTCGAGTAAGGCCACCGTACCCTACACGTGGGGCACAATCGGCCTGACCTACAACACCGAGCAGATCAACAAGCGCATGCAAGATGCGCCGGTGAATAGTTTGGATATGCTGTTCAAACCGGAACTGGCCGCCAAATTTGCGGACTGCGGTATCTCCCTGATCGATTCGCCGGACGAAGTGCTGGCGGTAGCGCTCAACTACCTCGGCCGTGAGCCGCGCAGCGCCAAGCCAGAGGACTTGGCCGCGGCCAGTGAACTATTGCTCAAACTACGGCCGTACATCCGTAAGTTCCAGTCGCAACCGGTGACCGATCTGGTTAACGGCAACTTGTGCCTATCGCTCGGTTACAGCGGGGATATGACTCAGGCGCAACGGGCTGCAGATGCCGCAGGCAAGAAAACTACGTTTCAGTATCACGTTCCGCGCGAAGGCACCACGGTGTGGATGGACACCATGGCGATCCCTGTCGACGCCAAGCATCCAGAATACGCCTATGCGTTCATCAACTTCGTCATGCGTCCGGAGAACATGGCAGCCATCAGTAACTTCACCGGTTACCCCACCTCCAATGCCAAGGCACGTCCGAGCGTCGATGCAGTGATGCGTAACAACCCGGATATCTACCTCGATGACGCCACTTTCCAACGACTGATCCCGGGCAAAGACATTCCCCAAGCTGATATGCGTGCGCGCATGCGGGCGTGGACCAAGTTCAAGACAGCTTCCGTTAAATGACGTCAAAAGGGTTTCAGGCTCGGCACATTCTCCGTAGCAGCTGGCGAAGCCTGCGTTCGGCTGCGCAGCGGCCGTAAATCCGGCCTCCACGGTTAACCTGAAAAAACGCGGTGTCTGATTTTACGACTGCTGCGCAGCCGAACGCAGGCTTCGCCAGCTGCTACGGATCGTGTAGCGGCTTAACTTATCGGCAATAAGTCTTGCCTTGGATTGGCAAAATTGGCGGCTGCAGGTGCGGTCCGCCAAGACAAAGCACGACAAGAACAGAGAGGTACGCATGTCGACACGTCGTGAGTTCATCAAGCAGGTATCGGCCGTTGCCAGTCTGGGCGTCGCCGCGTCCATGGGGCTGGGCCTAAATGCTTCCCGGGTGAAAGCAGCCATCAAGGGCAGCTGGCATATGCCGGACGAGGGCGACAAACACCAGCGGGCCTTCGTCGCTTTTGGTGCACAGGAGGCCATCCACGAGGACTTCACGCCTTATGTGCAAGATGCCTTGGGCCGGATAGCCCGCACCATCGCCAAATATGAGCCGGTAACCGTGTTCTGTCGCGAGAGCGAGCGGGATCTGGCTGAAGAAAAATGCGGTACGGGCAACATCACCTTTGTGGTCACGGAGCTGGACGATATCTGGATGCGCGATATCGGGGCCAGCTTCGTCATCGATGGAGAAGGTGGGCTCGGCGCGGTGGATTTCAACTTCAACGGCTGGGGCAACAAGCAGCAGCATGCCGATGATGCACAACTGGCCTCGTTGGTCGCCCGGAAAGCTGACGCCAGCTATATCCGCAGCCAGCTGGTTGGCGAGGGTGGCGGTATCGAAGTGGATGGCCATGGCACGGGGATCATGACCGAAAGTAGCTGGATCAATACCAACCGCAATCCCGACTGGAGCAAGGCAGACGTAGAGGAAGAGCTGAAGAACAGGCTTGGCTTGCGCAAAATCATCTGGCTGCCGGGAATCAAAGGCAAGGACATCACCGACGCCCATGTCGACTTCTACGCCCGCTTCGTCAAGCCGGGAGTGGTGATCGCCAACCTCGACAACGACCCTGAGTCCTATGACCACGCAGTGACGCTTGCTCATTTGGACATTCTCAAGAATGCCACTGATGCCGATGGCCGCAAGCTGCAAGTGCACACCGTATCGCCTCCGCTCAATCCGCGAAAAAGTATGTTCAGCAAAAACAATCCAGACTTCGCGCCAGGCTATATCAACTACTTCGTGATCAATGGTGCGGTCGTTGCGCCCGAGTTCGGTGACAAGGCGGCAGATACGAAAGCCTTTGATCTGTTGTCTGAGCTCTACCCAGACCGTGAGGTGGTGCAGTTCAATATCGACGCAATCTCCGCTGCTGGTGGCGGCATCCACTGTGTGACCAGTCACCAACCTTTGGCTTAGCCTGGATCAACTCGTTGCCCTCTACAAACGCTAGATCCTGAAACGAATAAGGCGCCAAAGGCGCCTTATTCGTTGTTTAAAGTAGATCCGGACAGCACTTCCCCAATCAAGATTGTTGGGCGGTAGGCAAGACAGTTTTCTGTGCTGCATATCCGTATCGCTCGAATGTCGGCGTTTGGCTGTGGATTCAACCTTTCTGGCGAGTTAGCAGCCAGTGCTGTCGGCGGATTTACCCCACGGATGCGCACTAGCGACGATAGTAGCGGTGATCGTCCTCGTAGCGGTGCTGCATGGCCCGATCATGATGGCGCTCCCAATCACGACGGCGTTCGGCTTCCCGGCGGTCTTGCTCTCTACGCCAGTTGTCTCGGCGCCAATCGTCTCTACGATCGTGCCAACGGCCGTCATGCCAGTATCGGTCGTCATGGGCAAGCAACGGCCCTGGCTGCTTGCCGGCCATACTGGCCAAGGTCGGCCAAGGGTTGCCGGCAGCCTGGACCGGAGCCTGAACGGCTGCGAGTTCAGTTGCGAAAACAGGGTTTGAGGTTTTCATCTGTGTTGCTGATGCCGAGCCCACTGCCGCGAACGCGAACAGGCCGAGGAGCACCATCCGTGGGACATGAAATTTCATGAGCGAAGACAACCTCTGATTGACAATTGGACGTGTGGCCATCTGGCTGCGGGAAACCTTCGGGTCGCGCTTACCGAGCTTTATGTGCTTATTCACATAGACCGATAAATAGGGAAAAGTTCTAGGAAGCCGCCGCATAAATAGCTAACGGCCTCACGCTTGGCGCTCTGCGCAGTCAATCTGATGGCGGCCAAGAGGTACTTGCAGCAAGTTGGGGGATAAATACGCCTGCAGCACGGGCTGCTGGCCCGCCAAGCCGCGAAACCGCGCTGAAACCGGCCCGAAATAGCAGCGCACGCCCACTGGGTTGTAGACATCAAGCAGAAAACGTCGACGAAGTGCGAATCGGGTATTTGTTCAGCGCCTCCCTAGACGTATTTAGAGGCCGAATATACGTGTGCAGTCGGCACGGGCGCCAAAGCGAAGGGGCTTGCAATGAGGGGGAGTCCATATACGGGCATAGAAGAGCGCCCCGTGTGCTCGGGGCGCTTGGCAGGCTTAGTGGCCGGGATCGGGGTTACTTCGTGCCTCGGGCCGCCTGTTTGATGATTTCGGCGACCGCTTCAGGCTTGGACACATAAATGGCATGGCTGCCCGACGCCGCGACCACCGTTGCGCCCGTGCGCTTGGCCATCATCTGCTGGACGGGCGACGGGATTAGACGGTCCTGGTGGCGACGAGATACCCGCTCGACTTCGACTTCCAGGTCGCGGAGAACCTGGTCTCCATACAGCTCTTCTTGCTCATTTCTTTACTCCTTGTGGAGGGAGGGTTGGCGGTGAATTGGTTGGCGCTCAGCTGTGCGAAAAGTACTGCTTCAGGCCATACACGAGGCCGGCGAAGGGCATGCCGAGCGCAGCGTAGACGGCTTCTGCTTCGGGCGCAGCATTGTCGGCCAGAATCTCAACGGCGACGTTCGAGTAACCGACGGGGATCACGCCGGCCTGCTGCATGCGTGCCACGCCCATGGCGACTTGCGTCTGGGTGAAGCCGCCGGAAGCATCGATCACTGCATAGCTGTTGTAGCCGTCGGCAATTGCCGAGATCGCCGGGAAGGCGAGGCAAACGTCGGTCGAGATACCCGTCACGATCAGGTTCTTGCGGCCGGTCGCTTTGACCGCATCGACGACGCGACGCTCGTCCCAGGCATTGACGGTGGTACGCTCGATGCGCTTCACGCCCGGCAGGGCTTCGGCGAGTTCGGGGATCAGCGGCCCCCACATTCCCTCGGTTGTCGTGGTGACGATGATCGGCAACTTCAGCGCCAACGCTGCCTTGGTCAGGCCGACGACGTTGTGCTTGAGGGCTAGTGTGTCGATGTCGCGCACGCCGGTGTAAAGGCCGACCTGATGGTCGACCAGTAGCAGGATGGCATTTTCGCGGGTCAGGCGTTCGTAGAGATGGGGCGAGTTCATGGCAAGGTTCTCCGGGGCGAGTTGGGATTCCTTAACATTAGAATTGGGACTGTCTAAGAACAATTAGGCAAAATGAGAACCATCGTCTACACGATGGGACGATAAGTCGACGCGAGAGGTCGGCTGCCTTGTGCACCGAGGGCTGGCGATGCTCGATCTTAATGACGTCTACTACTACGCCCAAGTGGTCGAACACCAAGGCATCACGGCTGCGGCTCGGGCGCTCAACGTACCAAAGTCTAGCATCAGCCGGCGCATTCTCGCGCTGGAGGCGTCGCTGGGTGCACGGCTGATTCAGCGCACGTCACGGCGTTTCGTCGTGACGGAGATCGGCGCGGAGTTCCATCGCCACGCGCTGGCCATGCTGGTCGAGGCCGAGGCGGCGCAAAGCGTCGTGCAGCGTCGCACCGCCGAACCGAGCGGCACCATCCGATTCACCTGTCCGGTGGCGTTTGCGCAGTTGGCGCTGGCTGAACTGATTCCCCGATTCATGGCGGCTTACCCGCGTGTGCGCATCGTGCAGCACGCAACCAATCGCTACGTAGACCCCGTGCAGGAGGGCTTTGACCTCTGTCTGCGGGCACATGACGCACCGCTGCCCGATTCGTCGTTGGTCCAGCGCTCCATCGCCCAGATCCCCTGGTACCTGTTCGCGGGCCCAAGCTATGTCGCTTGTAAAGGCATGCCCAGCGCGCCCAACGCACTGTTGGAGCATGACGGTATAGCGCTCGGCAGTGGGCAGGAAAATTACACGTGGCACCTGCGCGATGCACACCAGTCTGATCAGACCGTCGTCGTTCCTTTCATGCCAACTTTGGTGAGCGATGACATGGCAACGCTCAAAGCAGCCGCATGCGCAGGTTTGGGGATCGTTGCGTTACCGGGTTACGTTGGCTCCAGCGAGATTGAGCAGGGCCAGTTGGTTCGTGTGCTGCCTCAGTGGATTGCGGGCCTGGCGACGATGAGCGTGCTGATGCCGTCTCGCCGCGGTCTGCTTCCATCAGTGGGCGCGTTCGTTGAGTTTCTCGCGGAGCACGTGCCGACGGCAGTTCAATGAGTTGTCTAGTCGACAGTAAAGGAACGCTGGAAGGAAGAGGGAATGGGATGAAGCCAACGGCGTCAGTGGCGCCGTTGGCCCACGGAACGTCCATTCCTGGCCGATACCTGCCGGTTCGGATGCCCTGCGCAGCGTCCGGTTTGATCTGCATTGAGTCGTTGCCCACTACAAACCTGCGGGGCGGGTCAAAATGGCTGTGGCTATTTCACCGAGCCTCTTTGCCTGATATCCCCGCAAAAAATATCTACGTCACCATCTGTTGGTGCAGTTCGTACAACGATGGAGTACTCACCGGAAAGCAGGACTGGCATTGCGACAGGTGCGCCTCTTGAAAAAGTCCAGCCGCGTATAGCTTGGCGTTCGGTGTTGACCTGATCATTCATTGCGTAGGCGACTGGCCCGGGTTGCTGGCAGCTGCCTTTATTGATGAAGGTGTAGAGGCGCAACGGCAGCGAGGCTCCGCTTGGAACACCACTGATGAAGAAGCTGAATCCGGTTTGTTTGTCCCAGCTTGTCAAAATTGCATTGCCGATCTGACCGAGGTTTTGGTGGGTGGCCACCAAAGGAACGGTCACTCCATGGTCTGATGAAGTGGTGCAGCCGAAGAGGCTTGCGGTGACCATTAGCGCTGCAAGTGAGTTTCTGAGCTTCATTGCCAACCTCCCGCGTCGAAGAACTGCAAAGGGAGATTAGCGGGTATAGCTCATTAATCGCCTCCCAGCCGACAGCTGCCGGTCTCGAAAGGCTGCTGCGTTGATGGAGGTGATCTTATTATTGTGGTCCTTGGTTGGCACTGGGCAGACCACATCACCACCGATTACATTCATTCCGCGCATTCCGTGGAAAACCTGCATGACATCCCACATGCTTAGACCTGGATAGCCAGGCTCTGTGTTGGAGACACCGGGTGCATGCAGTGGGTCAAGTGAGTCAAGATCGAACGTAATGTAAACCGGCGTATCACCAATGGTTTCGCGGATCTCTTTGAAAACTGCCTCGGCCCCTATCCGGTGCAAAACCTGTAGTGGGCAGATGTGACGAGAGCGCTGGTCAGCTCGCGCCACATGGCATCAATCGACTTGGCTGAAGGCCAGAAAACAAGCTTGCGCACTGCCGGTTTTCGCTAGGCGCGCCAATGATAAGGCATAAGGCCATCATTGGTGCAGATGAGTCCCCAAAAACGCGCGGGCACATACGGACAACGGTCACTTGCATTCACTTGTGCGCTTTCTTGCCTCAATCCGAGGTTGAAATGCCTGCTCGAACTGTTTCCAACAGAATCGGCCGTTTCCCGTCAGTCGACACCAGGCTCCAACACCACCAATAGCTCCACCAAGTCTGGCCCTGCACCTTCCAGGCAGCCCAAGTCAGCGTTCAAGGGAGCGGGGCGGGTCACCGGCGCAACTTACTCGGGTGCCGCCGGCACCGGGAAGGTAAGGCCGAACTCCTTGGCTATCTCCATTATTCGGGGTAAATCTTCAGGCACTTTGAGTTGATCCATGGCCGCAAAAAAATTGCCGCCTCTGGGGTCAGAGACCACACCGAGAATTTTCGCGGTTGCGCTTATGTTCTTGTAAGCATGTACGGTCCCACCCGGGATATGAACGTAACCACCGGTTGCTACTGTGGTGGACTTGCCTTCCACAGTAACCTCGACCTGCCCATCCATTACGTAGAACGCCTCGTCCCAAGGGTGAAAGTGGGGCGGTGGCCCGCCGCCTTTCACACCCTCCTGAATATGCACTTCGAAGGGTTTAGTGATATCCCCGCCGGCGAGAATAGTTATTGCCTCTCCGACGACATTGACAGGTTCGGGTGTTTTATCTGCTTCGATAATGTGAACCGTTCGCATGATTTCTCTCCGATGGATGAATCTACACTCACCATTATATTCACTCAGAGAACACCTGCCGGAACCGGCTCTTGGGTCCACCTGACGTCACGGACTCCAGCGCATCGCAACCGCCGCCTGGACGCAGACCAGCGCTGCATCGCATTGCGATCTGTCGCGTATGGCCGTCGGTCGGCTTGATCGGGTCTTCGTGAACAGGCATGTCGATATGGCGTCTACCGGATCGACTAACAAGCAGATCGATCTGGAATCGAAGACGCGATCCGCCCAAGGTCGATTGCACCTATTCACGTAATTCAGGCAGGAGATTAATCATGTCCTACGTCGATGGCTTTATTGCCGCCGTGCCAACCGCCAACCGTGAAAAGTTCAAGCAGCATGCCGAATCCACTGCGGCAATTTTCAAAGAGTACGGTGCATTGAGTGTTGTTGAGTCTTGGGGGGACGATGTGCCCGAAGGCAAGCTGACCTCTTTCCCGATGGCAGTGAAACTCAAGGAAGGCGAGACGGTGGTCTTTTCATGGATCATCTGGCCAAACCGTCAAACGCGCGATGCAGGCATGCAGAAGTGCATGGCCGACCCCCGGCTGAAACCCGACCTCAACCCGATGCCCTTCGATGGTCAACGGATGATCTTCGGCGGCTTCGAGATGATGGTGAACGTGTAAGCGTCGCGCTTCTCGAGTCTGCAGCCCAGGTAAAGGCTGCGCTCAGTTAAGGCGTGCAGGCTCTGGCGCCTTAGCTTTATGCACGTGACCTATCGAGCCACTCCACCGACGTGCGCCAGATGCAAATCCCCAGAAAATAAGCTGACATCACGAGCCACAACCCCATCACCATAGGGTCGATGTCGGGATGGTTGACGACCAATAACGAGCTGCACAGCAGCCAAACGGAGGTGACAGCAATGTTGATCGGCATGAACCGACGCACGCGAAAGGGGTGAAGAAACTTCATCCGGGTCATCGTCAGCAGTGCCAGCCCGATAATGGTGATCAACGTTAGCCAGGGCGTTGGGGCAATGATGTAAAGGCACAGGGCGACGATGTTCCACGCTGCGGGAAAGCCCTGAAAATAGTTGTCCTTGCTCTTCATGTTTACGTTGCAAAAGCAAAAGAGCGACGAGACCAGAATCAGCGATGTGCTCAGCAGTAGCGTGTAGTCCGGCAGCGGGACATAGCGATAAATGAACAGGGCCGGGATAAACACATACGTCAGGTAGTCGATGACAAGATCCAGGACGGACCCGTCGAAACCCGGCAATACGGATTGGACATTGACCTTGCGTGCCAGCGCCCCGTCCAGTCCATCCACTATCAAAGCGACGCCGAGCCACAGCAGGCAGGCTTTTGGCTGATTCTCGAATAATGCGATGGTCGCCAAAAAGGCAGTGACCACGCCGGTGGCGGTAAAACCATGGGCGCCCCATGCTTTAAGCCTGGCTATGCGTAGAGTCGATATCACGGGGACGTTCTCCAGGAAATGAAGCAGACCGGTTACCACCATCGACGGGGTCACCGGCAAGCCTGGCTAGGCTGCAACTATCGACCGGGTATCCGACGATAAGGTTCACCAGCAGGACATTTTTGGGGCAACCAAGCCACAACAGCATAGCCACGGACCAGCGAAACATCCCTTAACTGGATCCGCTCAGGAGAAGCGCCGTTACGTGGTAATTTCCGCCTCCCCATAAATTATCTTCGACGGACGACTTCAATGCGCCCAAATGGAACAATCTGCGTACCGTTTCTCTTGCTTGCCTGTACGACGTTTTTCGGCACCTTCGCAGCCGCGAGTACGGAGCCAGATATCGACAGCCTCGTACACGACGCTGCCCAGTCGGTGATGCAACAGCACAATATTTCGGGGCTGGCTATCGCCGTTACCACGAATGGTAAACAACAGTTCTACAACTACGGCGTGGCCTCCCGGCAAACCGATCAAAAGGTCACCCGCGATACGTTGTTCGAGATTGGGTCGATCAGCAAGACGTTTACGGCAACACTGGCCACTTACGCTCAGGCCAGCGGCCGGCTTTCACTCACCGACAATCCCGGTAAGTACCTGCCGCAACTCAAGGGCAGCGAATTGGACAAGGTGACGCTGATCAATCTGGGGACCCATACAGCGGGAGGCTTTCCCCTCCAGGTTCCTGACAATGTCCAGAACAACGAACAGTTGATGGGCTACTTCAGTACGTGGCAACCGCAATTCGCCCCCGGCACTCACAGGACCTACGCCAACCCGAGTATCGGGCTGCTTGGTGTGATAGCGGCCAAAAGCTTGAACATTCCTTTTGAGGAGGCGATTGAGGCCCGGCTCTTCCCGAAACTCGGCATGCGCAATAGCTACATCAATGTGCCGTCGAGCAAGATGTCGCTCTATGCACAGGGCTATGACAAACAGGATGCTCCAGTCAGGCTAAATCCTGGAGTGCTTGCAGCCGAAGCCTACGGGGTTAAAACCAGCGCCTCAGACTTGATTCGCTTCGTTGAGGCGAACCTGAATCTCGTCGAGACAGATGCCAGGCTCAAGCGCGCGATCGCCGATACCCATATCGGTTACTTCAAAGTCGGGCCGATGACCCAGGATCTGATCTGGGAGCAGTACAGCTACCCGGTGCAACTGGATACGCTGCTGGAGGGCAACTCCGACAAGATGGCCTACGAGAGTCAGCCTGCTACTGAACTGATCCCGCAGCTGCCTGCGCAACAGGCAGTCTGGATTAACAAGACCGGCTCTACCAACGGCTTTGGAGCATACGTGGCCTTCATTCCTGCGAAGAAGCTTGGCATTGTGATACTGGCCAACAAGAATTATCCCAACGAGTCCCGTGTGCGCCTGGCGCATCAAATCCTGAGCAAGCTGGATTGCTGCTCGCGAGCAAAAAACTGAGGTCATCCACGGTCCGCTTTCGGCCAGGCTGTGAGCCCTTCAAGCTGATCTTGAAGATGCTCATCTGAACGTTCGATGGAGAGCCTGCACGACGGTGCAGGTGCTGCCTGAAGGGCTGGCCCCGGGAATACACATGGATGAGCGTCATCAGCGAGGCGGCTGAAATTCCCATAGCCGATGTCCAGATACGCGATCTGCGGGCAAAAGCTGCAACGGACAATGAAGAATAAGCCGGGAACATTCGAGAGGCGCGCGACCAGCTCGGTCATACCACTATCGGTATGACGGAGCATTACATCAGGACGCGCGAGGGGATTTAGGTCACACCGATGCAATGACCGAATTGCGGCAAGATTCAAAAACTTCGGCAATAAAAACAACAAGGTCCTGTATGAAATATCTCGCGCAAGCCCTTGATAAAGCCCCCTGAGCATACCGACTCTTCGCGGTTATCACGCACCTGGGATTGTGATGATTGCATAACTCCGCCACTCTCCTCCGGCGCTCTGCCGCCCGAACACAATCCCAAGCTAACACTGCATTTCGTCGCTTACACGGGTTCAATTTACCTTGCCCGATCACTGTGCATACAACCAGCATTTGAGTTGAAGTAGTAGACTATGCGGGCAACTGGCCAATGGGTGAGAGTTAAACGCTACTTCGCGGCATATTTCGTGCCGCGTGGATCGTTAAGCTTTGCCTGCAACAGCTCCCACTCACGCTGAATGATCGAGTAAGGGACAAAGATGCTGATCCTCTCAGCTCCCTTTACGCCGGGGTGAAAGCTCAAATCGTGCAGTGTAGTGGAGTAAAAACCCATATTGATGCCGACAATACAGCCGTCACTGGCGATGACTGGCCCACCCGACATCCCCTTGATCGTCGGGGCATCATCGATGGCATAGCGATCGCCGCTGCCTTCATCGGTATTGATGAAAGGCGCTTGATACACCTTGCCTTTCCCGGTGACGGTCGTCAGGTACGGGCTCGCCCCCACGGCAGTTATTTCCTCGCCCGCACGCGGTGCGCGCCATGACGGGTAGCGGCCGTTGGCCTTGTGCTGGATGAAGACGAGGTCGCAGCCTGTGCTGCAGCTGTATTTCACGTTAGGGATGAACGGGGTGTGGCGGGTGGTGACGGCGTAGTCCTCGTTCCATTGCACGGCCGAGGCCATATATAGATACGGCAATGGAAAGCCTGAGAAAACTAAAAAGTATGAATTGTTAGCAGGCCCCGACAAGTCGGGTTTTACAAAGCCGTTGCATCCTGCAATTACTGCTCCTATTACAAAGTAGGCCATGAACTTGATCATGATGTATCACCGACTTAATAGGGAAAATACGATTGTTTTTTTTGTTGTCAATTTTTTGATGTCAGTCTTTTGTCGGGGTGTAGTTCTCCTCGCCGTTTGGTCTAGTTGAATACTTTGTTATTTATGGCTGAGGTTGTAATAGAGCGTATGAATTAATCGTGCTAAGACCAATCGCTTTTCGATCCATCCTAATGAGTGCAATATTTGGCGCCTGAAAAATGGCGGAGTTGCGAGTAAATAAAAAGAGTCTCTATGGGCTCCTTGATTAATAAGGGCGGACATCGCCTCCGTCATATGTGTATGTAGAGTCCTGATTATTCTGGATTTTTTCTTTTGCTGGGTTTGGGGTTGGAATACTGAAAAGCGATGCGCCCAATAACTATCATGGAGAGTGTTTTTTAACTATTATGGAAGTGCTCCATGACTATTATGGAAGTCCTCCGTAACTATTGTGGAAGTTTTAGCAAGGGTGGAGGTTCTAAATTCCCCAAGGCTGCCGAGAAGCCCGAGGTTTATGTCGAGAAGGAGTTGCAACGCAGAGACAGGCCGGGAACTCAAGCTTGAAAGCACTGCTTGTTACCTTGGTATTGAAGTGGACGACGCCCTGGAAATGGCGGAGCAGACGGAGGTTTGAGAGTCTGCTACAGCGACCGTTGAACGGTCGCTGTTCGGCCCAAAGACATTCCACACTGAGTCTGTAGCTGCCGAAGGCGGCGTCCTGCCACGATACGTTGGTGCACGCGAACGCAGCCTGCGACAGCGTGCTGCTACAAAGAGGTGTTTTATCAGGGCGTCTGCTTTGGACACGAAGCGACTGGTCTGACACAGGGTTGTAGGCGCGGATTTATCCACGAAGAAGGCACCGCGGTGTCTCAGACAGACCGCGCGCGGGTTTCGCGGATAAATCCGTCCCACAGCGTGGTACTTGTAGATGAACAAACCCCTTCGAGATCAGCCGTGCAACTCGCCGCTTTCCAATTGCCGGGTTCGCTGCGACTGAGTTTTGTCGGTCAACGGCCAGGCTGTAGCCGGCTGAGTAGCCCGCGGTGATGGCCTGGCAGCCGGGGGAGGGCGATGGGCAAGCCGCGCCGTCCGTTGTTAGCGCAAAGACGCGTTATGATGACTCCGCCCAGCGCTGGTCCTTGAAGCCACGGGCAAGCCTTAACCCTCGGAGTCAGAAGTTCGATGTTCACTATCACCCTGTTTGAAACCCCGCCCCCCGAGCCGATCAAAAGCCAGATCCTGCAGATGGTCGTCGACTACCTAACTGATATCAGCATGGTGGCCATCGCGCCGAGCAATCCTCTCTACAACCTGTATCAATACGGTATCGGATTCGAGGTTCATCTTTACTTGGACGCTATGGACGGTTCTAAAGGCATTCCAGTTGAATTGATCGTGGCGTTGGATGCCGAGACCCCTTCCACGGTCGTCGGCTTCTTGCTGTATCTGCCGGTGAAGGACGATCCCGAGGCCTGCGCAGTGGCCTATATGGCTGTGCGGGCAAGCCATCGAGGTCGGGGTGTCGCGCGCGCGATGCTGCAGGAAATGCTCGGTCGATACCCTCATGCCGAGCTGGCCTGCAACGTTGGTAAGGTGCCGTGTTTCGAGTCGATGGGGTTTCAGGTTTTGGGTGCGCGTGGTCCTCAGGTAGTCATGAATACCCGTGACCACGGTACGGACGGCCTGTTGGCGGTGTTGGACGTAGCGCCGATCTATAGCTCTGTGGAAGTGCGGCAGATTCATACTTATCTGCTCCAGCAACACGGAAAAAAAGCGATGGTGGATGCCGAGAAGAAGCGCGACCGGCATCTCGACCAGATGACACGCCACGCGAAGGCCTTTGTGCTGGACCGTCTTGGAGAGGTCGCATTGCAAAACACCGGGCACGGGCCACGCTTGCTCTAGAGGGCGTTGAGTCTCTTGCCAGGCTCGAAGTCGGCCAACTCCGTTCCTGCATACGAGTCGTCTTGAGTGGCGCTTTCGACCCGGTGGATCTGCCCGTCACGACCGGCACAGATCGGCCAGCAGCGGTCACTGGGATGCGCCTAGAAAACGAGTTGATTTAATGGGCATCAGAAATGACTGTGTTTGCCGCCACGATGGCTGATATCTTTCCCGCGCACCAAATCGCATCCAATCAACGCTGATCCCATCAAGGAAGATAAAAACAATGAAAATATTATTCATCGCTTCGCTAGTGTGCTGTCTCAGAAAAAACGTTCTCTTTGGACTGTGATGCCATCGCCTCTCGCGCACGCTGGATCTTGCGCAAGATGTCTTCACCTTTTGCATTCCAGACGTATAGGCTTGGCTGAGCAT
>NZ_JBVASJ010000049.1:0-36459 GCF_057813935.1 Pseudomonas sp. F220
GCGCGATTAAAGGAAAGAACCATGAATTAAGGGCAGGAAAGGTCTGTTTTTCGACCGACGCATGATTTTTTGAACCTCAAGTAGCGAGGGCATGAAAAATCGGCGGGTACTTCAGACCTTCCTTAGGCGTTATGCGACATGACTCCTTGATGCTCTTTGTATGGTTGATTGCCCTGTAAATACTTTTTGGGTGCTCACCTCGTACTGGCTGGCAGAGCGGCTAAGTACTATACCGCGGGCGCCGCGTATCAGTGCGACGAATATGCCGAGCATACCGCCAACGAATATCCCCAGAGTCAGAATCAGCAACTTATTAGGCTTAATCGGTTTGTTTGGCTTGATAGCCTGTTGGTCAACCTTTACCAAAGCCAGTTCATTTAGGTCGCGGTTGATATGTTCCAGCCGTGTTTTTTCTGCCCTCATATCAACCAGCGTGGTGAGGAATAGATCGTCGTTTTTACGCGATTTAAGTTGTTCAATCTGTCGATTTTGATCCAGAAGCTGAAGCTCTTTTTTGATCTCGGAGATCCGAGGGCTGGTATGGTCATCAGACTTTCGTGCCAGTAGGGCATGTCGCTCGGCCCCAAGAGCTTCAGTGCCCATGAAGTGCAGGGGGAACTGCTCGTTGAAGACTTCCGCACGAAAAACATTGCCCTGACTTACGCCGCTACCTTGCCCCATCGCCGTGGGGGTAGTCGGCTTCACGATACCCAGCTCACGTGCTATCTGAATCGACTCGTTCAGCTGGGTGATACGACTTTCCCGACGGTCGCGCAGTTCTGTACGAACTGCACGCAACTCATCCTGCAGTTGTGCGCGCTTGAGAGCGTCACTTTCGCTGATTTTAGCAATCGTTGAGTCCTTATCGGCCTCATAACTAGCGCGGGCAATGCCCATCTTACGTTCTAGGGTGTTGAGACTGTTTTCAATCACACTATCCAAGTCGTCTTGGATCTGCTTGCGCTCGTACTTGATAGCTTCTTGCACGATCCCATTAAGAATGAGATGACCTTCGACGGTTTCCGGATAAGTGATTTCTAGTCCAACGAAGGTTGTAAGGTTGTTGCCATCCTTAGGATTCGGCTGAATAAGCTTGAACGCTTCGCTGTTGAAGCGTTCGAAGGCCTGTGTCAAGTCACCTGAGCCAATACCGGAGAATTGCTCTTGGTGCTTATCGAAGTAGGATTTACGCACTTCATAGGAGTTAAGTGCAGCACCGACGCGTCTGAGTGATTCCTCTGGGCTGAGTATGTAAACCCCAGTCTGATTGAGTGCGTCAAGATCTTTAATAGCCGGAGGACGAAGAAATGTCTTCGTCTGGTATTGAGGTGTCGCTGTATAAGCGTAGACCGCTGCCATCGCAGTGGCTGCCAAGGCTATGCCTGCGATTAGATACTTTTGACGCCACAGGGTGGTGAGTAACTCACCTGAGTCAATTTCTTGGGTATTGAATGAAACCGGGATGGGGCGGGGGGCGGGGGGCGGTAGCGATTCTGCGTGACTCACAAAAACTCCATTGCACAATTTATTCCATGAATAATTGAACTATTCTACGCGTCGCACTGCCCGCTCCGGAACAGTTATTTCCGCTCAATAAATTCCGAGGCCTGCTGCTCAGATCCCCCCCCTTTTTCCCAAGCTCAACCACCAGAACGGCCAGCTCACCGTCCTGGGTCTTGCAAATCACTCGAAAGTCGCCGACGCGGTAAAGGGGGTTATACCGAGATAAGGGGAAAATTCACTCATTTGGTCTGCATCTACTTATCGGAATTGAAAATTCCAGAGACCACACGACAGGCGTGCGAGAAGAAGTCGAGGTCTGCGCCCCCCCCTGACTTTTTCCTTGTCTAGGCATCCCCCCTCAGTGCTCAAGATCCGTAGCCAGACGCAGGATTTACCATATGTCCCGTTATCAGCAGCCTCGTTCGCTTGCCTTGACTCGGCTTCTCAGTCGGACAGCATCGACTGCGGGATCGAATCAATGTGACATAACTCCCTCAACTGTTCGCTGGGTGAGTGTCTGCCGGCTACGACCGGCCGGTATGGGTCGATTACTGCCCTTGATTTTTGGCTGACCTGCGCCCCAGTGGTACCTGCTGACAATGTTGAGTTGGAGCCGGCTGGTCAGAGTGAGCGCAAATGACAGGTCAGGTCGAATGCAATTGGGTGGTCAGGTCCATGCAATTGCACACAGAGCGCCTTTGGCTTGCCGCAGGCTTCAGTGGGAATAGTCGGGCTCCTCCTCGTCGAGAATGTTCAACAGCGCGGCAAAGTGTTTGTTGGCGAAGTCCGGGTAATCCAGCCACTGCCGCGCGGTCTTGCGAGCGACCTCGTCGCTGGCGACGCGCAGCGGCAGGCCGGTCGACAGCGCGGTGATATAGGTCTCGCAGGCACGCTCGAAGTAGTACAGGTCGTCAAACGCCTGGGCGATGCTCGGTGCCGCCACCAGCAATCCATGATTGCCCATCAGTAGAATCGGTTTATCGTCCAGCAGCAGGCTGACCCGTTGCGCCTCGTCACCCAATCCCATGCCGTCGAAGCCTTCATCAATGGCGACACGCTCGAAAAAACGCATTGAATTCTGCTCTATGGGAGGCAGGCGCGAGTCCGCCAGGCAGGCCAGCGCCGTCGCGTACCTGGAATGCGTGTGCAGGATGCAACGTGCCTGCGGCTGGTTGCGATGCAGCGCACTGTGCAAAGCCCAGGCAGTGATGTCGGGGGCATCGGGTCGATCCAGGATCGTGGGGTCGTCGGCATTGACCAACAGCAGATCGCTGGCCTTGATGCGTGAGAAGTGCTTCCCGAAAGGGTTAATCAGAAACTCTCGGCCATCGGCCGAAACCGCCACACTGAAATGATTGGCGATCGACTCGTGCATACCCAACCTGGCAGCCCAGCGAAAGGCGCAGGCCAGTTCGGTTCGCTGCTGCCAATGGCTCAGGTTCAGGCCGGAGCGCTCAGCGGTTTTTGTCATGGCTTTCCCCTTGTCAGGTTGGCGGGTCGTGCGGCAGGCATTGCTGCGCGGTGCTTTGCGAGTGTAGGCGGGCGCAAGTCAGGGGCTTGATGTGAAGCGACTTTCGCTGACGTTATCACTGCCTGGATGCGTTCAGTGTGGTTTGAAAACGCGTGCCAAAGCGGCAGCGATTTGCCGTTTTTGATCAATTGCGCACAGCGCGCCTGGCAGATAGTGGCGCTATCGAGTCGTCAGCCAGGAGAGTCAGATGTTGGACATACAGCTGTTTATCGGGGGGCAATGGCAAGCGCCGCAAGAACCTTTGTACCGGGAGGTGATCAACCCGGCTACGGAGCACGTACTGGCGCGCGTGTCGGTCGCCGGTCGAGCCGACGCCGAGCGTGCGATCCACGCCGCGCGACAGGCTTTCGACCTCGGGCAATGGCCGTCGATGGCGGTGACCGAGCGCGCCGCAATCCTGCAGAAAATCGCCACGGTGATCGAGGCCGATGGTGAACATCTGGCGCGTCTGGAAACCCTCAATGCCGGCAAGACACTGAGCGAAAGTCTGGCGGATATCGGCAATGTGGTGGCGACCTTTCGTTATTACGCAGCCTTGCTGGAAATGGAAACGGGCAGCGTCAACTCCCACGCACCGGCGCACGTCATCAGCCTGAATCAGCGCGAACCCGTCGGTGTCTGCGCCTTGATCGCTCCCTGGAATTACCCGCTGCTGCAAGCGGTGTGGAAGATTGCCCCGGCCTTGGCGGCGGGCAACACCCTGGTGTTCAAACCCAGCAGCCTGACGCCGATGACGGCCCACCGACTGGCTGAGCTGTTGGCGCAAGTGGGTTTGCCCGCTGGCGTATTCAACCTGTTATGTGGTCCGGGTGAGGTTGGCGAAATACTGGCGGCCAGTGCGCAAGTGGATCTGGTATCGCTGACCGGCGGTGCCGCAGCGGGGGGCAAGGTGATGCGCGCGGCCAGCGGTAATTTCAAACGGGTCGCCCTGGAGCTGGGTGGGAAAAATCCCAATATCGTGTTCGCCGATGCTGATTTTGAAGTGGCGTTGGATCAGGCGCTCAATGCGGTGTTTTTCAATGCGGGACAAATATGCTCTGCCGGCTCGCGGCTGCTGGTGGAAGCCGCTATTCATGATCGTTTCGTCCAGGCGTTGCAGCAGCGCATTGCCCGGATCCGCCTGGGCAATGGGCTGGATCCTCTGACCCAGATGGGCCCGGTGATTTCGGCGAGTCAGCGGGATCAGGTGCTGACAATGATTGCTGGCGCAGTGGGCGAGGGGGCCCGGCTTCTGGCCGGTGGCAAGGCGCCCTGCGGCCCGGGGTTCGATCGCGGTTTTTGGCTCGAACCGACCTTGCTGGGCAATGTCACCGCAGCGATGCGCATTGCCCGGGAAGAAATCTTCGGCCCGGTCATCACCGTCGAGCGCTTCAGCGGTGAGGAGCAGGCGCTGCAGTTGGCCAATGACACACCCTATGGGCTGGCCGCCGGAGTCTGGACTCAAGACCTTGGCAAGGCTTATCGCATGGCACGGCGTCTACGGGTGGGCACCTTATGGATCAACGACTACAACGCCGCTTTCCCCCAAGCGCCATGGGGCGGCTACAAGTCCAGCGGCATTGGCCGGGAATTGTCGCGTGCGGGGCTCGATGAGTTCACCGAACTCAAGCATGTCTACCTCAATACCACGCCTGCGGCGTTGAATTGGTTTGGCGTAGAGCAAGCCGCTGTTTGAAGGAAGACAGGCGCCCCTTCACCGGCGCCAAAACAATAAAGCACCTCAAACGCCAACCGGCATTTGCCGGTCACACGCTGCCGACGACAACCTGTAGGAGTCTGTCCCATGAAAGCATGCACATCGCTGATCTTGACCGCTGCACTGAGCTTGCCGCTGCTGACCTATGCGGGTGAACCCGAGTCGTGCAGCACTGTACGTTTCTCCGATGTCGGCTGGACGGACATCACGGTCACCACTGCAATCACCAGCGCAGTCCTCGAATCCCTGGGCTATACGACCAGAACCACGCTGCTCTCGATTCCGGTGACTTATAAATCTCTGGCCGGGGGCAAGGACCTCGACGTATTCCTTGGCAACTGGATGCCGACCACGGAAAACGACATCAAGGCTTATCGCGAAGCAGGCACCGTAGAAACCGTGCGGGCCAACCTTGAAGGTGCCAAGTACACCCTGGCCGTCCCGGGCTATGCCTATGATGCCGGTTTGAAAAGCTTCGCTGATATTGCCAGGTTCAAACAGCAACTGGAGGGCAAGATCTACGGCATCGAGCCAGGCAACGATGGCAACCGACTGATCCAGAGCATGATCGACAAGGACGCCTTTGGGCTCAAGGGTTTCAAACTGGTCGAGTCCAGCGAAGCGGGGATGCTCTCGCAACTCAAGCGTGCCGCCCGCAAGAACGAATGGATGGTGTTCCTGGGTTGGGAGCCGCACCCAATGAATACCCGGAACAAAATGAAGTACCTTACCGGAGGTGACGAATACTTCGGTCCGAACCTGGGGCAGGCGACCGTCTACACCAATGTGCGCAAAGGGTATCTGCAGGAGTGTGGCAACGTCGGCAAGCTGCTGCAGAACATGGTGTTCACGCTGAAGATGGAAAACCAGTTGATGGACGCCGTACTCAACGAAAACCAAAAGCCGCGCGACGCCGCCAAGGCCTGGATCAGAGCCAATCCGCAAGTGCTCGACACCTGGCTGGCTGGGGTCAGCAGCCGGGATGGCAAACCCGCTATGGAAGTGGTCAAGGCCGATCTGGCGCCTTGACCGTCTGCCCATCGAGTGAAACGGCAGCGGGTCGGGATCGGAGAAACGCTGGTCTTGCCCGTAGCCGACGGCACCGCTGGTGACGTCACCGGCCAGCATCCGCGTCAAGCATCCAGTCCCAATAACGGTCAGTGACAGGGAATGGTTGCGCGATGAGCACGCTGACCTAAGCTTCAGAGCAACACAACGGATGCGGCCTTGAGCTTGAAACCTCACGGATGAAACTTTCAATGAACGATGTATGGACATGAAAAGGTGGTACGCATGCTCATCCGGTCACTGACCCTCGTCACCTTGCTTGCTGTGGTCAACCCTTTGTTGGCCGCCGACAGCGATGCTCCTCTGGCTCAGGATCGCGGGCAATTTCGCCCGCTGATCATTATCGCTCCCAGCACGTTGGACCCGACTCTGGTTAACCTGAAGAAGGCCCTGGAGGAGCCTGCCAATCGCGCCGCTTTCGCTGAACGAAAAATGGTGCTCTACACCGTGGTCAACACGATGGGCCAGCGCAACGGCAAAGATCTGGACGCGCAGACCACTATGGCGTTGATCCGCGAACTCAAACTGGGTGCCAGCGCCCAAGCCAAGGTCATCCTGGTGGGCAAGGACGGCGAGAAGAAGATCGAACATTCCGGCCCCATCGAGGCCAAGGAAATCTTCAGCACCATCGACCAACTGCCCCAACAGGAAAAAGACGCTACAGCGCCACCTCCAACGCCGCCTGAGGCCACACCGGGCCCTGGTGGCAAAGCAGGCAAGGGAGGCAAGAAGGGCAAGTCCGCCAAGGCGGAAATGCCACCCAAACCGCTGGAAGATTGACAGGGGAGCATCGGCAGCGGAGGGGGCCATGCAGGCGGTAACCTGTGGCCACGGCCTCGCTTTCAAATCTTCGCCGACGTCACCTACGGCAGATGGTCGGCGGCAAAGTCCGCTTCTGAGCGCAATGCCGTTCAGTTAAGGAAATTGTAGGAGCAGCCGGTCGACGCTCGATTGCTCGCGATGGACTCAAGAGCGCCGCGTTTATCCAGTAAACACGCGTTATCGTTAACGACCATCGCGAGCAAGCTCGCTCCTACAGTGGACCACATTCGCTTAACTGAACGGCATTGCGCTTCTGAGCGGGCTTGCAGGCGACCGTTGCGGCACGCCAGCTGGAAGTGTTCGAAGTCGCGTTCGTTCTGCTCGGCATAGGCCTTGGCGTGCGCTCGGGCCAGTGCCCGCCCACAGATACGGGCGTAGGCGGCAAAGGTCATATCGTCGAAGGTCTCAAGCTCTGCGCTGACTTTCATGTCGCGCAACTGGCGCACGTAGAAGTGGCGCCCGTTCGGCCCCGTGGTCCAGCCCAGGAACAGGTCGCTGGCTGATTGCATCAAGCGTTGGCCTTCAACCACCCGCTGACCGTTGTGTCGGATACGCGATTTTATGCCGACGTAGTCCGCCAGCACCGAGCGGCGTGCCTCCTTGAACTGCAGAAACAGCGGTTGCTCCTGATCGTCTGTCAGTAGCGCGACCAGGCAGCGGGTGCCCACACTGCCGACACCAACCACCTTGAACGCCATGTCCTGAACCTGGAAGCGCGTCAATAGCTCCCGACGGTCTGCTTGCAGGGTGGTTCGGTAGTCGTGGATGAAGGTGTCGTAAAGCGACTGCCAATTTTTCAGGCTCATCCAGTCATCGTCGGCATCGAGCAGCGTCGTGTTGTTGTGCAGGTGAAAAATTTCCGGCAGGTCGTCTCGAATCAGTAAACACCCGTGTTCATCACGCTCGCTTATTTTCGGCAGCAACTCGGCGTGGGTGCGCCGTTCAGCTTTCTCAATAGCGCGTTGCACATGCTCAAGCGTGGTACTGGACTGTGCCTGTGCCAGCAGATCGTCGTAACTGATCGAGTCGTACCAAATCTCCAGGGCGCTGTGCTCGGCACAGCTGGCCATGGTCTGCTGATTGACTGAGCTTAGAGGCTGGCGTAAAGCGCGCAAGTACGCTTTGCGTGCGCGCCATTCAAGGCGATGGCGCGTAGAATCGCGCAGTGAAAGACAGGTTCTTGAGGTTACAGCGGTGGATCTACAGCAGGGTTTTGTCCTGACCCGGCATTGGCGTGATACGCCCGCGGGTACGGAAGTCGAGTTTTGGCTGGCGACCGACGAGGGTCCTCGGCATATCCGCTTGCCTTATCAGCCCTCGGTGGCCTTTGTTCCTGCACAGCAGCGCGAGCAGACCGAGTTGCTGCTGCGTGGCGAACGCGACGTCGAACTTCGTCCGTTGGGTCTGTGCGACTTTCAGAATCGCCCCGTACTTGGCCTGTACTGCCAGCAGCACCGTCAGTTAATTCACCTCGACAAGCTGCTGCGCACGGCCGGTGTCGATGTCTTCGAAGCCGATATCCGCCCGCCGGAACGCTACCTGATGGAGCGCTTCATTACCGCGCCGGTATGCTTCGGCGGCAGACCGGATGGCAGCGGTATGCTGCTCGACGCGCAGATGAAACCCGCGCCGGACTACCGACCTCCACTGAAGCTGGTCTCCCTCGATATCGAAACCACCGCCCAGGGCGAGCTGTATTCCATCGCGCTTGAAGGCTGTGGCGAGCGTCAGGTGTACATGCTCGGGCCAGCGAATGGCGACGGCGGTGCGCTCGACTTTAAGCTCGAGTACTGTGATTCCCGGACGCTGCTGCTGAAAAAATTGAACGAGTGGCTCGCCCTGCATGATCCCGATGCCATCATTGGCTGGAATCTTGTGCAGTTCGACCTGCGCGTGTTGCACGAGCATGCCCGACGCCTGGCCGTACCCTTGCGGCTAGGGCGCGGTGGCGAGGAGATGCAGTGGCGCGAACACGGCACGCGTAAGAATCACTTCTTCGCGGCCGCCGCCGGCCGCCTGCTCATTGACGGCATCGAGGCGCTGCGTTCGGCGACCTGGAGTTTTCCGTCGTTCAGTCTTGAGAACGTTGCGCAGACGTTGCTGGGTGAAGGCAAGTCCATCGATAACCCGTACCAGCGCATGGATGAAATCGACCGCATGTTCGCCGAGGACAAACCCGAGCTGGCGCGCTACAACCTCAAAGACTGCGAGCTGGTGACGCGGATCTTCGCCAAGACCGAGCTACTGACGTTCCTGCTCGAACGCGCCACCGTTACCGGTCAGCCCGCCGACCGCAGCGGAGGCTCGGTCGCCGCTTTTTCGCACCTCTACATACCGCAGATGCATCGCCAGGGCTTTGTCGCGCCGAACCTCGGGGAGCGGCCACCGGAGGCGAGCCCGGGCGGCTTCGTGATGGACTCGCGGCCTGGGCTGTACGAGTCCGTGCTGGTGCTCGATTACAAGAGCCTGTACCCGTCGATCATCCGCACGTTCCTGATCGATCCGGTGGGGTTGATGGAGGGTATGCGACATCCCGACGACAGCGAGTCGGTACCGGGCTTTCGCGGTGCGCGCTTCTCGCGAACCCGGCATTGTCTGCCGGCCATTGTGGAACGTGTCTCGCAAGGCCGTGAAGTGGCCAAGCGTGAGCACAACGGGCCGTTGTCCCAGGCGCTGAAGATCATCATGAACGCGTTCTACGGTGTGCTGGGGTCCAGCGGCTGCCGCTTTTTCGATCCGCGTTTGGCATCCTCCATCACCCTGCGCGGTCACGAAATAATGCGCAAGACTCGCGAGCTGATCGAGGCCGAAGGTTATGCGGTGATCTACGGTGACACCGACTCCACCTTCGTCTGGCTCGGGCGCACGCATTCAGAGGACGATGCGACGCGTATCGGACGGGCGCTGGTGCTGCATGTCAACCAGTGGTGGCGCGACCATCTGCTCAAAGAGTTCGGCCTGGAAAGCGCGCTTGAATTACAGTTCGAGACGCATTTCAGCCGCTTCCTGATGCCGACCATTCGCGGTGCCGAGGAGGGCAGCAAGAAGCGCTACGCCGGGCTGGTCACGCGCGCTGACGGAAGCCGCGAGATGATCTACAAAGGGCTGGAAACGGTACGCAGCGACTGGTCGCCACTGGCCCAGCAGTTTCAGCAGGAGCTCTACCAGCGGATCTTCAATCGGCAACCGCACCAGGACTACGTGCGCGACTATGTGTGCCGCACACTGGCCGGTGAGCTCGACGATCTGCTGATCTACCGAAAGCGCCTACGCCGCACATTGGATGACTACCAGCGCAACGTGCCACCGCATGTGCGCGCGGCGCGTCTGGCCGATGAATACAACGACAGCCAGGGCCGGCCGCGTCAGTACCAGAACGGTGGCTGGATCAGCTATGTCATCACGACCGCAGGTCCAGAACCTCTGGAAATACGGCACGCGCCAATCGACTACGACCACTACGTCACGCGCCAGCTACAACCGGTTGCGGACGCCATCCTGCCGTTCGTGCACGACGACTTCAGCACATTGATCGGCGGCCAGCTCGGCTTGTTCTGAGCTGGCCTTCTATCTACGTATCTGGCGGGAGTCGATCGCCGTCCTCTCAGACGGCGGTTTTTTCCTGGCCCTGACGTGCTCGGCAAAGGCGTCTCAGGACATGACAGCCTCGATGGCGGCGCACGAGTCGCGGCCCGATTGCTTGGCATCGATCAGAGCTTGGCCGATGCACCTATACAGGCCTACCCTGGCGTCGATGGATTTGCCGGGCGCCGAAACTGTTGCTGATGCTTGTTCTTGGCAGCGTTGAACAGCCTGCCCAGGATGCGGTCATACAGGTCTGGGACTGTGGGCACTACTACACCTCAACGGGCCTGATCCTTACGTACGCAGTACACAATCGGCCTGGCACTCAAAGTTGTTTCTACCCCCCTCGATAAATGCTTTCCAAAGGATAGATGAAAATGAGAAAACTCATTTCTGTGGTCGTTGTAGCGACTTCATTTGCCATCGGTACGGCATACGCTCAGGTACCCGCGAAACCTGATGTGAATGCAATCACAAATGGCGCGGTCAATATGGCAGCTACGTCTACTACCACCGCAGTAAAAACTGCAGTGACCAGCGACGCTCAAGCTGGAGCATTGAACGAATGCTACAACGCCGTTGGCGATCAGCCCCGGACAGCATTGCAGTCTTGCCTTGAGCGTAAGACTCGCGAAGTCACGTCGCAAATGAATATCGCCTACAAAAAATTGGAAGCTAAGACAAAGGAGATCGATTCGAGTGCGACGGCCAAAGCCCTTACCTCGCTGCTCGCTTCCCAGAAGGCTTTCGAGAGGTTCAAGAATGCACAGTGCCAGTGGGAAGGTGACTCCGTGATGGGGGGCTCGGGCTCTGGAGATGTTTTAAGTTCCTGCAAAGTCGATTTAATGCGCTGGAGAGCGAAGCAACTTTCTGATTGAGTTCATTGACGTCTCAAAGTTGAGATGGAGCTATTTTCATAGTCAACCGCTGACTACACCAGAAAACATAAGACATGACAGGAAACGAACTCAGCCGCACATACGGCTTATTGACATTTTTCACCTGCACGTATTCGCTGATCTCGTAGATGGTCAAACCGAATACGACGGTTCCGATGTAAACCACCGTTGGACGCTGTGGCTGCCAGAGAGCAGGGTAAACGTACCTTGTCGAAGCCTTCTCTCGGTGATCAATCGACTCACGATGCCTGTGTGTGGAGGGGGCAGAGAGCGCCACAGAAAGGTCTTTTTCATCAGCGCCAAGTACAACTGATTAGCAAAGTCGACGGCATGGGCGAGCCCGGTGCGACTGACGATCAGATCCGGCATGGAACGCTTCGTCGGCCGTAAGTAGCCGTTGTCGCTTTCCCTGACCTTCTTAAAATGCTCTTCGATACCCAGTAACAACGGGTGTTTGTGAGGCAGCGCTACGATGAGGCTTGCCGCTCCCCGATTTTGGTCATAGGTGTCGACCAAGCCTGTTCATATAGCGACTTTCTCGTCACCACGTCTTCGGACGAGTCATCGGTTGGAGCGGGGGCGTTAGGCATGTCTTCCATGGATAAGTGCTTTGAGAGAGGTGGTCGTCGAGTTTGGCTGTAACCAGATCATCCTAGCTCAAGCACTATGACGATCTAGGCAGTACCCCAAGGATGGTTTTAAAGGAACCTATCTCTGGGGCACAACGTTGTTGTTCGTTAAAGGGTTTAGCCTTTTACGTGACACCTTACTTCCTGGAGCTCATCTCCCTTCATGGCTTGAGGTTTTTCGCAACCAGCGGTGCAGAGATTGCACCGTTCGCGGAAAAAACACCCTTCTGGAAGTTGGCGGTTCCCCGGCAATTCAGTGGGTGCCGCTACCTGTTCTGCATGCAATGGTACGCCCAGTCGCGGGACTGCTTCGAACAGCAAGCGGGTGTAGGGATGTTTCGGCTGATCAAGAACTTGGCCTGCGCTGCCAAGCTCAACGATCTGCCCCAGGTACATCACTGCTACACGATTTGCCATGTGCCGCACGACCGATACATTATGGGAAATCAGAATGTAAGTGAGATTTCGGGCGCGTTGTAGTTCTGCTAAAAGGTTAAGGATTTGCGCTTGAACCGAGATGTCCAGAGCGGAGGTTGGTTCGTCCAGGACAATGATGTCTGGGTCTGACGAGAGCGCTCGGGCGATAGCAATTCGCTGACGCTGGCCGCCGGAAAACTGGTGGGGGAAGCGGTCTAGATATTCCGGACGTATGCCAACCTGAGACGCGACCCTAGCCGCGATATCACGCATTTGCGCACGCGGCGCATGGCCTCTGGCGTACAACGGCTCAGTGATAATTTTCCAAATTGGCAGGCGTGGATCAAGAGAAGACTGTGGATCTTGAAAAACAATCTGTACGTTGTTACGGCCTTTGCCGTCCTTGCGAACGACCCAGTTCAGTTCACCGCTAGTTGGAGCTACCAATCCCATCAATAGCTGAGCTAAGGTGCTTTTTCCGCAGCCTGATTCCCCCACGATGCCTAAGGTTTCGCCTGCTCTTACCTGCAGGTCGATGCCGTTCAGTGCATGGGCGTGGCCCCTTGGTCGACCAAGCCAGTCGTTGCTTACAGGGAAACGCACGCGAACATCATTGAGCTCAAGAATCTTGGGCGCCATTTCGGTAGCGGCATGAATGACAGCACTGTTCATCATGAAAGTTCCTTGACCGGCAACCAGCACGCGCTCTTACGCTGATCATTGCCGTTTATAGAGTTCAGATTCGGGCGCTTGGCACATACCGGCATGCTATGTGGACAGCGTTCCTCAAAGGTGCAGCCGACGGGTAGATTGGCAAGGTTTGGTACTTGCCCAGGTATGGTCATCAGTGGTTGCCCAGGCTCGACCATCTCGGGAAGGCCACTGAGCAATCCTTGAGTGTAAGGATGCTGGGGATTACCCATCACTTCGTCGGTGCGACCTTGCTCAACGACGGCGCCCGTGTACATGACGTAAACTCGATCGCAGAACTGCGAAACCAGTGCCATGTCGTGAGTAATGAGCAGAATGGCCGTGCCTTTTTGCCTCGCCTTCTCTCTGAGCAATAGAAGAACCTGGCGTTGGACGGTGACGTCGAGGGCAGTAGTCGGCTCGTCGGCAATCAGTAGTTGCGGTTCGCAAGAGAATGCCAGCGCGATCATGACCCTTTGACGCATGCCGCCAGACAACTCAAACGGATAGCTTTCCAATACTTGTTCTGGGCTGGCAATGTGCATGTCACGCAACAGGGCAATGGCTTTGAGGCGCGCATCAGCGGCACTGATCTTCTGGTGATGGATGATCACGTCGAGCATTTGCCGACCGATGCGTCGAGTCGGGTTCAGGGCCGTCATCGGCTCCTGGAAAATCATCGCGGCATCGCGGCCCCGTATCTGAAGCAGCTCCTTTTCAGAAGCAGCGAGCATGTCGCGATTGAGCATACTTAGGCTGCCTGCGGTAATGCGATAACTGCGCTCGGGCAACAACCGCATGCTGAGCATCGCTGTGACCGACTTGCCCGATCCTGACTCGCCGACGACGCCAACGATCTCTCCGGGATTGACGTGAAGTGATACGCCGTTCAGCGCTTTGACGTTGTTTTTGTAGGCCGGAAATTCAAGGCTTAGGTTGTCGATGGCCAGTATTGGAGTGGGCGTCTGCATAGTCATTTCCCCTGCTGCCGTGGATCGAGCAGATCGCGCACGCCATCGCCCAACAAGTTGAAACCGGTTGCCGTGATCAGAATTGCCAGGCCTGGAAAGGTTGAGTACCACCAGTTGTCCAGAATGTAGTTGCGCCCGGTGGCGACCATAGCCCCCCATTCGGCGGTAGGCTGTTGTGCTCCCAGACCAATAAAACCGAGGGCTGATGCCATAAGAATTGCGCTGCCAATGTCTAGGCTCAACTGCACCAGCAACGGCGGCATAGCGTTGCGTGCTACGTGCCAGTGCACCATGTGCCAGCGCCCGGCACCGAAGGTCTGGGCGGCTTTGACGTAACCCATTTGTCGGATGCTCAAGGCTTGGCCACGGGCGAGCCGCACATAGGACGGTATTCGCACGAGAGTGATCGCGAGCATGGCGTTGAACAGGCTTGCGCCCAACGCAGCAGCTAGGGCCATGATCAGCACTAGCGACGGCACTGATAACATGATGTCCATCAGCCTCATGATCAGCGTGTCGAAACGCCCCCCTATCACTCCGGAAAAGCAGCCCAGTAAACCGCCGATAAAACACGAAGCAAAAGCCACGAATAGACCAACACCGACGGACTGCTGGCTTCCGAACAAGACGCGGCTGAACAGGTCTCGACCGACCTCATCGGTGCCAAACCAGTGCTCGGCGGACGGAGGTGCCAAGCGCTCAGCGAGGTTCAATGCGTTGGGGTCATGGCTGGCGAGCCAAGGGGCGAAGATCATGCACAGCAAGACAATAAAGGTGATTGCGAGGCCTGCCATGGTCAGTGGACTGCGGCGGATCTGGTACGCTAGATAGGCGATTTTTTCGCGCCAGCGTGGGCCGCGTGCTGCCGTCAGGGATACGGACATTTCAATTCACCTCGCCGATGCGTGGGTCGATCACGCGATACAAAAGATCGATGAGCATGTTCAACAGCACATAGATGAACGAAACAAGAATCGCGAAGCCCATCACAGCCGGGAAGTCCAGGGACTGAATCGACTTGACGACATAGGCGCCCATGCCGGGCCAGGCAAACACTGTTTCGGTCAGTACCGCGCCATACAACAAGTCGCCCAGAGTCAGACCGAGAACGGTCACCGAGGGGATAAGCGCGTTGGGAAGCGCGTGGCGCAGGATCACTGTCCACTTCGACAGGCCATAGGCGCGCGCAGTGCGAATGTAGTCCTCGCCGAGTTGATCAAGCATGGCTGAACGAATCTGTCGTGCGACGACGCCCAAGGTGACGAACCCCAGGGTCGCGGCCGGAAGAATCAAGTGCTCCAGAACATCTAAAAACAGTTTGCCGTCACCGGCGAGCAGCGAATCGATAAGATAGAAACCGCTGAAGGTTGGTGGTGGCGCAAGTCCTTCAGACAACCTGCCGCCGCCCGGCAGCCAGCCAAGATGCCCATAGAAAAGAACAATTGCACCAAGGCCAAGCCAAAAGGCCGGAGTGGATATTCCGGTGACCGCTAGGGTACGAGCGATCTGATCAATGGCACGGTTGTGATAGACCGCTGACAGCACGCCAAGCGGCACGCCGACCAATATGGCTAGCACTAGCGCTACCAGCGCCAGCTCTAATGTTGCCGGGAAGAACGCCTGCAGGTCTTCCAGTACGGGACGACTTGTACGAATAGAGGTGCCCAAGTCTCCGTGCACCAGGTCGATCAGATAGCGACCATATTGTTGATAAAGCGGTAGATCCAGACCCAGTTGGTGACGGATACCAGCCACCAGAGCATCGCTGGCACGGTCACCGGCGATCAATCGAGCAGGATCGCCCGGGATCAGGTGAGAAATTGAAAATGTGATCAGCGAAACACCAAATACGACCAATACCAGGCCGAACAGGCGTTTGCGCAATAACGTAAGGAAGGCCATTTGGCACCTCAGTAACACGAACGACAAGGATCAGAAGCCGCGCTAGCCGGTAATGGTCTAGCGCGAGGGAGCATTTTTTACTTGCTCATGCTGCCCAGATTGAAGACCTGTTCGAGCATTGGGTTAAACGCGTAGCCCTTAACCGAGTCACGCATCGGCAGGGTGTAGCTCTTCTGATAGAGGTAGGCATAGACGCTGTCCTTGAGCACCATTTTCTGTGCTGTTTGGTATAGCTCGACGCGCTTTGCGGTATCGCTGGTTGCGGCCGCTTCGCGGATCAACTTGTCTACTTCCGGGCTGCTATAGAACGATCGGTTGCCCTGCAGGCCTTGCATCTTTGAGTCAAACCAGAAGTTCATAAACATGTACGGATCGGCGAAGTCGGGGCTCCATGCACCGACAGCAATGTCGTAGTCCGCTTGGCCGACGCGCTCACGCAGGGTCGCGTTGGCAAGCTTCTCCAGCTTGAGGTTGATGCCCAGTGGTGCCAGCGCTGCTTGCAAGGTTAGGCCGATCGGCTCCCAGTTAGGATCCTTGTCCGAGTACATGTAGCTAAGGTTTGTAATTTTCTGCGGTGCTTTAGCCAGGCTGTCCTTGGCGGCTGCCATGCCTTGCTTCATCGGTGGCAAGGAGCTGTCGTAAGCCCACATGCCATCCGGGATCGGCCCGTTCATTAGCTTGGCCTTGTCCTTGAGAATGCCTTTGACAATGCCGTTATAGTCCACCGCTTCGGTAATCGCACGACGTGCATCGACGCTGGTCAGCGCGCCCTTTTTGTTATTCAGGTACAGGTAGGTAACCCGTAAGGATGGGAATTCCTTAACCACCACTCCCGACTTACTAGCGAGTGCGCCGAGCTGATCTTCAGGCATGTCTTCGATGATGTCCAAGTCACCGCGTTCCAGCTGCAGGCGACGCACGGAAGGCTCACCGATGATCTTGATAACCACAGTTTTCAGAGCAGGTTTGGGGCCGGCGAAATAGGTGTTCGGCTCCATGGTCAGCGACTGGCCTTTTTGCCAGTTGCTCAAGCGGAATGGCCCGGAGCCTGCGGTGTGGCTCGACAGCCAGGCGTTCACGTCGGAGCTTTTACTAACAACATCCGGATTGATGATCGAGGCGCCGTTGTGGGCCAGGGTAAATAGGAACGGTGCGAACGGTGTCTTCAGAGTGAAACGGATTGTCTGTGGATCGACGACTGCCACCACCATGTCCTCCGGGAATGCACCGGAAGGCCCCTGTTTAAGGGTCATCAAGCGATCAAAGGAAAACTTCACTGCGGCAGCATCAACCGGCGCTCCGTCATCGAATTTGTTGCCGGGTTTGATTTTGAACTCCCAAACCAAATTGTCCGCTGAAACAGTCCAGCTCTCAGCTAGGTCGCCCTGAACTTCGGTGCTGCTTTTGTCACCTTCGACTTTATAACCGACCAGACGTTGGTACGACGGGTAGGTGATTGTCCAGTCGTTGTTATCAAAGGTCACGGCTGGGTCGAGGGTTTGCGGATCGGCAGGTTTTCCGATAACCAGCGTGTCTTGCGGTACAGCCGCCGTTGCCGCCTGCCAGGCACCGAAACTCAACGCGCCGCATAGGACACTCAGCAACAGTTTGCCCGCGCTGGGAGAGGTTTTACTGGTCACGATGTTCATTGGGTTCATGCCGGTTTCCTTGATCATTCGATATATGGAAGTACGTCAGGTTTTTTATAAAAGCTATAACCGGGCAGTAGCAGGTGAAACGTAAGTAACGCTGACTTGTTGTTGTTATCAGCCGCACTGAATGTGGGCTGCGCGGTGTCATTTTCGAAAACTCGTTGGTTTCGTTGGTTTCGTTGGTTTCGTTGGTGAGGTGTTGCGGTTGGGTTTTCTTGTAAAAGCCGTGTCTTACTTGTCCTCCAGCAATGGGTAATCGTCGGCATTTGGTAATTCGTAATGCCACCACTCCGTGGCAATCGCCTGGAACCCGGCGCTAAGCATGATCCCTAGTAACAGCAGACGATTGCGTTGCACGTTCACTGGCAGGTCGGAGTAGAACTGATGGGACTTTTCTTCCATGGCGTCGAAGGCGGTGCCCATATCCAGTGGCTCACCATCAATACCCACTAATGTCAGATCCACCGCGACTCCACGGCTATGGTGGGAACCCAAATGCGGGTCGCGCACGTAGTCGTTGTTTGGCAAGGCTTCCCACAAAAGGTGTTGGGCGTACGGCGGGCGGTAGGCGTCATAAATGCGTAGGGTAAATCCAGCCTGGCACGCATGCAGGCTAGCCTGCTTCAAGCAGTCGGCAGCTTGACGATGCAACAGGCATTTTGTAGTCGGGTAGATCACTCTTCCAACCAGGTTGTCTTTACCGGCGTAGATCAGGTCGATTTGCACCTGATAGCTCTTGGCATCAATCTCTACAAGGGGGCTGTTATTCACACAAACACTCCGTTTGGAATTCGGTAGGGCATTGGGATCAGCCTTCGAATTGGCCGAAAGCTTTTTGCAATTGACGGTTCTTGGCCAGGCGTTCATCGAGACGGTCGCCATATTTTTCTGCGACGGCTGAGACGATAAGATTTAACAGGCACGCCAGCGGTGCAGGGGAGTCCCAGAACTGCCCGACATCGGTTTTCAACTGCAAAAGATCCAGCGGATAGTCCCGTGCCCAAGGGCATTGCAAGTCGGTGATCAGGGCCAGTGGCAGGTCGTTGTCTACCGCCGCGTCGCAGAAGGTTTGGGTCACGCTGGAATAAGCGCGGAAATCCGAAATTATTGCGTAAGGATTGGCGAAGCCGGAGTTCAGGGTTTCTGCGTAGATACCAGACAGACCGTCGACGTAGTAGACCTTAGGGCGAATATATTCAAGGTGGCTATGAAACGCGGTGAGAATCCCACGAGTTGATTGAATCCCGAGAATGAACACCGCGTCGGCTTCATGGATGCGTTGCACGATATTGGCAAAAACATCGCTGCGCGCCAGACCATAGACGTGCTGGATAGCCTCGATTTCGCGATTCATTGAGCGGTCGAGAGCGTCCTCCTGATTGGCTTCTACGCGAAAGGCCGCAATGCGGTCGGTGATCAGCCATGACGTCGGCGTGTCGCCTCGCAGACTCTGTTTCACCTCATCAATGTTCTGATAACCGAGAGATCGCAAAAACCTCCCTACAGAAATTCCGGTTGTTGAGGCTTGCTGCGCAATGCTGTCAGCCGACTCGAACGGAAGCTGTTCTGGGTTACCCAGCAGATAGCTGGCGATGCGTTTGCCAGTGGGAGTCAGGCTTGAGAACTGTTGTTCCAGTAACTGAAGAAAGCTGTTTTTTTCGATAGGCATATCAGCGCACCAGTACCAGATTTGTTATTATTTTGTCATTGTTGCGTCTAGTGTTATAAACATAACACCCGCTTTCAAAGTAACGCAATGTCTTTTTAGGCGATTTTGTGCGGTGTCGAAAGGGGCTAGCTGATTGGGCTGGTCAGAGACAAAAGGAGTGTCTTGATCGTAACCGTGGTGCTCAGAAATGTACGTCCGGAGCGAGTGCCCGACTCATGGCGGCAGGAGGTTTCGTTAAAATCTGATGCGCTCCAGATTTTGTTCAGAAAGCGAGTACAGGAACTGGAGCAGAACGGTTGGCGAATCGATGTCGGGACTGGTCAACAGTTTCGGCACTTTTATCGGGTTGCGGGTCATGTTGGGTGTGGGCGAAGCGCCGATGTTTCCTTCGGCGGCCAAGGCGCTGTCGGAGTGGTTCGAGGCAGAGGAACGAGGCACACCCACCGGTATTGTCTGGTCATCCACGTGCGTCGGCCCATGCCTGGCGCCACCGTTGCTGACGCTGTTTATGGTCAACTTCGGCTGGCGCGGGATGTTCATCATCACTGGGGTCATCGGTCTGGTGTTGGCGCTGTGCTGGTTTGCCTTCTACAAGAGCAAGGCGCAATACCTGGCACAGCTTGCGGACAGCGGCGAGTTACCGCCGGCACTGAAAAAAGCGTCGGTAACGGCTACCGGGGCTTCGGCGCCCAAGGGGTCGTTTTTTGCCGACTGGCTCGATCTGTTCAAGCATCGCAGCACCTGGGGCGCTGTCCTTGGCTTCATGGGCGTGATCTACATGCTCTGGCTGCACCTGACCTGGTTGCCGGGTTATTTTGAGCGTGAACACGGGCTTGATCTGTACAAGACTGCCTGGGTCGTTTCCCTGGCGTACCTGTTTGGCGCCTTCGGTACGATCCTCGCAGGGCGGGTCTGCGACCTGTTGGTCAAGCGTGGTCTGGGAATTCTGGGAAGCCGCAAGTTTACCGTGGTCACCGGTTTGTTAATGGCGGCGGCGTTCACCGTGCCGCTGTCGTTTGTCAGCGGCCTGACGAGTTGCATCATTCTGCTGTGCCTGGCGCTGTTCAGCATCAACATGGCCAGCGCCACGGCCTGGATGATCGTCAACACCATCGTCGCCACACCGCGCGTGGCATCCTTCGGTTCGATTCAGAACTTTGGCGGCTACATCGCCGGTTCCATTGCGCCGATCGTGACCGGGTTCAGTATCCAGTACTCCGGATCCTTCTCCACGGCCTTCATGATCAGTGCCGTGGTGGCAGTGTTTTCTGCTCTGGCCTATTTCCTGTTGTTGAAAGAGCCGATAGGCGACTCATCAGCTGTCAGCAAATCGGCTCCGGCAGGCTCGGGAATTCGGGCGACTGACTCAGGATCCTGAACCTCGAAACGGGTTAGTTAAAACGACCGATCACATGGGCACGGCGATGAGCAATAATCCATAGCCTGGTGATCAACTGTGGCGGTCGCGGGGGCGTGCCTGGCCTTGCCCCCGCGACCGCCACAGGTCTTGCGTCTGACGTTCAGTCAGTCCTAGACACTACTGACACGGGTACTCGTCGCTTTCGCATCGCTTGGGTGATGAGAGTGATGTGCCTCTACCGCTTCGGTCACCAGCGCAATCTCCTTGCCTTCGGTGTCGAAGAGCTTGCCGCCGCTGAAATAATCGCCTTCACGCAGCGCCGTGACATCCTTGACGCGCAGAATACGCTCGGAGCCGGCGACGAATACTGACTGTTGATCCGAGTTGCCGGCGGTGAAGTGGTTGAACGTCAGGTTCAGCACAATCGCCATGATTGCCGACGAACTGATGCCGGAATGGAAGATCGTGGCAAACCAGGTTGGGAAGTGGTCG
This sequence comes from Pseudomonas sp. F220, assembly GCF_057813935.1. Taxonomy (NCBI): domain Bacteria; kingdom Pseudomonadati; phylum Pseudomonadota; class Gammaproteobacteria; order Pseudomonadales; family Pseudomonadaceae; genus Pseudomonas; species Pseudomonas sp. F220. The sequence goes on from NZ_JBVASJ010000049.1 coordinate 20,887, forward strand.
TAGAAGTTTGGTGCCGCGATGGGAATCATGCCGAAACCGATGGAGGTGGCGACAATGATCAGGTTCATGTTGTTGCGATAGTCGACCTTGGACAACGTGCGGATACCGCTCGCAGCCACGGTGCCAAACAGGACGATACCGGCACCGCCGAGCACGGAAGTCGGTACCGCAGCGATCACCCGACCCATCACTGGCAGCAGGCCGAGAATCACCAGAAACAACCCGCCGGTGGCTACCACGTAACGGCTCTTGACCCCGGTAACCGCGACCAGCCCAACGTTCTGCGCAAAAGCACTCTGGGTAAAGGAGCCGAAGATCGGCGCGATCATGCTCGACAGCATGTCGGCGCGCAGGCCGTTGCCCAGACGCTTGGAGTCGACCTTGGTGTTGATGATTTCACCGACCGCCAGGATGTCTGCGGAGGTTTCGACCAGCGTCACCATGATCACGATGCACATCGAAATGATCGCTGCGACGTGAAAGGTCGGCACACCGAAATGGAAGGGGGTCGGGAAGCCGAACATCGGCCCCTGACTGACCGTGGAGAAGTCAGCCATGCCCAGGAAAACCGCGATGACAGTGCCAATGACCATGGCCAACAGAATCGACAATCGCGAAATCGTCGCACTGCCAATTTTGCTCAGCAATAACACCAGTACCAAGGTGACCGCAGCCAGACCGATGTTCGACATGCTGCCGAAGTCTGCTGCATGGCTGTTGCCGCCCATCGCCCAGCGGGCCGCAACCGGCATCAGTGTCAGGCCGATCGTGGTGATCACAATGCCCGTCACCAACGGCGGAAAGAACTTGGTGATCCTGGAGAACACCGGTGTGATCAATAACCCGATCAACGACGCTGCGATGACGGCACCCAATATCGACTGAAAACCCCCACTGCCGTCGCTGCTGACAATGGCCACCATGGTCGCGACACCAGAGAAGGAAACGCCCTGCACCAGCGGCAGCTGACACCCGAAAAACGGCAAGCCGAGGGTCTGCAACAATGTCGCCAGGCCCCCCGCGAACAGTGACGCGGCGATCAACAGGCCGATGTCCGCGGGAGAAAGCCCAGCCGCCTGGCCGATGATCAGCGGCACCGCGACGATACCGCCGTACATGGTCAACACGTGCTGAAGGCCATAAGCCATATTCGCGCCGATCCCGAGATTTTCATCCTCAGGCCGTTGTTGTGAAACAAGAGGCGTTTTCATGGTGAAGGGTTCTCTGTTTTTATTGTTGGCGACACTGTATTCAATAAAACAAAGTCTTGTCCAATGGATTGTATACAAGATTTTATTTGAAGCATCTGGCAGGTGGCTTCAGGTGCGAGCCGATGGTTTGCACCTCGCCATGGCACCAACCGCTGTCAGCGCCATGCCGAAGGTGTGGATCAATTACTTGCGTGCCTCGAGGATCAGGTTGAACGGCGTTTCCGCGGCCCGGCGGAAATGCTTGAACCCGGCCTCGGTGAAGACATCACGCAGGCGCTTCTCTCCAGCTTGTGCACCCAAACCAAGGCCGACCTCCTGAGACAGCGAGTTGGGTGTGCAGATGAAGGTCGACGCGGCGTAGAACAGCCGTCCCACCGGATTAATGTTCTCGTCGAGTGTGTCGTTGGCATAAGGCTCTACCAGCAGAACTGTTCCGTCCGGTTTGAGGGACTGGTAGGCATGCTGGGCAGCGCCTACCGGGTCGCCCATATCGTGAAGGCAATCGAAGTAGCAGATCAGGTCGTAATCGTTACCAGGGTAGTTCTTGGCTGTGCCCTGGACGAAGCTTGCGCGACCCGTCACGCCGCCTTCCTCCGCACGCTGCTTCGCGGTGGTGATGGATGGCGCGTGGAAGTCGAAGCCCACAAAACGTGACGCCGGGAAGGCCTGCGCCATGATCACTGTGGATGCGCCATGCCCGCAGCCGACATCTGCCACCTTGGCGCCGGATTTCAACTTGTCGACCACCCCCTCCAGGGCCGGTAGCCACTCGGCTACCAAGTGCGCCCGATAGCCAGGCCTGAAGAAGCGCTCCGTACCGCTGAACATGCACGGATGGTGATCGCCCCAGGAAAGGGCACCATTGCCGCGCATGGCGGCGACCAGTTTGTCCTTGTCATGGAACAACGCCGCGACCACCACGGCACCGCCCGCCACATAGACCGGGGAATCCTCTATCGCCAATGCCAGGGCTTGCTCCTCGGGAAGACGGAACTGCCCGTTGATGTGCTCCATGTAGCCGGATGCCGCGTGGGCGCTGAGCCATTCACGGAGCAGGCGAGCGTTGCAGCCGGTTTTGCTGGCGAGTACTTCGGGGGTGACGGGTTGGCTGTCGGCCATTGCCTTGTACAGACCGAGTTCTTCGCCGAGGATCATATTCGCGAGCATCGCCGCGCCACCCATATCGGTAACCAGCTTGCCCATGAAGTCATTGAGTTTGGCCTCGTCCATTACGTGTCCTCCTGTAAAGGGCCACCGTTAACGGGCGTTGCTTGTCGAGGCAGCAACCGGCTCGGCGGTGGTCGGATGGATGACCAGGACGACAGCGCAGACGCAAGGTGTCGGGAAGCTGTCTGCTGCGCGAGCTCCCGAACACACTGCCTGTTCGGGATGATGTGGACGCAAAGTGTCGTCCTGTGTGATGCCGCTGTGCGATCAGTCCCTTATAGGACCCTTGCGAGTAGCCATGAGCTCCTGAGCCAAAAGCATGTCGGCACGAATGTTTACACGCTCGATCGGGGGCTCGGGCATGGCATTTTCCCCGTGTAGGGGAATATTTCAGTGTAGTACGCGGTCAAGCGGTGCGCTGTCGATCGGTCTTCGACGCAGGCTTCAGAGCACGGGAGGTGGGCCTTCTCACACCAGCAGACGCAACGTTTCAAAGAGTTGTCGGTCTTCCTTTTTTGCTGAGCGCGCATGGCGTCGAATGACGTCTAACAGGCAATCGGTAAAACAGTTCGCCGCATTGCTGAGCGCGCCATTTCGGCGGGTGACGATGCTCAGTTGTCTGGGTTCGAACTGTTCGCTCAACGACAAGGAAACCACTCGACCTAGAAAAGGGGGGGCGATGCTCAAAATGGAGGGGCCCCAGGTACACATGTCGGCTCGCTCGACCATCATCTGTAATATCGCCAGTGAGTGTGCTCGAACGATGCGCGTCTCATCGATGTGCGCGCCATGTTTCCAGAAGATTTCCTGCATGAGCGCGTCGTGTCCGTCCGGCGCATAGTTCAATGTCCAGTTCTGGTCGAGCAGATCATGGATTGATCGAACCCCTTGTCGTGCATGGCCTTGGCGGACCAGAACTGACGTCTGGTAGTCGAGCAACGTTTCGCAGGCAAACTCCTGGGTCGCTTGGGAAGGGTGAAGCTGGCCGATCGCAAAGTCCATGCTGCCATCACGCAGGAGAGGCTGGGCAACCGCCATCAGGCTCTCGAACAGCTCCAGTTTGACTTCCGGCATTCTCTCTCGAAATACCAATACCACGTCGGGCAAGAAAGTTAACGCGATCCATGGCGTTATCCCGACACAGAGTCGCCCCTGGGCTTTACCACGCATGTGATCAAGCTCTATCTGTGCATGTTCGAGTTGCTTGAGCACGAGTCTGGCGTGAGTCAGCAACACCTTTCCATATTCAGTGAAATTCAGCCCGCTGGGCGTTCTGATGAACAGCGGCAACTGTTGAGTCGTTTCCAGTTCGCGCAACGCTTTGGTTACCGCAGCCTGAGAAATGTCCAGCGAACGCGCGGCGGCCCGGATGCTCCCTGTCTCGGCGCTGGCAATCAGTGCTTGTAATTGATGCAGTTTCATCTGATCACTCTAGTGACAACTACCGGTTGTCATCATAACCAAACTGAGCCTCCCCAGCATAAAGTCTGTTCCCTAAGATCGACCCCAACAGCGCCTTGGGTACTCGCCATTCGGCACCAGGTCAGCTGGTTGATCTTATCGAGGAGTACACGCATGAATGCCGGCCACGTTCTGCCAGGGATCGCAGAGATGCAGGATGAAATGATCGCCCTGCGTCGCAGTATCCACGCTCACCCAGAATTGGGATTTGAAGAGTTCACCACCAGCGAGCTTGTTGCACAACGTCTGACAGAGTGGGGGTTCCAGGTCAGCAAAGGGGTGGGCAAGACCGGTGTGGTCGCCACCCTGACAAATGGCGAAGGGCGGTCCCTTGGATTGCGCGCCGATATGGATGCGCTGCCGATACAGGAAGCCACTGGTTTGCCCTATGCCAGTCGTATCGATGGCGTCATGCATGCCTGCGGCCACGATGGTCATACCGCAACCTTGCTTGCGGCAGGTAAATACCTTGCGCAAACCCGTGCTTTCAAGGGCACTCTTCATCTTGTTTTTCAGCCTGCTGAAGAAGGGCTGGGTGGTGCCAGAAAGATGCTTGAAGATGGCCTGCTCGAGCGATTCCCGTGTGACGCCATCTTTGCCATGCACAACATACCGGGCTACCCAGCAGGGCACTTTGGATTCTACAGTGGACCCTTTATGGCTTCTGCCGACACCGTGACGATCAAGATCATCGGCAACGGTGGCCATGGTGCGGTACCCCACAAGGCGGTCGATCCGGTGGTCGTTTGCTCGTCGATCGTAATGGCCCTGCAAAGCATTGTGTCGCGCAACGTCAATCCTCAGGAAGTGGCCATCATCACGGTGGGCTCCATTCATTCCGGGACCGCCTCGAACGTCATTCCGTCTTCTGCCGAAATGAGTTTGAGCGTGCGAGCACTGACCCCGGAAATTCGCCAGTTACTTGAGGTCAGAATTACCGAGCTGGCAAAGGGCCAAGCGGCCAGCTACGGCGCGCAGGCTCACATTGACTATCAGCATTGCCATCCGGTGTTGATCAATCACCCCGACGAAACCGCGTTCGCCCGTGAGGTCGCCCGAGACTGGTTGGGAGAAGGGCACCTGATCAACGACTTGCGGCCATTCACCGCCAGTGAGGACTTTGCCTTTATTCTGGAAAAATGTCCTGGGAGCTATCTAGTGATCGGCAATGGCCAAGGGGACAGCGGTTGTCTGCTGCATAACCCCGGTTACGACTTCAATGATGACTGCCTGCCGATGGGTGCGAGTTACTGGGTCAAATTGGCTGAGCGTTTTCTGAGTTGAAGCAACACCTTTTCAAGCGTCAACATCTGTACAACAGTCGTCAGCAACCGGGCTCTACGGGCCTATAGAGGAAAAACAATAATGAATAAAATGATCGCTGCTGTTTCACTGGTTTTCTTGACGGCATCCAGCATGGCCGGGGCGGCCGATTGGTCTGGCAAAGTATTGAGGCTGGGCGCTGATCCGACATACCCACCTTTGGAATACAAAACTCAGGATGGCAAGTTGACCGGCTTCGGTATCGACATCACCGAAGCGCTCTGCGAAGAGCTGCACGCTCAATGCATCTGGGTTGAAAGCAGCTGGGACGGGATGATTCCAGGGCTGCTGGCCCGCAAGTTCGACGCCATTGCATCGTCGATGACCATTACCCCAAAACGCATGGAGCAGATCGCGTTTACCGACAAGGTTTCCAACGCTCCGGCACGCTTGGTCGTCAAACGCGGATCGGAGCTGTTGCCAACGCTCGAATCGCTGAAAGGCAAACGCATAGGTGTGGAGCAGGGCTCTACCCAGGAAGCTTTTGCGAAAGCCGTTTGGGGCTCGAAGGGGGTCGATATTCTCTCTTATCAAACTCAGGATCAGGTTTACGCCGACCTGGTTGTGGGGCGCCTCGATGCTTCTCTGCAAGGCTCCATTCAAGCCAGCTATGGGTTTCTGAATAAACCGGTGGGTAAGGACTACGAGTTTGCGGGCGCCACGCTGAGTGACCCGAATTTCTTTGGCGTCGGTGACGGCATCGGCGTGCGCAAGGATGATGTGGTGCTGCGCGAAGACTTGAACAAAGCCCTTGCGACCATCCTGGCCAATGGCACTTACGCACGGATCAACAAGAAGTATTTCGACTTTGACATCTACGGCGCTCAATAAAACGAACCTGATCTTTTAAGCAAAGCAGTGGCTTGGACAGCGCTGCTTTGGCGTTATGATTTCAGGCGTGCAACCCGGTCTATGCGAAGTCCTTCAAAGCGCCTATACCTACCTGAACAACGATCTGCGCTGCGTCGATGATCGATGCCCGGGGTTGAACACACCGTCGCTGGCGGTGGTAAGCGCCCGAGTTTCTATTCATCCGGTTTCTATTCTTCCAGTTTTTATAGGGAGGCCTGTGATGCTTCATATAAGAACACCGTTGGTTTTGCATCCGGGGCTATCGACCTCCACCAGGCGAATCTGGCTCAAGCTGGAAAACCTGCAGCCTAGCGGGTCATTCAAGCTGCGCGGCATGGGTCTGCTCTGCACGCTCGCTGCCGAGCAGGGCAAGAAGAAAGTCGTCTGTCCTTCTGGAGGCAATGCCGGGTTTGCTACAGCAGTAGCGGCGGCCGCGCTAGGTCTGGAAGCAAGCATCATCGTGCCGCAAACAACCCCTGAAAGCACTCGGGCGCGAATTGCCAAAACGGGTGCGCAAGTGATTGTGCACGGTCAGGTTTGGGACGAAGCCAACCAGCTGGCTCTGGAACTCGCCAAAGAGCCTGATACCGAGTATGTGCCGGCGTTCGACCACCCAACGCTTTGGGAGGGGCACAGTACGATGATTGATGAAATCTTGCAGGACTGCCCTCAGGTAGACGCGATTGTGGCCTCGGTTGGCGGTGGAGGTTTACTGGCCGGCATTCTGACCGGCCTGGAACGCCATGCACGGATGGATTGCCGGATCATCGCCTGTGAAACCCAGGGCGCAGCGTCATTCGCAGCTGCAATCAAGGCCGGACACCCCGTCAAGCTTCTCGAGATCAAGACTGTTGCCAGTTCACTGGGTGCATTGCAAGTTGCGCAGTGGCCGGTTCAGCATATCCAGGGCTTCCAGCACACCTGCGTCGTGCTGACTGATGCCGAAGCCATAATGGGCGTCGTTCGGTTTGCCGATGACATGCGCCAATTAGTGGAACCTGCATGCGGCGTTTCTCTTGCCGTCGCGTATCTGGATCATCCGGCGATTGCCGGTGCCCATGATGTGGTTATCGTCGTCTGTGGCGGGGTCAGCATCAGTGCACAGGTCGTTGCCGGATGGGAAAAATCTTGAAGCCAGAGCTTTCCAACTCTCAGCTGATAGATGCGCGAATCAAGGAGCTGAGTGATTGGCGGGGCGAGACGCTCGCTCGGGTCCGAACGCTCATCAAGCAGGCCGACCCTGAAGTGGTCGAGGAATGGAAGTGGAGGGGCGTTCCGGTGTGGTCGCACGCCGGAATCATCTGCACCGGTGAGACGTACAAGAATGTCGTGAAGATGACCTTCGCCAAGGGCGCCTCGTTGGAGGACCCTTCAGGGCTCTTCAACTCCAGCCTCGAAGGCAACACCAGACGTGCCATTGATGTTCATGAGGGCGACAGGATTGATGAAAAGGCGTTGAAGGCGCTCATTCGTGCTGCCGTGGCTCTCAACACATCGGTGCGAGCGGCCGCTCGCACCAAATCGGCTGAATGAGCTGTCCTTCGAAACCTGGATTGATGTGACCTTTTAAAGCTCCATGACTGATCAAGGCAGAAATAGCAGCAGCCTTATTTTTCAAATGGAACGTGTCTATGTGCGTACTTGACGCTTCATGCCGTTAAGTGGGAAAACGTGCGCGGCCCAAATGGACGCTTCGATGGAAGCGTTGGTTAATGCGCGAATAAAGGAATATTCATCAGAAACTATGAAAACGTTATTGTGTTTGCTGATTGCCACTGGGGTCGGCACCGCGCTGCAGTATGCCGGTGTCCCCCATGGCCTGTTGCTTGGCTCGATACTCGCGACCGCGGTGATCGTCAGCAACTTGCGTTTTTCTCCCACGCTGCGCTTCGGCCTTGGCTACGTGCAAATCGTGTTGGGGATCGCTACCGGCCTGATGTTTGAGTCGTGGGACAGCCAGACGGTGGCCGCCATGTTGCCCAGCCTGGGCTTTCTGCTGTTGTGCCTGACGGCTCAGGTCGCCGTGGCCGGTTTCTGGCTGCTCAGAGTCTCGGGATGGAACCTGAAGGATTCCCTGTTGGCCGTCTACCCGGGCGCACTCGCCGCGGTGTTCGATTTGCTGGAGTCCGAGCGTGCGTCCAGCAAGGTGATCATCGTGCACCTGGTCCGACTGCTGTCGATCACCGTGCTGGTCAGTTTTTGCATTCCCGGGCATTCCACATGCCGCAATGGAGTGTCGATTGCGCCGCGGTCATCCTCGGTGTGCTGATTGGATCGAAATTCAAGGAAATCACCCTGGCGGAGTTTGTTCGCCACGGACGGGCCGGGCTGATTGCCGTCGCACTGATGTTGCTGATTGCAGCGGCGTTTGCCGGGGTGGCCGGGCGGGTCCTGGGCAGCGATCCCTTGTCGTTGTGGATGGCGTATATGCCTGGCGCCATCGAGACCATCGCCATCGCCATCGTCGCGTTCAGTGGCGGGCTGAACGTTGTGTTCATCCTGTCTCATCATCTGGTGCGGATGGTCGTGTTGCACTTTGCGCCAGCCTTGATCGTTCAGGCGCGTCGCTGGCGCGAAAATGTCTGATCAGACAAATCACCTGTGGCCACGTTGTCTTGAGGTTTTGTTTCAATAAACTGATTTATCAGGGAGGACTCAGGAAACCAGGTCCTTATTTAGCATCTGTTGGTCGCCGCGTTCCGGTGCGAACCGATCCTGCGGCGGCCGGTTCGCTTGGTTGAGGGTCATTACACATCATTGAGATTTGTGCGCTGCCTCCTGCCGGTCCTCCCGTTTATCCTGTTCATTGCGGAACAGCTTGTCGGCATTTTTTTTCTGAACGTCGGAAAACGTGCCGTACAGAGCGCTAAACGTAGTGGCAAGCTTCTGCATATTGTCCGCGTGCAATTGGGCTAATTTGGCATAGGACGCCATCGCGTCATCGGCACTCAACGATGCGAGCTTCTCCGCACGCTCCAGAAAGGCTGTATCGGCGTTGTGAGCATTGTCGCGTATGGTTTGCGCATAGGCATCCCATTGTGCTGACTGCTTGTCGGTGATTTTCAGCTTGGCGTGCAGTTCTTTGATCCTCTTCTCTACAACGTCTACGTGCTTTTTGGCAGGACTGGCAGCCGTCTGTGACGGTGAAGGACTGCTCGCTGCCGTCGTCTGTGCCGAGACCGAAGTGGTGAGGAATGCCAGCATCAACGCTGCTGGCATAGCCGCTTTAAGTACGAAGTTTTTCATGTCTTTATATCCGGATTGAGTTGTCGAATTGACGGCCGTTGCATGGGATATATCAGTGTGAGCGGCGGTCGCTCGGGTTTCATGCGGCGACGGAGCTTAATAGCCGGGAGGAGGGTATCCATAGCCGGGTGGAGGGTATCCATTGGAATTGTACGTGTTGGGATAGTACGACCTGGGGTAGTACCTGACCGCCCGGTGGCGGTGGCGGTGGCGGAGGTGGCTCCCGGTAAATCACGGCGGGCGGCGCCTGTACCGCACCCGCGACCACTGCTCCCAACACTGCGCCAACGAGTACCGCCCCCAAATCGCCGCGGCCACCACCGCGATAGTCTCCGTCACCGCGGCCGCGATAGTCACGATGACTCTCATGGCCACCACGATAGTTGCCATGGTAAACCTGCCGGCCGTCGCCCTCGCGTTGATTGTAGTGCTGCGCTTGTGCCGGTAGCGCGGCAGCTGCCACCGTAACAGCGACGAGCATCACTGCCAGTCGTCGGTATACAGACATTTGCGAATTCTGAGTCATGAGTAATGCCTCTTGAAATCATGGAACCACTGAACTGAAGGCAGTAGTAGCAAACCCGCCCAACCTCGGTGCGCGTGCCAACCTGGCGTTTGATTAGAGAAATACTGGCTCATTCAATACTGACGCCAGCCACCTCACCTTGGTTCCATCGTCCACTAGATGAAGCGGGGCATCTTTTTTACTTCGGGGCAGGTCCACACTGACCGCTATCACCCTGCCAGCCCGGCCGGCCAATCCTGGTGCTCGGCCTGTGATTCGAACCAGCTCAGGACCGCCTTGCAGGCCGGGTGCGCGGCGGGGCTGTCGCGCAGCCAGAGGGCATAGACGCCGCCGGTTTTCAGCGGTTCGCCGAAGGGTACGATCAGGCTGCCGCGGGCGATGGCGTCCCGGGCCAGGATCCGATCGGTCATGGCCACGCCCAATCCGCGGGCGGCGGCGTCGAGCGCCAGGTCGTCGAGGTTGAACAGGATGTGCTTGTAAGTGCGCGGTGTCTGATCGGGCTGGGCCTGCAGCCAGGCGCTCCACTCCTGGCCACGGGTGGAACCGTGAATCAGCGAATGTCCGGCCAGTTCATCCAGTGACGCGGGCGGCACCAGGTTGCCCTCCAGCAGTGGCGCACACACCGGAATCAGGTACTCATCGAACAGCGGCGTCAGTGCCCGCTCATCAAGCCCCTTGGGCAAATACAGCACGTAAGCATCGCAATCGCCGTCAGGCTCCATGGCTTCGAAGCCCACCGTTTCGATGGACAGGCACAGCCCGGGGTTGGCCGCATAAAACGCGCTGAGCCGAGGCAGCAACCAACGCACCGCCAGGGACACAAAGATCCGGATGCGAAACGGTCGGTCCATTGGCACCGGCGCGAGGCGCTCTTGCAGGGCGCTCAATGACCTGAGCACTTCCAACGCCACGTCATAGACGTCCCGGCCCTGCTCGGTGAGGGACACCCGGCGGCTGGTGCGCTCGAACAAGGGCACGCCGTAATGCTCTTCCAGCTGTTGAATCTGCCGACTCACCGCGCTTTGGGTCAGGTGCAGGCGCGTTGCAGCGTCGGTGAAGCTGCTGGTCTCCGCCACATTGACCAATGTCTGCAGGGCATGCAGGGACGGAACCCGAAGTTGTTTATTCATGCGTTTCTCGAATAGATGGATGAATTAATAACGTTCGTAACCTGACGCGGATCTCCTTAAATTGTAGACATGTAGCGCGGCAAGGGTGATGGCAAAGATGCCCTGAGCGCATGGATTGTGAAGGAGTGGCAGGCATTGAACAATGTATGTGGCTGGATCGCCCTGGCGGGTGAATCTCCCCAGCGGCCGAAGCTGACAGGCTCGCAGAAAACCGACTGGCTGATTATCGGTGGTGGCATTACTGGCCTCTCAGCCGCCCACAGCCTGGCGCAGATATTTCCCCAGCAGCGCATCGTGCTGCTCGACCGCCAGCGTGTGGCCCAAGGGGCTTCGGCGCGTAATTCGGGGTTTGTCGTCAGCCATGAATTACCGGCGCTCAATGAGCTGATCGGCCAGCCCGGCCATGATGCCTATCAGCTTGCTTCGCGCATTGGCGTCGCCGCAGGCAAAGAGGTGCGCCAGCGTATTGCCGAGCTCGGCATCGAGTGCGAGCTCAGCGACGCCGGCTACCACTTTGCAGTCCACCAGCCACAGCACCTGGATCACAGCGAGCAGTGCGTCGCGACCCTCAACGCCGCTGGCGCCAGCGCCTCGTGCCTGGAGGGCAAAGCCTTGCAGCAGCGATTGGGCAGCCGCTTCTACCAGCGGGCGATCCACTGCGGCGGCGGCAACGGCTTGTTGCAGCCGGCCAAGTACGTCAAAGGCTTGTTGGACCGACTGCCGGCCCAGGTCGAGGTTTACGAGAACAGCAGCGTCGACGACCTGCAACCGATCGCCGGCAAGGGTTGGCGGGCGCGGACCGCTGAAGGTGAAATCGAGGCCGCGCAAGTGCTGGTCTGCGTGGGTGCTTTCCTGCCCCGGGTCGGCCTGCATCGCAGTGGCACCTTCGCCTTGGAACTGAGCGCCAGCATCACTCGGCCCCTGACCGGTGAACCTTGGCAAAAGCTCTTCGACGACCAGGGCTGGGGCGTGCTCTCGACCTTGCCGGGCGGGGCCACGGTGCGCCTGCTGCCAGGCCGCCGCCTGTTGATCCGCAACACCGTCGAATATCGCCAGCGCGACCTTAACGGGTCCGACCTTGCGGCGCGTCAGCACCAGCACCTGCTGGGTTTGCAGAAACGCTTTCCCGGCATCACCGCGGCGGATGTGCAGCACACCTGGACCGGGCACCTGAGCGCCACCCGCTCCGGCGAACCGTATTTCAGCCGCATCGCCGAGCGCCTGCACGGGGTGTCCGGCTGTAATGGCTCCGGGGTCGCGCGCGGCACCCTGTGGGGGCGGCTGCTGGCGGAAATGGCCGCTGGCGGCGACTCCCCGGTGCTGCGCGATGTCCTGGCCCAGGCCCGGCCCGGCTACCTGCCACCCCGGCCACTATTCGACATCGGTGCGGTACTGCGCATGGGCTGGGAAGTCCGGCGCGCCCGACACGAACGTTAACCGCCGCAGCGAGGTTCGCTGCACTATATTAAAACAAGAGAGGTCGGCACCATGATCAATCGCACAACCACGGCACTGTTAACCCTGGCGTTGTCTGCCGGTTCGGTGCAGGCGGCAGACTCCGTCAGCATCGCCAACTGGAGTGACTACATCGCTCCCGACACCCTGACCAACTTCACCCGTCAGACCGGGATCAAGACCACCTACGATGTAATCGACAGCAACGAAACCACCGAGGCCAAGCTGATGACCGGCGGCAGCGGTTATGACGTGGTCAGCCCCTCCAACCACTTCCTGCCGCGGCTGATCCAGGCCGGGGCGATCCAGCCGCTGGACAAGAGCAAACTGCCGAACTGGAAAAACCTCGACCCCAAGCTGATGAAGACGCTGGAAACCAGCGACCCGGGCAACCGCTACGCGATTCCGTACATGTGGGTCACGGTGGGTATTGGCTACAACGTCGACAAGATCAAGGCGATTTTCGGCAATACCGACGTTACTCAGTCCTGGCAGATGCTGTTCAAGCCGGAGAACATCCAGAAGCTCAAGCAGTGCGGCGTGGCTTTTCTCGATAACCCGACGCAAATGGTGCCGATCACGCTCAACGCCCTGGGTATCGATCCTCACAGCGAGCAGCCGGCTGACCTGAAACGCGCCGAGCAGGCGTTGCAGGCCATTCGTCCGTCGATCCTGTATTTCCATTCATCCAAATACGTCAGCGACCTGGCCAACGGCAATATCTGCGTGGCCATCGGCTTCAGCGGCGATGTGCTGCAGGCCATGGCCACTGCAAAGCAGGCCAAGAATGGGGTGACCCTCGGCTACAGCATTCCCAAGGAAGGTTCCACCGTGGCAGTGGACATGGTGGCTATTCCAAAGGGCGCGCCGGACCTGGATAACGCCTACGCCTACTTGAACTACCTGCTGGACCCGCAGGTGATCGCCAACATCAGCAACGCCGTGCAGTACCCCAACGGCAACGCCGCATCGCTGCCGTACATCGAACCGCAGCTGCGCAACAACCCGGTGGCCTACCCGCCGCAATCGGTGCTCGATACCCTGTTCCCCATCAAGACCATGTCGCCCGCCGGGATGCGCCTGAGCAGCCGTCTATGGACTCAGATCAAGAGCGGAACGTGACCCAACACCCGCACAAACGTGGCCACGCTCTGGTGGTCGGCGCCGGGGTGGTGGGCATCGCCACCGCCCTGTGGCTGCAACGTCAGCACTGGTCAGTGACCCTGCTGGATCGCCAGCCGCCGGGCAGCGCCACCTCTTTTGGCAACGCTTGCACCTTTGCTACCTACGCCGTGGAGCCAGTGGCGACCCCCGGTATCTGGCGCAAGGCCGCGGGGATGCTGCTGCGGCCGAACAGCCCGCTGGCCGTGCGACCGGCCTATTTGGGCAAAATCGCGCCCTGGTTATGGCGCTTTTTGGCCTGCTCCACGCCACGCCGGGTCGAAGCCATCAGCCACGACCTGAACAGCCTGTTCAAACCCTGCATGGGCTCCTGGGCGACCCTGCTCGACGACGCTGGCGCCAACCATTTGGTGCGTCATGACGGCTCGCTGTACATCTTCGAACGTCACGAGCGCCAGGTTGCCCTCGATATGTTGGCCTGCCACCAGGCCTTCGAGGTGCCGATGCGTCTGGTGGACGGACCGGAGCTACGGACACTGGAACCGGCGCTGAATGCCCGCGCTGCCTGTGCCCTGGAGCTGCCTGAAGTCAGTCGCACCCTCGATCCCTATGCCCTGAGTCTGAAGCTGTTCCAGCGCTTTATCGAACTGGGCGGGCGCTTCCAGCGCGGTGAATTGCACGGCATCGAGCGCGGTGCCGGCAACAGTGAGCGGGTGGTGGCGCGACTGGCCAGCGGTGAACATCTGGATGCCGAACGTCTGGTGCTGTGCACCGGTGCCTGGTCGCGGACGCTGGCCAAGGCCCTGGGCGACGAGATCCCCCAGGACACCGAGCGCGGCTATCACGTGCTGTTCGAACAGGCCGCAGCGTTGCTCAACCGGCCGGTGTGCTGGGGGGCAGGGGGCTTCTATATGACGCCGATGGCCCAGGGGCTGCGGGTGGCAGGTACTGTGGAATTCGCCGGGCTTGAAGCGCGGCCGGACCCGCGGCGCTACCGTTACCTGGCCAACGGCGCGCGGCGCTTCCTGACCTTGCACCACGAACCGTCATCGCACTGGATGGGTTTTCGCCCGTCGCTGCCCGACAGCAAACCGGTGCTCGGTCAGTCGCGGCTGTTGCCCCAGGTCTACTACAACTTCGGCCATGGCCATGTAGGTTTGACCTTGGGGGCCATCACCGGGCAGTTGATCGCGGAACAGGCCAGCGGGCTGCAGCCGGCGGTAGCACTGGGGGCGTTTTCGCCGCAGCGGTTCAAGTAGTGCCGGGCTGATCAGGCGCTGCACCGAGGGTGCATGTAAAGGCGCAAACATATACAGACAACAAGATCAGGGGACGGCAGTAACGATGCGGCGATGCTTTCAAGGAGAAAGAGCGTGGATTCCCGTCTCGTTTCCTGCTCAAAATACAAAAAAGCGCCACTCATTGAGTGTAATACCGTTCAGTTAAGGAAATTGTAGGAGCGAGCTTGCTCGCGATGGACTCAGGAGCGCCGCGTTTAGCCAGTAAACACGCGTTATCGTTAACATCCATCGCGAGCAAGCTCGCTCCTACAGGGTCGCAGCGTTCTCTTAACTGAACAGCATTGCACTCAATGAGTGGCGCTTTTTTTGCGCGCTTTTTATGGTAGTGAAAAGGGAGGCTTCGGCTTAATTCCAGTCAGTTAATAGAAATGCACAGTACTTCGACATAAACCTGGGTCTTTCGGCGAGTGTAATATTGCCAGGATCGCAGCCTGCGGCAGCTTCTACGCCGAGCCGACTCACCCTTGAAATAACGAGTGTGCGCAAAACCTGAGCTGCCGAAGGCTGCGATCTTTTGGGGGGCATCCAGCGCTTAACTGACAGACATTGAGGCTTCGGCCTCTTTTTTGGTTCCAGCGATTTCTACCGAAAACCACCTCTAGGGAGACGCTGAACAATTAACCCGTTCGCACCGCCCCCATTGCCAAGCCGGTTTTTTCAACCTGCCGGCCTTATTTTGCATTTCCAGGGCCGATTTTCGCCCTCATTTTGCTGATTTTCGGGTCAACCCCGCCTTAAAGACGGATTTATCCCGCCGCCCGTTGCAAATACCGCTTGGC